>NZ_JBFOLH020000017.1:0-95369 GCF_040829825.2 Leadbetterella sp. DM7 | reverse complement strand
AAGGCCCTTGACAACAACATAGTATCCCATCAGCAAAATCTCTGGCTAGCATTTCTTTAAAAAAACAAAATCGGCTGTCAAAAAATTATTCAACAACCGATTTCAATTCTATTTACTGAATATCCCTCAGTGGCGCAGATGCCCGGAGTCATCAATTATTGAAGAACCGCCGGGTCTGCTCACTCATTAATTACGGACGGAAGATATGACGGCACCGGAAGAAGCCAGCGATACATCGGCATGCTGCCAGGCTTTCTCAAAGGCGGATTTTATCTCCCTTGCTTCTTTGTCTTTTTTTTGCTGTACCAGCGCACGATATAGTCCGTTCAGCGCCCAGCCGTTCTTTCTCCAGGTCCGGAGATCTCGGCGATAAGTTTTTTCGGCTTCTTCGTACTTTCCGGCTTTGAGCAGTATGGCGCCCAGGTGATGACGTACGGGAAAAAACCAGTCGGGCGGTTCGTTATAGTTGAGATTATCTTCAATTTCAACGGCTTCTTTGAGCAGGGAAACGGAAGTATCCCACCGGTTTTCCCCTGCGGCGATTTCGGCGGCTAAAACCTTGTCCGCAATCTGTACGAGGTCTGCCGTGGTGTTGATATTCCAGATGGTGAGGTGCTGTAAAGTGGTATCGGCGACCAGCCCTTTCAGCAGATCATATTCTTTTTGTGCATTTTTCCTGTCGTTTTTCCCCATATAGGCCATACCGCGGGCATAATGCCGGATAGCCCGGGGATATACCAGGTCTTTTTCGGGGTGGGGCAGGGCCAGGAGGGTATCCCACAGGCCAAGTTTCACGGCCACATAATAGGGTATGGTATAATAATGCTGGAGAGTGCCCCATCCCGGCTGATCCATGAGGCCGGTGGCAGTATGTTCCTGTAATTCCTTTGCTGCCCTCCAGGCCAGCTTTGAGTTACCTTCCAGGGTGGCGGTAGCCGCCAGGAAGTGGTAATTATGCGGGTAGTAAGCAAGCGGATAAACTCCCTGAGCGTGGCAGGCGGTAGTATACAGGCTGTCTGTTTCCACAGCCCGTAGATTGGAGAGTGTGCCCAGGTGGTAGTCGCCGGTCCTGATGTAGATATGCGAAGGCATGTGTACCAGGTGCCCTGCTCCCGGCACCAGTGTATCCAGCAGCCGGGCGCTGGCCAGCGCTTTTTCAGGCGTGGCGGAGGCTTCGAGGGTATGAATATAGAAATGATGGGCACCCGGGTGCCGGGGGTGGGTTTTTATGAGGCGCTCTAATACGGTCACCAGCTCCGGTGTCCACGATTTGGGCTTTTGCGAATCTTTTTCATACAGGTCCCAGGGATGCAGGTTCATCAGGGCTTCAGCATAGAGTGTCCCGATATCCGGATCAGAAGGGTATTGTGCATATACCTTTTTCATGGCACCGGCATAAGCTACATCCAGGTAAGACCTGTCAGCAGGTGGCTGAGCTTCGTAACGTGTACCCAGGGCCCGGATCAGTGAAATCTCTTTGGGCGTACATTTGCCCGACAGCGATTGTGCTTTAAGGATGGCATTATAGGCCCTTGGATAGCTATCTTCCTCCATGCCGCCGTTATAGTTAGGCCCCAGCACATAGGCGAAGCCCCATAAGGCCATGGCACAGGCGGAATCCAGCCGTGCAGCTTCGTAGAATGACCGCGCTGCTTCTGCATGATTGAAGCCGTAAGCCAGCATCAGCCCCTGGTTGAAGTATTGTTGCGCCTCCTCACTGACCGTTGAAATTTTAAAGTCTATACCCTCCAAACCTTTGAATAACGGCGCTTTTTTACCGGAAAGATACCAGTTGTGATCCGTGGTTTCCGGGCTGTAACAACCGGTAATCCGCGAAGTTTCTTCTTTTGCCTCCTTCTTGGTACTACAGCCGGGAAGAAGTAAAACGGCGAGCAATGTTAAGTAGTGTCTTCCGGCCATAAGGATATCAAAAGCATAAATATAGATAAATTAATCTTAGGATGAAATATATTGTGCTGAAATTTAGGGTGTTGTAATTTTTTGGACAAAGTAAATAATTTCTTTGGGGCAGATGGGTGGTATAGTCCGGATGAGCAGTAGGGCGAAGAGGGCGGATCGAAATATATCAGGTAGAATAAATTTGTCAGAACAGGCAAAATTAGCCGGAAAAGCAGGAGAGCTATAAGCCAAAATGTTTCAAATGCATGGTCAATCCGTAGCATTTGAAACTTTTTGACTTTTTGGCAGGCTTATTTCAACCGGACATCCAGGTAAACCGAATGCCGGCCATAGGTGTCGCAGAAGGGCTTGAACACCACGTCGTCAATCATAAATTCCAGCTTCGTCGGATCTCCTTTGATCGATTTACCGAGGTCTTTGGTATCTCCGTTAAATACATAGCGTGCTATCATTCCCGTTTCACCGATCCCGTCGAGAATCTGGTCTTGCGCCTGAGCAGTGCCGGGCCCGGCAGCCAAAACCGTAAAAAGCAGGAAGCCCTGCAGGAGTACTTTGTTCATCGTCATAGTTAAATCGTTTACAGCTTTGCAAAACTTGGGAGAATACCGGTGTTGATGTAAGTCTATTTTAGAGAATGATTACATGCTATTAACTGGGGCAAAACGCCAGGGAGGTTTAATTCACCGGCCGGGGTTTATTTGGTGGATCAGTTAGAAGGCAAATAGTATCATTCAAATACATAAAAGTTTTAGTTATTCACAAAATACTTAATGTTTTTACTCACCCCTTTAAGTATATATTTTCATTTTGCCGGCTGATTGCTTTCATTTATAAAGAACGTGCGAGTTTTTATTATAAATGGATTTATCCGGGTGCTGTGAATCCGCCCTCAATCCTAATCAAAAATATATTCTGTAATTTTACGCAGACAACCCACCTGAATATGATCAGAAGCGTATTTCTTATCCTGGCCGTTTTCTGCTGTAAAGCGTCATTCGCTGCAAGCGCTGCCGACTCCCTGCTGACAGAGCTATCGTCTGCCATTAAGAAAAAAGCAGAGTACGACAGGGAGAAGGAGGGGCGGATTGCCAAAACCAAGAATATGCTCAAAACGCCGGACCTTAGCCTGTCGCAGCGTTACGGAATCCATCATCAGCTGATTGAAGAGTATAAGACATTCATTTCTGATTCGGCCATTCACTATTCAAAAGCCAACCTGGACATTGCCAACGCCCTGGGCGATGCCCGGCGGATCACGGAATCGCGGCTGGATCTCAGTTCCCTGTATGTAATTGCAGGAATGTATATTGAATCGCTGGAGCTGTTAAAATCCATAAAGAAAAGCCAGTTATCGCAGGAGCTGAGCGTCAAGTATTACGACAGCTACAAACAGCTGTACAATTATTACTCTCAAAACAACCCGTACACGCATCAATATATTCATACCAGCGCACTTTACCGCGACTCCCTGCTGACCGTTTTATCGCCGGAGTCTAACCGCTACAAGATTGTTCTGGCCGATAAGCTTCATGATGAGGGAAAGCTGGCGGAATCCAAACAGATCCTGCTGGAATGTCTCAGCCGGATGCAGGCCGACAACCACGAGAAAGCCATATTTGCCTACACCCTGGCCAATATTTATAAGAAGGAAGGAAACCCGGAGCTGCAGGAAAAGTATTACACCATTTCGGCGATTTGTGATATCAAAAACTCCATTAAGGAAAACGCCTCGTTGCGGGCCCTGGCCTCTACCTTATACCAGACGGGCCAGGTGGAAAGGGCCTACCAGTGCATCCGCCTCTCTATGGAAGATGCCATATTCTGCAATGCCCGGATCCGGACCTACGAGGCCTCCCAGATATTTCCCATCATTGATACGGCGTATAAAGAGCTTCTGAACAGCCAGAAGCGAAACCTTCAATTCTACCTTGTGCTGGTGAGCATCCTGTCGGTGTTCCTGATATCGGCCGTAATTTATGTTTACCGCCAGATGAAAAAAGTGGCCCGAATCAGGCAGGAGCTGTCTGAAATAAACCAGAAGCTGAATGAGCTGAACAGCGAATTAAAAAATAAAAACCTGGAGCTTCAAACGGTAAACCACGAGATCTCGGTGGTGAACACCCGGCTTTCGGAAGCCAATAAGGTGAAGGAGACGTACATTGGTAATTTCTTCAACCTGTGTTCTACCTACATCAATAAGCTGGAGCGTTTTCAGAAAACACTTAACAAGAAAGTGATGGACCGCAAGCTGGAAGACCTGTACCGCACACTCAAGTCGAGAGATATGATTGACAATGAGCTCAAAGAGCTATACGAAAACTTTGATAATACCTTTCTTCATTTGTACCCCAACTTTGTCGAAGAATTTAACTCCCTTCTGCTCAGAGAAGAGCGTTTTGTTTTAAAAACCTACGAGCTGCTGAATGTGGAACTACGGATTTTTGCCCTGATCCGGCTCGGTATTACCGACAGCGCCCGCATTGCTAATTTTCTTCATTATTCAGCCAATACCATCTATACCTACCGCACCCGGGTGAGGAATAAGGCAGCGGTGCCCCGTGAAGAATTTGAAGCCCGGGTGATGAGCATAGGGTCGGTAAAAAGATTCTCTGAAACCGAGTAAGGGGTCTCTGTTTTGTCGGTTAAAAGTACAAAAAAATACAATCATAGTTCTAAAAAATAGAATATTTGATCTATATTTTTTGTATTATTTTAATGTACTAATATACTATTAATTAGTGTATTATGTTATTATATAATCTATATATTTTCCATATCAATTTTTCAGGCTGAACACACTCCTCTACTTTTGTATCAGATGGAAAACCCCGGGTCTGCCCGGTTATTCAACCAAGCCAGCCATCTGTAATCATTAAAAGATGTATACTATGAGAAAAAATCAACTACCGTTTAAAGAACCGCCCTCTTTAAAACCCCTGCTCCTGTTCCTGTTTTTACTGTTCAGCCTTCATTTGCAGGCGCAGGAGGTACGCCGGATTACCGGAGTGGTTACCGATGAAAAAGGCGAGAGTGTGGCCGGGGCCACGGTCACCGTAAGAGGGACACAGCGGAGCGCCATGACTGATGCTGACGGCCGGTTTTCCCTGGAAAAGATGCCGGATGATACCCATCTTCTCATTTCGTTCATGGGTTACCAAACGCAGGAAGTAGCCCTGGAGGGGAAAAGTGAGCTGAGAATTACCCTGGCAGAAGACACAAAGCTGCTGGATGAAATAGTGGTAGTAGGCTACGGGGTGATGCGTAAAAAAGACCTGACCGGGTCGCTGGTTTCAGTGAACTCCGCCAAAATCAAGGATAACCCGGTAGCCAGTATCGGTGAAGCCCTGCAGGGGCGGGCCGCCGGAGTGCAGATTGTCAACGCCGGTGCGCCCGGAAGCAATGTTTCTATCCGGATCCGCGGACTGGGCTCTATTAATAATTCTGACCCCCTGCTGGTGATTGACGGGGTGCCTACCGACATGCCGCTGAATGCGCTGAATCATAACGATGTGGAGTCAATAGATGTGCTAAAAGATGCCTCGGCCACCGCCATTTACGGATCGCGCGGGGCCAATGGCGTGGTGCTCATCACTACCAAAAAAGGGAAGGCCGGCGATGGCGTGATTTCTTTCAGCACCAACTGGGGCTTTCAGAATACCACCAGCGTGCCCGAAATGCTCAATGCCCGGCAGTTTGCCTCTCTGCACAATGAGATGATGGCAGCTAATAACGAATCCCAGAGGCCCGATTTTGCCGATCCGGCATCGTGGACCCAAAGTACCGACTGGGTGGGCGAGCTGCTACGACCCGGTACCATGAAGAACTACACCTTATCGTATTCCGGAGGGTCTGATAAAAGCAGCTATTATGTTTCCGGAGGCTACTTTGAGCAGGAAGGTACGGTCATTAATACCTCCTACAAGCGCTATACCCTGCAATTCAACAACGAGGCAAGAAACAAGCCCTGGTTGAAATTCGGTAACCATCTTACTTTGAGCCATGATGACAAAAGCCAGGGAAATTACAGTGTGATTAACTCCCTGGCGTCTCTTCCTACCCAGCCTGTTTTTAACGATGACCTGACCTATTCGGGTCCCGGAGCCGAGGCCAGATTCTACGGCGATTTACGGAACCCCATTGGAACGGCCAACCTCGAAAGCTCGGAAACAAAGGGGTACAATGCCCTGGGAAACCTGTATGCCGAAATCAGCCTTGCTGACCGGTTTGTCTTTAAAAGTACGGGCGGAATAGACTTTAAATACTGGGATAATGTAAACTTCTCTCCCAAATACGACTGGAAGCCCATTCCGGTACCCAACTCTTACCGGGGCCAGTCAGCCAATAAAAGCATCACTTATTTGTGGGACAATACCCTGACCTACATGGATGTTTTCAAAAGCAACCATAACGTCAATGTAATGGTGGGCTCCAGTGCCCAGAACAATGTATTCTCCTACATGAACGGCAGCATTAAGGAATTCCTGTCGGATGATTTTAACCAGCTCAATAACGGGCTGCTGGATCCCACCGTGGGAGGGAGTAAAAGCGAGTGGGCGCTGCTGTCCTTCTTTGGCCGGGTTAACTACTCCTTTGCCAATAAATATTTCCTGACCGCTACAGTGCGGAGAGACGGAACCTCAAGGATTACAGAGGCCAACCGTTGGGGTACCTTCCCGTCTTTTTCTGCGGCATGGAGGATTTCGGAAGAAGATTTCTTCGGGGAAAACAGCCTTATATCTGACCTCAAGCTGCGGGCCGGCTACGGGGTAACCGGTAACCAGGGCGTGCTGGATAACTATGCGGCCTTTACCCGTTTGAGAACGTCGCAATACGTGTTTAACGGCCAGCCCGTTTCTACGCTGTACCCGCTGGTGATGCCCAACCCGGGCATCCGCTGGGAAACCGTGAAACAAAGCAACGTGGGCGTAGATGCCTCATTGTTCTCCGGAAGGCTGAACGCCACCTTAGATGCTTACATCAAAAATACCACCGACATGCTGGTCAGGATGGTGGTGCCGATCACTACCGGGTATTCGGATATCAATACTCCCATGATTAACGCCGGAGAAGTCCGGAATGTGGGATGGGAACTTAGCCTGTCATCGGATAACCTGCGCGGTGCGCTGGAGTGGACCACCGATTTTAATGTTTCCTACAATAAGAACAAGGTGGTCAAGCTCAATAACAGCGTTCCGATCTATTACGGGTACCAGCACCACCGGGAAGGCCTGCCTATCGGTTCTTTTTACGGGTATGTCACCAACGGCCTCTTCCAGAACTGGGAGGAAGTCAACAATTACGCCTACCAGTACCAGGGCGCTGACCCGGCTAACAGCACGGCGCCCGGCGATATCCGGTTCCTGGATATTAACAATGACGGCGTGGTGAATGACTATGACCGCACGTACATCGGGAATCCCACTCCGGCCTGGAGCTTTGCGCTGACCAATAACCTGAAATACAAAAATTTTGACTTCCAGGTGTTCTTCCAGGGAGTGGCCGGGAATGAAATCTACAATGCCAACCGGATCACCCTGGAGGGGATGTACACGGTAAGAAACCAGACTACCAAAGTTTTGGAGCGGTGGACTGCCGAAGGCTCGGGCACTACCGTACCACGGGCCATTTACAGTGATCCGAATAAAAATACCCGGGTATCGGATCGCTTTGTGGAAGACGGCTCCTACCTGCGCCTTAAAAACCTGACCGTAGGCTATACGTTTGACCGGGGTTTCCTGAAAAGTACCCGCCCGAGAATTTATATGTCGGCGCAGAACCTGCTGACATGGACCCGCTACTCGGGCTTTGACCCTGAAGTACAGGGGGGCGTGGATAACAGCAATTATCCTTTAACCAAAACCATCAGTTTCGGACTGGACATTAAGTTTTAATCTCTGCAAGCATGAAAAAAATAACCTACTTACTGCTGATTGTGCTACCGGGTCTATTTATCTCCTGTAGCGATTACCTTGACCGCGAGCCATTCGAAGAACCGAGCTCCGGAACCATCAAAGATGAAGCCTCGGCTATTGCCATGACCAATGCGGCTTATCAGCCGATGCAGCGCCCCAAGCTGTACAATATGAGAATGTGGACACTGGACATCATGGCCGGAAACAGCGTGGTGGGAGCCGGTGGCGGGGATGACGGTATAGAGACCATCCAGCTGGCTAACTTTGTGGCCGGGCCCGACAATTTCGGAGTGATTGACCTGTGGAGGGGGCCTAATCCCGGTATTCTCTATTGCAATAACGTCATAGAAACCCTGCCGGGCATAGACATCAACCCCGCCGTGAAAGACCGCTGCATCGGGGAAGCCCGGTTTCTCAGGGCTAATTACTACTTTATCCTGGTTCAGCTTTTCGGCGATGTACCGGTGAGCCTTACGCCCGCCAAACCCGGTGACGATCTTTTCCCGGCACGTACCTCCCGCGAAGAGATTTACAACAGCATTATTATTCCTGACCTCCTGGAGGCCATCCACCTTTTGCCACGAAGAGAGGAATACAGTAACCAGGACAAAGGAAGAGCCAGTAAAGGGGCTGCTGCCGGGCTTCTGGCCAAAGTATATCTCACCCTGGGTCAATACGATAAATGCATAGAGATGTGTAACCGGGTAGAGAGCCTGGGCTATACCCTGAACCCGGACTACAGCGATTGCTTCGGCGGAGAGGAGCGTAACAAAAATACGGCGGAGTCTTTGTTTGAAATCCAGTACCTGGGCCTGACCAAGGCCGGTTTCTGGGACGACGAAAACCAGGCCAACTGGTTAAGCACCTACATGGGGCCCCGGAACACCGGCTGGGTAGGCGGAGGCTACGGCTGGAATCAGCCCACAGAGGAGTTTGTAAAACTCTATGAAGCGGGTGACTTACGGAAAGACAAGACCATTCTTTATGAAGGCGGCCCTGCGTTTGATAACAAGCAGTACAAAAGCAGCATGTCGGGCACCGGCTATAACGTAAGGAAGTTCCTGGTGCCCCTTTCTGTTTCTCCCGATTACAACACCAACCCGGCCAGCATTATCGCTTTGCGGTATGCCGATGTACTTTTAATGAAAGCCGAAGCGCTGAATGAGCTCGGTAACACCGGGCAGGCAGCCGAGCCTTTATACGAGGTGAGAAAAAGAGCGGGCCTTACTAACCTGGCCGATGTGCAGAATCTCACCCAGGCGGCCATGCGTGAAAAGATAAGAAAAGAGAGAAGAATAGAGCTGGCTTTTGAAGGGCACCGCTGGTTTGATCTTATTCGCTGGGACGGCGGTCAGTACGCTTTGAATTTCCTGCATTCCATCGGGAAAGTCAATGCCCAGCCCAAACATTTGCTGCTGCCTATTCCGCAAAGGGAGATAGATGCCAATCCGAATTTAAAACAGAATTCCGGTTACTAAACTGATGTCAATTATGAGAAAAATACATGCATTTATCGGACTTCTCGTGCTGACCTTTTGCGGGATGTCATGTAAGGAGAATTATATAGAAACCAACCTCGGCGATCAGCCGTTGTCGCTGACCGCCAGTGCCGGTGAAGTAATGCTGGATATCACCGCCGATCAGAGTAATGCGGTAACGTTTAACTGGACACCCGGATCGAATCACAATACCCACTCGGCCATCACCTACACCTTTGAGCTGGGCGTGGAAGGGACAGGCTTTGCAGAGGCAGTGAAAACTACTTTAACCCAGGGAAGGAATTCGATGAGTTACAAAACCGGTGACCTGAACAGCCTGCTCCTGGAGAAGTTTAAGATCAGCCCCAATACGGCCGTCAACCTCGAAGCCCGGGTATTGGCCGATGTTCATCATGACCAGGTGCCGCAGCAGGTTTCAGAAACCGTTAAGCTTAAGGTAACTACCTATAAGCCGGTTTCATCTACCCTGTTTTTAATAGGAAGTGCGGCACCTAACGGCTGGAGTGCCGATAACGCCACCCCTATGAATGTGGTAGCCGGTGCTGCCGGCTCATTTACCTGGCAGGGAAAACTCAGCCCGGGGGAGCTGAAATTCATCACCACAAAAGGCGCGTTTTTACCTTCGTATAACAAAGGGGCCGATAACACCAGGCTGCTCTTCCGGGAGTCAGACAGCCAGCCGGACGAGAAATTTATCATCCCCACGGCAGGGATTTATAAAATTGTGGCTAACATTATCAACCTGTCGGTCATCATAGAAGCCATGGACGCTCCGGAATATGGTAACCTGTGGTTTGTGGGGCATTCTACGGCCTGGTCGTTTAAACCCATGACCCTCAATGCGGCCGATCCTTTTGTATTTCATTACAATGCCGAGATCACTGAAGGCGGGGAGTTTAAGGTAGCTACCTCTCCCTCGTTTGATTCCAACGTGGTTTTCCTGCGGCCGGAAACCAATAACCAGGGGCCGGGAACCAGCCTGAAGGTGGTGAAATGGTCGGAAAGTGAAAAACCGGGGGGAACTAACGATTATAAATGGAATATTCCGGGCGGGGTGTACAAAATAAAGCTGGATACCCGCGACATGCGGATCGATATCGTGAAGTTTACGCCCTTTACCATGATCTACCTGGTAGGAGATGCGTCAGCGAAGGGTTGGGATGTAGGTAATGCTACTCCGATGAACGCTACAGCCAGCCCGTACAAATTTACCTGGACAGGTACGCTGAAGCCGGGCGAATTGAAATTCACCTGTGATAAGCAAACCGACTGGAACGGTTCGTGGTTCCTTGCCGGTATGAACGGGGCGGCACCTACCGGAGAAGTGGAACAGATGATCTTTAGTGCCAAAGGCTCCGTTCCGGATAATAAATGGAAGATACCGGAAGAAGGAAGATACCTGGTAGAGCTGGATCAGCTGAACGAAACCGTCAAAATAGTAAAGCAGTAATGGATTGATTGTGGTGGGATGGGTTACCATTGTCAGTTCGAGCACAAACGAGCACGAGAGTGCGAAGTTTGCCAGCGCAGCTGACGAGAACCGAGCGAAGTCGAGAACCGAGCGCCTCTCGACTTCGCTCGAGGTGACAGGTAGCCACCTTACCCGGAACTTTTTTAAAATGAATAAACGGATTTTATTCCTATTATCTTTATTCCTGTTCCTCCTTGGGGCATGTAAGGACAAAGATGGCCCTGACCGCGAAATAATCACGTATGGCGAAACCTATTTTAATGACGGAATCCATACCGATAAAGCGCGTTATGCGCCCGGCCAGCCCGTTACTTTTTACCTCAAAGAATCGCCGAAAGAAAGGCTGACCGTAAATTACTATCATCTCGGCGAGCTGATTTCCAGCGGGGAGGTCACCTCTTCTACCTGGACCTGGACTCCGCCCGACAAGGATTACCGGGGCTACCTGGTGCAGCTTTTATCCGGAGAAAAGCTGGTGCACAGCATAGCGGTGGATGTTTCGGCGGACTGGAAGAAATTTCCGCGCTACGGCTTTCTTTCCTCCTTTGGGAACATGTCTGAAAGTTCGGTGGGAAACACCATTAACACCTTAAACCGTTACCACATTAACGGAATCCAGTTTTATGACTGGCACTATGAGCATCACCAGCCGCTGGCCGGAACGGGGGAGGCGCCACAGGAGGTTTGGCGCGATATCATCGGCCGCGATAATTCACTGGCTACCGTCAGGAATTATATTAAAACGGCCCGGTCGAAAAACATGACTACGATGTTTTACAACCTGGCCATGGGGGCGCTTGACAATGCCGCACAGGCCGGAGTAAAAGAAAACTGGTACCTCTTTAAGGATCAGCATCATAACCAGAAAGATTACCACCCTCTGGGCCCGCCTTTCAAGAGCAATATTTACCTCACCAACCCGGCCAATGAAGAGTGGCAGAATTACCTGGGCCTGAAAAACAATGACGTTTATACCGCCCTTGACTTTGACGGGTTTCATGTAGACCAGCTGGGAAACAGGGGAGACGTGTACGACTACCCGGGGCAAAAGGTGCAGCTTGACCAGACCTATAAATCCTTCCTGGAAGCCATGAAACGCCGGCACCCGGGCAAACGGCTGGTCATGAACGCCGTAAGCCAGTTTGGGCAGGAAAACAGTATCTCAAAGGCAGATGTGGATTTCCTCTACACCGAAGTGTGGAACGAGACCCGTACCTATGAAGACCTGGCAAGGGTAATTCTTGATAACGACGCGTATTCGGGCGGTACCCGGAAAACCGTTCTGGCGGCGTATATGAATTATGCAAAATCAGCCGGTAAAGGTTACCTGAACAAGCCCGGGATACTCCTGGCCAACTCGGTGATTTTTGCGTTTGGCGGAGCCCACCTGGAACTGGGAGAGCATTATCTGAGTAACGAGTACTTCCCGAATTCTAATCTCCAGATGAAGGCAGACCTCAAAGAAGAATTGCTGGCTTACTATGACTTTATGGTCAGCTATCAGAACCTGCTGCGCGACGGCGGCTCATTTTCTGCCGTGACCGTAAGCTCCGGGAGTAATCAGCCGGCCATCAGCAGCTGGCCGGCAGGGCAGGGGCAGGTGGCCGCCGTAACCAAAAAGCTGGCCGACAGGCAGGTGGTTCACCTCATTAACTTTACCCGGGCGGGGTCTATGGAGTGGCGAGATACAAACGGTACTCAGCCCGAACCGGAAACGGTGACCGGCCTGACCCTTACGGTAGGCGTAACGCAGCCCGTAAAAAAGGCCTGGCTGGCTTCTCCCGACCTGCTGAAAGGGCAGCCCCGGGCTTTGTCCTTCACGAATAAAAACGGGAGCATTGAGATTACCATACCCTCCCTTAAATATTGGGATATGCTAGTATTTGAATATTAAATCAATAAAAACATGACAAAATTTCTGATCATAGGTATCCTGCTTCTGCTGCCGGGAGCCACTAGCGCCGAAGACTGCATATCGTATGTGAAAAGCGGGAAGCAGGTGACCTTTAATACGAATACGGCTTCCAGGCTCCGGCTCGACATAGTGAGCAGCTCGGTGGTTAAAATCTGGTACGACCAGAACGGCAGTTTTACCCGGAAAAACGAATCGTTTGCCGTTATTAATACAACCCTCGAAGATGTAGGCGAGGTCAACGTCAACGATGAACCCTCCTGCTATGAAATTTTCACTTCTAAGCTCCGGATCAGGGTAAATAAGAGCCCAATGCAGGTGCAGATTTTTGACAAATGGCAAAAGCTGGTCTACAGCGACTTTAAAGAAAAGGGGCATCTTTCAGCCGGGAAAGCCGTTAAGGCGCATAAGGTGCTGAGGCCCGACGAGCAGTTTTTCGGCCTGGGCGAGAAAACCGGCCCGCTCAACCGCCGGGGACGCAATTATAAGATGTGGAACAGCGACAGACCCTGCTACAGCGTGAACGAGGACCCGCTGGCCAAAAGCATCCCCTTTTTTATGAGCAGCTACCGGTACGGTATTTTTTTAGACAATACCTACAAATCAGAATTCCGGTTTGGGTCGGAATCGGAAGAATATTACTCTTTTGAGGCTCCTGACGGGGCGTTTGTGTACTATTTTATTTATGGGAAAGACTACAGGGATATCCAGCAGCAATACATTTCGCTGACCGGCAAGCCTATCATGCCGCCTAAGTGGGCATTGGGTTTTGCCCAGAGCCGGGGGCTGTACACCAAAGAAAAGCAGGCCCTGGAAATCGCCTCGGAATTCAGGAAACGCCGGATTCCGTGTGACATCATCTACCAGGACATCGGCTGGACCCAGCATTTGCAGGATTTCAACTGGCGGAAAGGCAACTACTCCGACCCGAAAGGCATGCTGAAAACCCTCGGGAGCCAAGGCTTTAAAATGATTGTTTCCCAGGATCCGGTCATATCGCAGCGGGATAACCCCCAATGGACGGAGGCCGACCGGCTGGGGTATTTTGTGAAAGATGTAAGAACCGGTAAATCGTACGATATGCCCTGGCCCTGGGGCGGCAATTGTGGTGTGGTAGACTTCACTCTGCCCCGGGTGGCCGACTGGTGGGGAAAATACCAGCAGAAACCCCTTGACGACGGGGTTAGCGGCTTCTGGACAGACATGGGAGAGCCCGCCTGGAGCAATGAAGAAGACATTGACCGCCTGAATATGAAGCATCATATCGGCATGCACGATGAAATACACAACGTTTACGGGCTTACCTGGGATAAGGTGGTCAAAGAACAGTTTGAAAAAAGAAACCCGGGGAAACGGGTGTTCCAGATGACCCGCTCGGCCTATGCCGGGCTGCAACGCTACGCTTTCGGGTGGACCAACGACAGCGGAAACGGCAATGACGTGCTTGACGGCTGGGGCCAGCTGGAAAACCAGGTGGCCGTAGGTATTTCTGCCGGCCTGGGAGGCATTCCTTTCTGGACTACCGACATCTCGGGGTATTGCGGCGATATCACCGACTACCCGGCCATGGCCGAACTTTACACCCGCTGGATGCAATTCGGCGTATTCTGCCCCCTGAGCCGGGCACACCATGAAGGAGACAATGCGGTGGAACCCTGGATGTTCGGAGACATTGTGGAAAAAAATGCGAAAGCCGCCATTGAGCTGAAATACCAGCTGTTTCCGTATCTCTATACCTACTCGCGCAAAGCCCACGATACCGGCCTCCCGATTACCCGCGGGCTTTTTATGGAGTACCCCAATGACCCGGAGGCTCTTAAAATTGATAACCAGTTTATGTTCGGTGAAGAGCTCCTGGTGGCGCCCGTATTGAAAAAAGGAGAAAGGGTAAAGCGTGTGTACCTGCCTGAAGGCGAATGGATAGACTTTAACGATAAAAAAACCGAATACCTGGGCGGGCAGCTGGTTCCCTACAAAGCTCCGCTGAATACAATTCCCGTTTTTGTCAGGAAAGGCTCGGTCATTCCCATGATGCCGGTCATGCAATACATTCATGAGCAAAAAGATTACCCGGTAACCTTTCACATCTTCCCCAACTACGAAGACGAAAAAGCCTCTTTTACCTTGTATGAAGATGACGGCGAAAACCAGGATTACCTGGAAGACATTTACTCCGTTACCCGCCTGGTTTGCTCTACCGTGGCTTCAGGCCTTGATATCGTGATCACCCCGGAAGACAAAGGATTTGTGCAGTCGGAAAACCGCGATTTTATATTGAGCATCCTGCTGGAAGAAAAACCCTCAAAAGTGAGTATTGAAGGGAAAGAGGCCGCATTCACAGAAGGTACTGCTGCGCAGCTTCAATGGAGCTGGGACGAAAAATCGAAAAAATGTACCGTCCGGCTCCCGGATACGCGGACTCAAAAAGTAATCACCGTAAACAATTAAACCAAAATGAAGTATTTTAAAGCTATCCGCTTTTATGCATGGGCAGGTAAGGGGTCTCAAAGCTCAGGGCTCATTGCTCAAGGCTCAAAGCTCAAGGCTCAAAGCTGTTTTATCCTGGTTTTTATGCTGGTATCCCTGGGGATGCACGGGCAGACGCTTAAATCACCCAACGGCAATTTTGTGCTGGAATTCAGTATAAATGAAAAGGGAAGCCCCTTATACGCCCTTTCGTATAAAGGGAAGCCGGTGATTCAACCCAGCAGGCTGGGCCTGGAGCTGGCCGGCGGCAGTAAAACGGAATTCAATGCGGAAATTAGAAAGCAGGCAGACCCCAAAACCTCGCTTTACGACGGCTTTAGCCTGGCTTCGGTGAAGCACTCCGCGTTTGATGAAACCTGGGAGCCCGTCTGGGGCGAAACCAAAACCATCCGGAATCATTATAACGAGATGGAAGTGAGCCTCCGGCAAAACAGTACGGAAAGGAGCCTCACCCTGCGGTTTCGCTTATTTGATGACGGACTGGGCTTCCGGTATGAATTTCCTGCGCAGAAGAACCTGTCTTACTTTGTGCTCAGAGAAGAGCTGACCGAATTTGCCTTAACCGGAGACCACACCGCCTATTGGATTCCCGGCGACTACGATACCCAGGAGTACGATTACACCATTTCCCGGCTGTCGGAAATACGGAAGCTCACCGAAGCGGCTAAAACAGATAACCTGTCGCAAACCTCTTTTTCTCCCACAGGGGTACAAACCGCCCTGCAGCTAAAAACGCAGGATGGCCTCTACATCAACATCCACGAAGCCGCCCTGCTGAACTACGGGTGCATGCACCTGGAGCTGGACGACAAAAACTTCGTTTTCCGCTCGTGGATCACGCCGGATGCCAACGGCACCCGGGGCCATCTTCAGGCGCCTTCGGCCACCCCATGGCGAACAGTCATTGTCAGCGATGACGCCAGAGACATCCCGGCATCGCATATCACCCTTAACCTGAATGAGCCGTCAAAAATAAAAGACCCTTCCTGGATTAAGCCCATGAAGTATGTGGGGGTATGGTGGGAGATGATCACGGGTAAAAGCGAGTGGTCATACACCTATGACCTTCCTGCCGTGCAAATCGGCAAAACCGATTACACCCGGGTAAAACCGCACGGCCGCCACGGCGCCACCACTGAAAACGTGAAGAGGTACATTGACTTCGCGGCCCGGCACGGGTTTGACGGCGTGCTGGTCGAAGGCTGGAACATTGGCTGGGAAGACTGGTTCGGCAACTCCAAAGACTTCGTATTTGATTTTGTCACGCCTTATCCTGATTTTGACCTGGAAGGAATTTACCGTTATGCAAAAAGCAAGGGGGTAAAAATGATCATGCACCATGAGACCTCTTCCTCCATACGCAACTACGAAAGACACCTGGACAAGGCCTATCAGCTGATGAACAAATACGAATACCCGGCCGTAAAAAGCGGGTATGTAGGGGATATTATCCCGAGAGGAGAAAACCATTACAGCCAATGGATCAACAACCATTACCAGTATGCCCTTGAAAAAGCGGCTGAATACAAAATCATGGTCAACGCGCATGAAGCTGTAAGGCCCACCGGCCTTTCCAGGACCTACCCGAACCTGATCGGGAACGAGTCGGCCCGGGGAACCGAATACCAGGCCTTTGGCGGCAGCAAGCCCAATCACGTCAGCGTATTGCCCTTTACCCGGCTCATCGGCGGCCCCATGGATTATACCCCGGGAATCTTTGAAATGGATATTTCAAAAATGAATCCCAACAATAAATCGCACGTGAATGCCACCCTGGCCAACCAGCTGGCCCTGTATGTCACCCTGAGCAGTCCTTTACAAATGGCCGCTGACCTGATAGAAAACTATGGCCGCTTTCCGGATGCTTTTCAGTTCATCAAAGATGTAGCGCTCGACTGGGAAAAAAGCATTTACCTGGAAGCCGAGCCCGGCGAGTACATTACGGTAGCCCGGAAAGCCAAAAACTCCGACCAGTGGTTTGTGGGTAATACCGGCGGAAACACGCCTTTCACCTCCGATATCTCTTTTGATTTCCTGGATGCCGGAAAGCGTTATGAAGCCATCATCTATTCCGATGCAAAAGACGCCCATTATAAAGACAACCCCCAGGCTTATGAAATACGGAAAGAGATCGTCACCTCCGGGTCGCGGTTAAAGCAGGTTTCAGTGCCGGGGGGCGGCTATGCCATAAGCTTAAAGCCGGTGAAATAATGATCTATTCTGTCTTAACTTTTGTTATGGCTTAAACCCATAGCGGATTTATGAAGAAAATAGGATTTTTATCCTTCGGACATTGGTCTAATCACCCGGCCTACAGCACCAAAACGGCTGCCGACACCCTGCTGCAGTCCATTGACCTGGCCGTAGCGGCCGAAGAGATCGGGCTGGACGGCGCTTATTTCCGGGTACACCATTTTGCCCAGCAGCTGGCCTCGCCTTTTCCGTTACTGGCCGCCATTGGTGCTAAGACAAAAAAAATAGAGATCGGTACCGGGGTGATTGACATGCGTTATGAAAATCCGCTGTATATGGTGGAAGATGCCGGCGCGGCTGACCTGATTTCGGGCGGGCGATTACAGCTCGGCATCAGCAGGGGTTCGCCGGAGCAGGTCATAGACGGCTGGCGGCATTTCGGCTACGAACCGGCAGAAGGGGAAACCGACGCCGAAATGGGCCGCCGGAAGGGGCTGGAGTTTTTTGAAGCATTGAAAGGAGAAGGTTTTGCTGAGCCGAATCCTAACCCGATGTTTCCGAACCCGCCCGGTCTGCTGGGCCTGGAACCGCATTCTCCCGGCCTGCGCGACCGCATCTGGTGGGGATCTGGAGCCGATGCCACGGCCATCTGGGCTGGCCAGGTGGGCATGAACCTGCAAAGCTCCACCCTGAAATTCGATGAAAGCGGCAAGCCTTTTCATATCCAGCAGGCCGAACAGATCAGGCTGTACCGCAAAGCGTGGAAAGAAGCCGGGCATGCGCGTGAACCCCGCGTTTCCGTAAGCCGCTCTATTTTTGCATTGGTAAACGACCAGGACAGGTACTATTTCGGGCATGAAGCCGACCGGACCGATAAAGTGGGTATGCTGGACCAGAATACCCGTGCCATCTTTGGCCGGAGCTATGCCGCCGAACCCGATCAGCTCATTAAAGAGCTGGCACAGGATGAAGCCATTCAGGAAGCCGATACCCTTCTTTTAACCATTCCCAATACCCTGGGTGTAGAGTATAATGTGCATGTGCTTTCGGCTATTTTGGAACATGTGGCACCGGGGCTGGGGTGGAGATAAGATGAGACTAGGGAAAACTCTTGTGCCCGGCGAAGCTTTGCTGTACCCCAATCCAAAAAAGCTGACAGCGAATCATCGCCCGGCGGTTCGCTGCCCGGCGATTCATCGCCGGCTGAAGGCTGATAGTTAAACCGTTCTATTCCTAATGGAAGATAGGCTTCGTTACAAAACCGGAATTGCAGTCATTGGCGCGGGTCAGGCCGGCCTTTCCGCCGCCTACCATTTAAAGAAGCGCGGACTGGAGCCCGGCTCTGATTTCATCATTTTCGATGAAGCGCCCCGGCCGGGCGGTGCCTGGCAGTTCCGGTGGCCCTCCCTCACCCTGAGCACGGTGAACCGCATTCATGACCTGCCGGGAATGGCCTTTGATGAAACCACAGATACTCATGAGACCGAAGTGCGGGCCAGCGTGGCCGTACCGCATTACTATGAGACCTATGAAAAGAAATTCGGCCTCCGGGTATACCGCCCGGTAAAGGTAGAAAAAGTGTATCTGCACAGGGAAAGGTTTTATATCGATACCCCGGAAAACCGCTTTTCGGCCCTGGGCATCATCAACGCTACCGGCACCTGGGAAAATCCCTACATACCGGAGTATCCCGGCGCCGGCCTTTTCCGGGGGGAGCAATTGCACACCCGTGATTTTAAGACCGCTGAATATTTCAAAGGGAAACACGTCATTGTGGTAGGTGCGGGGATATCTGCTATCCAGCTGCTCGACCAGATCTCCAGGGTCACCACCACCACCTGGGTGACCCGCCGTGTGCCCGAATTCAGAGAAGGGCCGTTTGACGATGTAGCCGGCCATAACGCGGTGGCTATGGTAGAAGAGCGTGTGCGGAAAGGGCTGCCGCCTTTATCGGTGGTTTCGGTTACCGGGCTGCCGCTTTCGCCCGCCGTAATAGACATGAAAAAACGGGGCGTGCTGAAGCGCTTCCCGATGTTCAGCGAGATTACACTCACCGGCATCAGGTGGCCCGACGGAAGAGAGGAAAAAGCCGACGTCATTCTCTGGAACACCGGCTTCAAAAGCTCGCTGGCCCATTTAGACCCCGTTTTGCCTCGCGAAGAAGGGGGCGGGATCCTCATGGACGGATCGCTGGCTACCCGGGTAGCAAAAGAACCCCGGATCCACCTGGTGGGTTACGGCCCTTCGGCTTCTACCATCGGCGCGAACCGTGCGGGCGGTGCAGCCGTAAGGGAATTGATGAAGACGCTCGGGATTTGATTTTCAGAGGCCGTGATCAATAGTGTATGGGCATAAATTTACACCGCATCAGAGCATAAACTATATGTCTAAAAAGCCCGGATATGCGGACGGCTGGTAAAGGGAGAAAAAGCCCAGGGAATGGAGCTGAGTATGATCAGAAGTCCCACTGAATACCAGATGGCCATGGTCCTGAATTTTCCGTTGTCTGTGGGTTTACGTTTGGCTTTTGCAGAACCTATAGTGATAATAACAATGGCCATCAGCATCATCAGGCTGTGCTCCATTCCGAAAAAACGGATTTCACGGAGGCGCACGGCTTCCTTAAAATTGTGAAGGAAATAATCGGTGACAGGACTGACCAGGTAAAGCCAGATACCAATGAGAAGTTGAATATGGGCTATGGTAGCGGTCCAGTGCCTGACCGAGTTGTCCAAACGGGAAAACTCCCTTTTAGAAAACCAGCCTCTGAATGCCAAAAAAATGGCAATGATCAGGCTGATCAGAACCAGCCACCGGACCAGCGAGTGCAAGGGGAGGAGCGTAGAATAAGCCATACTTTTGTTTAAATATCTTTTGGAATCGCATAAAGATACCAGGATGATTCCAAAAAATCACGAACTTTGTCCCTGTTCTGAGATTCCGATCGTCATTCAATAAAAAAATTAACAATGAAAGAATTTGCATTAATTTTCAGACTGAAAGACATCCAGGATTTCCAGCCTTCGCCGGAGCAGATGCAGGAACGGATGAACTGGCTGGCAGGCATTGCCGCTCAGAACAAGCTGGCAGATAAGGGCAACACGCTTCTGCCTGCTGCCGGAAGTGCCAAAACCGTAAAGCCCGGTATGGTGGTGACCGACGGCCCCTATACCGAAATCAAAGAATTTATCAGCGGTTATATCGTGGTTCGTGCTGAAAATATTGATGAAGCGGTGGAAATGGCAAAAGCCAACCCTGTGTTTAACCAGGTGGGCGGGAATATCGAGGTTCGCGAAGTTTTAAAACGTGGGTAATACCGAACGGTCATATAACGAGCTTTTACCCCACTTATTCCGGCAGGAATATGCGAAAATGACGGCTGTCTTATGCCGTCATTTCGGTTTAAAGCATATAGCGATTGCCGAAGACATAGCCAGCGACACTTTCCTGAAAGCATCCGAACACTGGGCGGTGAACGGAGTGCCTGAAAACCCCGAAGCATGGCTTTATACCGTAGCCAAAAACAAAACCAAAGACTACTTCAGACGCCTGTCAGTTCTTGAAACCAAAATCAGGACGGAGCTTTGTTCCGAAGCTATGAGGCTGACCTTGCTGCTCACGGAAGACCCACTGACTAACCCGCCAAAAACCCATGCTTTGCTCGCCTTAATGTGTTTTCAAAGCTCGCGATTGGGCGCAAGAACGAATGCCAGTGGGGAATCCGTCTTATTCGGAGAGCAGGATAAGACCTTATGGGATGCTTCGCTTATCCAAAGGGGAAATTACTACCTGGTTAATGCCACCGACGGAAATGAAATATCAAAATACCACCTCGAAGCGGGAGTGGCCTATTGGCATACCACCGCAGGTGAGCACAAATGGCCGCATATTCTGCAGCTTTATAACCAGCTCGTTTTAATGGAGTATTCACCGGTTACCGCACTGAACAGGGGTTTTGCGCTTGCCCAGGTTTACGGAAATGAAAAGGCGATCAGGGAAGTGGAGAAACTGAACCTGACCGGCAATACGTATTATCATCAACTGTTAGGATATTTATACGCAGATACTAACCGGACCCAATCTATAGAACATTACGTAAAGGCTATCTGGCTGACCAGGTCTGATCCGGAAAAGCAGACATTGAAAACTGCGTTGAAACAGCTCCGCGCCTGAGATCTTTGCTAAGCAGGGTGAACCTAGTCTTCCTCCGGTCAGCTACCCGGAAATACGGGCCGATAGCTCACTGATCAAAATTATCTTCAAAAGCAACCGCCCCGTTTATACCGGTCAGCTTTACATGATCAATAGAGCCGGTGCCGCTGAAAATATAGGTAAGGGCCATGATATTCCCGAAATCCTCCCGGAATGTTTCCGAGAACAGCCGCTGCCCGTTCAGGGTAATTTCCGCTTTCCTGTTTTCTACCCGGATCTGGGTAGGTAACGGCTCGGAAGGCTGGTTCAGAAACCTGAAGACCATTCCGGAGGATTGACCTACTGAACAAAACCGGGGAATAACGAACCGGCGACATTTGTTGCAGCATCGCTTTCTGCGGGTTATATTTGTAAAGCAATATTTAAATCAATACCATGAAATTACATCATCCCCGGGCACTATTCCTTTTTCTATCCCTCCTGGCATTTGCGTGCAATAAACAGTCAAAGGATACGGATAACAACGGCGCAGACGAAATAAAGGTAATGATACCCGCTCAAACCTGCTACATGGGCACCATCGGCAGGGACAGCATCTTTTTGAAGACGGAACGGTTTCCTAACGTGGTTACGGGCACGCTGGAATATAAAAATTATGAGAAAGACCGGAGCACCGGTACGATTGACGGGATAATGAACGGTGATACCCTCGTAGCCGACTATACATTTACTTCGGAAGGAACAGAATCGGTAGCCCAGGTGGTTTTCCTCCTGCAAGGCGATACGGCCATGGAAGGGTATGGCGAAAAGGAAGAAAAAGACGGGAAAATGGTATTCAAAGACCTTAGGAGAATTTCATTTGATAATCCGGTGAAGCTCAATAAGGTAGAATGCCATCATTAAAATACCGGGCGGCTGCCGGCGCACTGCAGATTTCCCCGGAATAACCTTACCGCTGCAGTACAATCATTATCTCTTTTTCTTCCTGGTTTCTGAAGATAGCGGCTTTCAGCGATCCCTTCCATTTATTTTCTTCTGTGAGCGTTAGGAGCTGTCCGAGAGACGACAGGGGCTCGCCGCAAAAGCTGCGGAGCACGTCGCCCGGGCGCAGCCCGGCGCGGGCCAGCAGGCCGTCTTCTTTCAGCGCGGTAATGATCACGCCCCTTTCATCGGGAAGGCCGTAGGCTGAGCGATCGCCCAAGCCTTCTACCGCCCTTACGCGGCCGTCCAGCCACCCTATTTCTTTCTGTGTCTGGTATTTGCCGGTGATCACCAGTTCGGGAAAAGCCGGTTGGCGGGCCAGTTTTTTCAGGTGAGGACTGTAGACACCAAATTGGTCCATGGGGATATTCTCAAAGCCGGTGTTAAAGGCCAGACTTCCTGCCGGCAGGGTATAATTACCGTGCAGGGCATCGGCAAAGAGGAGCGGACCACTGGCACTGTGGACATCCGTATGATTTTTCTGTGCTTTTTCCAGGTCTTCTTCAGAGGCAAAAAAATTATGATCCACCGTTTTTCCCCAACCCTTGAGAGCGATAGGATAGTAGGGGCGCATAACGATATTCCGTTGGAAGACATCGTGACTGTTGGCAAACCAGACATGCGGGTGAAAGGAATTATTGACCATGATATTATTCTCTACCGTTCGGTAAAACCCTTCGCGCAACTTAATACCGCCCTGCAGGCAGAGGTTATTGTAAATGTGGTAATTGGAGCTGCCGTCGTCGAGGTCGATATCCCACCCGTGATCGCAGCGGAAGCGGTTATTGCGGAGGGTGGTGGTATACAGCGCATCCAGCAGGATAAGTTCCGGATGTTCTGAGGTTAAACGGTCCATTACAGCCCGGTCGGGATGCCAGAAGCGGTCGCGGCCCCAGGAGTTGAAAGCGCCGTGATCGCTGGTTTCCAGTACAGTGTCAAACACATCGTTATATTCAATGAGGTGCCCGCCGAAGGCGCCATCGCCCACATTGATGCCCGCCCGGGGCACCTGGTAGATGCTGTTATGGCGTACGGTGATCTGCGCGGCCAGCTGAATCTGCACACCGGCCACCTGCTTTTCCACCTGCCCGATATCGTGAATCAGGTTATCTTCTATGACACACTGCCGCGGGTAAAGCGGGTTGGCCGGTCCGGGCGTCTTGTCCAGTTGATCATAAGGCACAAATAAGCGGTATTCCAGCGATCCGGAACGTACTGCCGAGGTATCGCCCACCACACATACGGCACTGGCACCAATGCGGTGGAAATGGTTTTGCTTTACTTTATTGTTCAGGCCGTACCGGCTGATAAAGAGGGCGTTGCCACCAAGGTCGGTAAATTCACATCCGGTAACCGTGCAGTCTGTGGTATTTTCAAGCAGCAGGGCCGCGCCCCGGTAAATCCGCCAGTCGCTGCGCATCAGCGGCTCATAGGCCTCCATAAAGGTGCGCCGGGTATGCTTGAACGTAAGGTTCTGTAGGGTCACCTGATTCAACGGGTTTCCCGGCGTTCCGCGGAGTTCGATCAGGAGGGGCAATACCGACACTTCCACACTGGCGGTGCCCGGTTTTTCGCCCTCCTGCGGGTAATAATACAGTACCCGTTTCTCCCGGTCAAGAAACCATTCGCCGGGGGCATCCAGCTCTTCGCGTATATTTTCCACAAAGCGGTAGCGGGTATGCATGGGTGAGGGGCGGTTATTCTGAAAGCCGCCTTCGTAAACCACTTCATCGCCTTTTTTGCCGGTGATCCAGTAATGCATATCGCCCCATTGGCCGCTGTGCATGACGTGTATAAAACCACCCGCCGGGTTTGCCCACCTTTTTACCCGTTCTGGCGAAAGGGCATCTGCTGCGGTACCGTTAAAAACAGTGCCTGCCGTCTGGTTCGGGTACCGCGCCGGGACACGTGCAGTGCCGTTGATAAAGAGCTGATCAAAACCGGTAAAATCCACTGCGCTTTCCCACAGATTGCCGGCCGATCTCTTCCATTTCAGGTTTAGTTTTTTTCCGCCGCTCAGCGTAACTTTCTCTCCGGCATAGGCTGAAATCAGCAGTTTCTTCCCCCGTAAGCTTCCGGAAGTAACCTGTAGCGGTTTATCCAGGTAATAGGTGCCATGCCGCAAGTAAACCGTTATGGAGGAAGAGGCGGACTCCTGTGCTTTTTCAAGGGCGGCGGCCAGGGTTTTTAAGGGACGTTCCTGTGTACCGCTCTGGGTATCGGCACCGTTAGGGGCCACGAACAGTGTTTTAACCGACGGCGTATCCAGCCTGTTGGCGGATTGCGCAGCAGGTGTCAGATGAACAAACAAAAGGATAAGCAGGTGCGGGAAATATTTCATCGTTGATGGGTTGAAATGACAAATAAAGCAACTGGTGATCTGATTTACAAGAAAACAGCTGTACAGACTATACTATAACGTCGTATATAATATGAAGTAAAAGAAAAATAAGATACCTTTGCCCGCTTAATTTTTAATACTTTGGAAACACCTTCCTCTCAGACCTTTACAGGCTATCAGACATTTGTTATCGTTATTCTTGCATTTATCCTTTTCACGGTGATGCTCGATTTCATGGTTTTGTCGCCCCTGGGCAACATCCTTATGACCAGCATGAAGCTTAGCCCGCAGCAGTTCGGGTCGGTGGTTTCGGCGTACGCCATCAGTGCCTGTGTATCGGGCTTCCTGACGGCCGGTTTTGCAGATAAATACGACCGGAAAAAGCTATTGCTTTTCTTCTATACAGGCTTTATCATCGGTACATTGTTCTGTGCTCTCGCTAACAGCTATAGCACTTTGCTGGCAGCCCGTATTTTTACCGGGGTTTTCGGCGGTGTGATCGGCTCAATTTCCATGGCTATTGTCACTGATCTGTTTGCGCTGGAACAACGCGGGAAAGTGATGGGGCTTATCCAGATGGCCTTTGCGGGCAGCCAGATCCTGGGTATTCCCCTGGGGCTGTGGATGGCTACCCGTTGGGGCTGGCATTCTACTTTTTTTGCCATTGTGATTGTGGCGGTTTTTACCGGAATTGCCGTGGTGCTCCGCCTGAAGCCTGTGAATGAGCACCTGAAAATACAAAACAGCAAAAGCCCGCTTTTGCATTTATGGCATACGGTACGGAAAAAAGATTACCGCACCGGGTTTGTAGCCATTATGCTGCTTTCCATGGGCGGATTCATGATTGCTCCGTTCAGCAGTGATTTTTATGTCAACAATGTGAAGATCCGCATGGAAGACGTGCCTGTTATCTTCATGTGCAGCGGTATCGCATCGGTTTTCATTATGCCGGTTATCGGGAAGCTGAGCGACAGGTTCGACAAGCTGGGCATGTTTATCTTCGGTACCGTCATTGCCTGTATTATGGTGGTTATTTCCACCAACCTGGGTCCAACACCCCTGTGGGAAGTGATTGTGATCAATGTCCTTATGTTTGTGGGCATTATGAGCCGTATGGTTCCTTCGCAAGCCCTGAACTCGGCTATTCCGGATGCCGCAGACAGGGGTGCTTATATGAGCATTAACTCCTCCCTGCAACAGCTGGCCGGTGGCTTAGGGGCGATCTCGGCAGGCTTTATCGTGGTTAAGGCCGATGCCACCAGCCCGTTACAGCATTTTAATACGCTCGGCTACGTAATGGTAGGCATTATGTTGCTCTGTATTTTCCTGATGTGGCGGGTAAGCAGGATGGTGAAAGCCAAAATGGCTAAGCGTACCGGGGTATAATTTGTTTAGTAAGGATTATCGGAAGGTTTGAATATGTTAGCAAAGAGAAAAATACAAATAGCGGGGCTGGTATTCCTGGTGGCTACCCTCGTAGTTATCGTATTTCCTGACCTTATAAGGTCCGGATCTACTGATGGCCGGTTTGTTACCGAGGCGACGTTCAACAGCAACCTGGACAAGCAAATACAGATGATCCCCGGGATACTTGATCAGCTAAGAAAGGCAGATGTAACTCCGGACAAAGCACTGAAGCTGGAATACTTTTTCTACACAAACACTGCAGAAAAAGCAGAACGGCTGGCTGCCGAAATCGCAAAGCTGAACTACTCGGTTCGGCACGATGTCTCTGCCCGTGATCAAAACCTGTTTGTTGTGACCGGCTGGACCACTAAAATCGAAATGAAAGAAGAGGTCATCCAACAATGGACCCGCCAAATGTCTGAGTTGGGATATACCTTTGACTGCGAATTTGACGGTTGGGGAACGGATGCGGGGAGTGAGGATTAATTAGTTATTCGCAAATTTCTTTCAGTTTTTCCAATGCCATAGGGCAGGTGGTGTTGTAGTAATCAATAAAATCTTCGGTTACATCCACTTCTATGGTTACGGTGGTCATGCCGTTGTTTTCGTCGTACGTATAATTCTCGTGTCCGCCGGCCCATTTTTCAACTTCCGGGCCTGTGGTAATTTCCTCGTCTCCCAGAAGCAGGCCGTAATGACGAATGGAAACGAATTTATTTGGGATATTTTCTTCAATTTCCGAAACCATACCACCCCGTTTGCCGTCTTCGTCTATGCCCACGAAAAGTATTTTACTGCCTTTTTTCCAGGTACCTTCGTAGGTAGAAGTGGGGTTAAATGCTGCTGTCCAATATTCGTAATCTTTAATGTCATTAATGCCCAGCATGGCATTATAAACTTTTTCGGCGCCGGCCTTGATGCTGATGGTGTATTGTAATTTTTTCATTGTACCTGATGAGTTTAGAGTTTCTGGAAATTCTGTCCCTGGTCGCGTTTTATTTTAACAGCGTTTCAAGTTTTTGAAATGAGGCTGTCCAGCCGGTTTTCATTATCTCTTTCATTTCCGTAAAAGTTTGCCTTTCCTGTTGATTGGCATTTCCAAAGATTTCCCATTTTACTTTTACTTTCGTTGCATTTTCTTCTTCCGAAAAACGGACGGTTGTCAATAAATAGTCGGGATAAGTAGCAGAGAACGGTGCTTTGATAAAATTCCCGTCTTTATCACAAAAGTTCTGCGTATAAATTAGAAGGTCGTCCGGTCGGATAGTTTTGAAATTGATTTGCCCGAATTTTGTCAGTCCGTCGGGTGTGGTCATTGTCCAGAGTGAAGTTTCGCCTTCCACAACGGTTGCGGTAATAAACGTCATTTCTGCTCCGTCAGGTCCTAACCAACTTGAAAAACGGCCAGGATTTGCCCACATCTCAAATGCGGTTTTCTTATCCGTTCTGAAGGTGTAACTAATTTCAAAAGTTTCGTCCTGATTCATATTTTTCGTTTCTTTTTGGTTTTCGTTACACGATATGTTTTGTCGTAATTACTCCGCCGGAAGTTTCGTCATATCCATGTAAAAAATCTCCCAGGTATGCCCGTCAAAATCTTCAATGGTTCTTTGCTGCATAAACCCGTAATCCCGCATCTCATTGGGTTCTATGCCTCCGGCATTCAGTCCGCCAGCCATGATATTATTCATTTCATCCACGCTGTTTACCGATAACGAGAAAAGTCCTGCAATATTCGTTTTTGTGTCAGCAATGGGCTTGGCGGTAAAGTCTGAAAATTTTTTGTGCGTCAGCAGCATCACAAATATGCTGTCGCTCCAAACCATACATTTTCCGGCATCGTCCGAAAATTGCGGATTGTTAGTGAAACCCAACGCCGTATAAAAGTCCATCGATTTTTGCAAATTGGTTACGGCGAGATTGATAAAAATTTGTTTGGTCATGATGCTGGTTATTTGATTTTTGTTCCGACTCCGGCTTTGAAATATTCCTGTAAAAGGCAAGAGTAGTCCGGAGGCAGGAAATGTATTTTGCAAAGATATTTCATTAAATGGGCTTTTCGGCAGGGGAAAGTAGTCAGCTTTAAGGGGGATTTAAGACAGATTGTTAACCTGGAATGAGTCCGGTAAGTCTTTTCCGTTGGGTGTATGGAGAGGGATAATACGAAAATTTCAATTTCCTGATCTGAGTATTCCTCATTCAGAGGTTTTTGATTACCTGATTTAGGGTGTTAAATTTGGTGTATAAGTAATTCTGAATCAGGTTTTTGAATCCCGGTACCTGCTATGAATACGCATATTTCTCCTTAATCGACTGCTCCATCCGCGCCATCATTTCATCTCTAATAAAGAGATCTTTTGTTGATTCCAGTCTTGGCCCGACTCAAATGCCAGGCTGTCCTGCTTAATGCCGAGCATTTTCCGGAATCATTTTATATTCCGGTCTTATTGGATGTTTTTAGTAGTGTTTGTTATATCATTTTTCAATAGGTTTGTTCACCGGAGGGCTTTAAGGTGATATTTCTAAAGAGTGCTTCAGCTTTACCCCCAATACCCGGTCCTGAAAATTACTTTTAATGGTAAACGAAAGTAGAGAGATTTTGAAGAAATGGGGAAGGGATGTGGAGTGAAATAGGTGATTTTTTATCTGGGATTCAGAAGGGGAAGGATTTGGACTTTTATAGGTAGGTATAAGTAATATGGTTTGCCGTAATTGCTCTCAATATAAAGGGAATTACCAGACAGTAAATTTTTGTATAAATATTGCAATTTTATAATTGTATTTTCATATTATTGTAATGAAAAATGAATAAACCATTATAATCTGCATGTTTGAGCTTAATCTAACTTTTGTGTTTTATCACTTAACGTTCGTTTCACGAGTGCATTGTACACTCTTATAAATTAGCCCAATTCAAGTCGGCAAATAACTAAATACCTCAAAAATAAGCTTACTACAGATGAAAAAATTATCTATCAAAGATATTATTGAATTTAGAAGAAAGTCTGACAAAAGTAAAAAAACTTTTGCTGCAAATATGCAGATGGAAAAGGAAAAGACTTCATCGGATGGTGGTGGAGATTATTGGATAAGTTCAATTAGTGCAATAAGTAAAAGTTTTAAGTTAAATGATAAAAAGTTTATCGATGAGAGACGTGAGGAGTTAGAACAGAAGTATGATAAAACAGACTTCCAAAGGACGAAAACAATGTATAAAAGGAATATTGATATTTTATACATCTTTGAGGATTTCGACTTTGCTAAGTTAAAACCTGAAAAATTTAACTTCTTGAAAAAGAACAAAAAGGACTCCATTTTACTCATTAAGGGCCTAGATTTTAAAGTAACTCCAAGTCATCTTTTTACTTATTCAAGTGAGGAAATAGACGAAATTGGTGCAATCTGGTTTGTCGCTAAATTAGATGGTTTTAGGGAAGAAGAACTTGGAATGTTTGCAGATATTCTTTATAGATATTTAAAAATTCATTACTCGAAAGACTATACAATAAGCCCAAAGTATTGTATTGCAGTGGATGTCGTCAATAAGTTTAGTATAACGTACCAACAATTAGAAATTGGTGAAATCGATAATATTTTTCTTAGGACCGTTGACGAGTTGAAAAAACTAATGTAGAAAACAAGTCGAGCAGGGTTTAACATATGAGGAGAATTGTAAATATTGATTATACGAGTTTAATTATTTGTGTAATGTCCTTTTGTAGTAGTAAATATGAGCAACTGATATGATTCTTAAAAGAACTGAAAATCAAAAAACAACATACAATGTTCTCGATCTTTTGGGCGCTAACGAAGTCGCTTTATCTAAGGCGTTTGCGTTTTTACTTGCTAGTGATAGGGATTGTTATTTTCACTTTTTGCGTTTCTTAGGTATTTCTGTGAAAAGCACATTAAAAAATTATCAATCCGCTTCAATAGAAATTGAAAAAAAGAGAAAGGAAGGCAGAACTGATATAGAGTTTTTTCACAATAGCAAGTATCATGTTATTACAGAGTGTAAGATTAGCAATGGAAAAGCCATAAAGCAAAGAACACAGTATCTCTCAGCATTTGATAAACCAGTTCAAACAAAGATTCTGTGTATTTTAACTCAGGAAAGAGATACTAATAAACAAATTGAAAAGGATATAATTGTTAAAAATACTAGCTGGCTGGAAATAATTGAATTATTTAATAAGAAAGAATTAGTTCAAAAAGAAATCGTTTCGGACTTTTTGAAGTTTGCAACAAAAAACTATAAAATGAAGGAGTTAAAAGAAATACTAATACAAGATTTGAAGGATCAGAATGAGATTCGCAGATTTAAAGAATTTGGAATATATAGGAGAGGCCAAACGTTTGGAACCCCGATTTACTTTGCGCCATATTTCAATCGTGGCTCAGGCGAGATTGAGGGAATCACTAAGCTCTCAAAAATACTTGGAACTTTAACGTTTAAACCAGAAGATATTGAAAATTTTCGTTCAGATTTAGAAAGTTTTGCTCCAAATAAAGAAACTGTCGATAGATGGATGGAAGGAATTGGGTTAGGCAATGATAATAAAGAATCTATTTACAGCTATTACTTTTTAGACGAGCCATTAACCTTCAAAACACCTTTAAAAAAGGATGGTGGCAGGGAAAAGGGGCGAGGTAAAGATTGGATTGCCGCTATGATTCCACCTAATAGATGTGTTTCATTTGCGGATTTTATTAAACATATTCCAGAATTGATGTAAGTGGTAAGAGTATTTTACTTTGATGAATTAAGTCTAAATTCCAACGAACTCGGGGAAAGTTGCATATTATTAAATTATAATGAAGGAACAGATAAGAATCAAATATGTATCTATTTTTTGACACGGAAACGACAGGTTTACCAAGAAACTGGAAAGCTCCTGTTAGTGATCTTAACAATTGGCCTAGACTTATTCAACTTGCTTACTTGTATTACGATATTAATGGGAATAAGATTTCAAGTGGCGATTATATTATTAGACCAGATGGATTTACAATACCTGTAGAGGCTTCTCGAATACACGGAATATCAACTGAAATGGCACTTAGAGAAGGGAAACCATTAGTGGATATTTTACATCAATTTCAACTTATAGTGGGGCAAGCTAGCTACCTTGTCGCTCATAACATGTCTTTTGATGAAAAAATAATCGGAGCAGAGTTTTTAAGAAATGAAATGCCAAATATTATCCAGTCAAAAAGTAGAATATGCACAATGGAAAATACAACTGATTTTTGCGCATTAAATGGACCTTATGGTTATAAATGGCCAAAATTATCTGAACTACATTACAAACTTTTTGGGAAAGATTTTAAAGAGGCGCACAATGCTGCAGTAGATATTACTATAACTGCAAAATGTTTTTGGGAGCTTAAGCGGAGAAATTTAATGTAATCCTTAGTTGATTCAAAAAGTGGTTAGGAAAGGGTTAAAATGGCTTAACATTATTTAATGGAAAAAGACAATACTTCAGTAACATCAATTAAGGAGGATATTCTTAATAAAAGAACTTCTTTTCAGATTAACACATGGGCTCCTTTTTCGAAGGAAATGACTATTAATGAGGTATTGTTGGAAATACAGTCAAATAAATATAAAGATCAAGTTTTAAACCTGCGGAACTTATTACAAGACGATAAAAGAGATGAATATTCCAGTCATAAAAGAAATCTTGCAGCAGTAACCTTTTGTGGAACATTTGAAGGCGAAAGAAAAAGAAATAAAATAAAAAGCTACAATTCGATAATTGTTTTAGATGTCGACAAATTGGATAAGTTGGAATTAGAGAGAACGAAAGAGTGTCTACTAAGTGAACCGATTGTGTTTTCTTTTTGGGAGTCACCATCTAAGGAAGGCGTAAAGGGATTAGTGCCAATTCTCTACAATTTTGAATTAGGGAATTATGATTTAGATAAAGTTCATAGAGGAGCCTTTCAAAAACTAGCAATCTATTTTAAAGAGAAACATAGTATTGAATTGGACAATAGTGGAAGTGATACAACCAGACTTTGTTTTTTTTCATATGATCCATCAATTGTTATCAAATCAGAAGCAATTCAATTTGAAATAACAGAATTAGATTTAGTAGTATCCACTGATTCAAAAGAGCAAAAAAGAATTAAGGTAGTAAAATTTGCTAATAATAGGGACGCACTTTACAACCCATCTAACAGAAATAGTTCGATGGATAGAAAAACAATGAACTCAATTATTAAATATTTAAGTAAAAGGAAGTTTTCGATTACAAATTCTTACGAAGAATGGTATAAAGTTGCGATGGGAATTGCCAACTCATTTACATATGAAGTCGGAGAAAGTTATTTTCTAAAACTGAGTTCATTAGATGGAATAAAGTATAATGAAGTAAATTGTAAAAACTTTTTAGAAAACTGTTATGCATCAAGAAATGGAACTATAAATTTTAGTTCTATAGTTTATCTTGCAAACAGTAAGGGCTATCTAACAAAAAAACAGAGGGACAGGGGTACCGAGGCGGTGGATTAAAATCTATCGTAAGTTTCACCCTCAAAAACGGATTTTCACTTGCCAGAGGGCTTAAATGTAGTGAAATACTCATGTCAGTATCTTTGCCAGAATGCAGCCAATAGGCTGACACACTAGGAACCCCGCCCCTCTGTTCTTTTAATAGGAATGGAAGCTTTTGAAACATATTTCTCAAGTGATGCAATAGTTTCATATTTATGTAAACTAAGGGCAAAGGTTGCGAGTAGTCGTAATAAGAGACATCTTATACATTTATTAACAGATTCTCCAAAATTCAATTATCACTTAAAAGATGCAGAGAAATATTTGGAAATAGAAGATGATAAGGCAAATGGATTTATTAAATATGAAAATCAGTTTTTAAGTCAATTAAACAAACTTTTTCCCCCTAGAAAAAAATGGATAGTGCTTGGTAGTGAATCAAGGGTAAATAAGCTTAATCAGCCAATTTCAGCAACAGACAGGAACTACCATTCATTAATTAAAACAGTAAAATCTTATAGAAAAAAGTCGCCAAATGAGCCATGGCTTATATCTTTAGATGAATTTGTAAAAGATATTCAGTTATCTATTTCATCGGGAACTTATAAAATTGATGTTCCAACCATTTATCCAAAGCTGAAGAATAAAAAACGACAAAATTGTGTGAATGAATGCCGTCCAATATGTTTGTTTAATCTTAAAGATAGAATTATTCTTAGTATAACAAATAAGTATCTTACAAGACTTTTTGATCGATATTTTGAAGACTGTTCCTATGCTTTTCGCTCAAAGAAAAACAAAACAGGAATTGCAACACTAACACACCATGACTGTATTAAAGATATCCTTGAATATAAAGAAAAATATTTAAATACTCCTTTATGGGTTGTCGAATGTGATATGGAGAAGTTTTACGATACAGTTAATCATAAAACTGCAAAGGTTCTTTACAATGAATTAATACAAAAGTCTGCAAATACATATCCCATGCTTGACTTTAGTAAACCATCTCATATTTTCTATCAATTTCTTGAATGTTATGCATTTAATAAAAATGTGCCACTATCCGAAGATATTGAGTATTGGGAAAAATATAATATTCCAAAAGGTAATTTTAAATGGGTATCGGAGCAATTCAAAGAACTTGGGTATTATGAGAATATAGAGGATGAAAGAATTGGAATCCCACAAGGAGGTGCTTTATCAGGGTTAATTGCGAATATTATTTTAAATGTTGCAGATAAAGGGGTATTGCAATCTGGAGCCTTTTATATGAGATTCTGTGACGATATGATAATACTGCATCCGGATAAAGCAACTTGTGAAGCGGCCAAAGAGATATATGTTGGTATTTTGAAGGGGTTAAAGCTGGTTCCTCATGATTTTGTCGAAAACCTCCTACTAATAAAAGCAAGAGAAAAGAATAAAAGGGAAAGTAAGAAATTAGGAGAGTTAACTTATGCACCCTTTTGGGAAAAGAAATCAAAAGGTCCTTACAAATGGGATTCAATAAAGGAAGGTGGTTTTCCCTGGATTGGATTTGTAGGTTATGAATTGCACTATGATGGACATATTCGAGTTAGAAAGAAATCCTTTTTGAAAGAATGTAATAAACAAAGAGAAGTGATTGAAGAAATTAGACAGGCGGTACGCTATGGGGTAAGGAAAAGTAGTGGTTCTATTGGGGAATCTGCTATTCATAGGTTAGTAGGGATGTCTGTTGGCCGTGTAAGTCTAAAGAATTATAATACTGTTACCAATGACTTATGCTGGAAAAATGGATTTAAAGAATTAAAATTAAATAAGTATTCAGTAGAGCAGATCAAGCATTTAGATAGAAGCAGGAATAAACTATATTATCAACTTGTAAAAGAATTAAAGAGTATTGAGGAAGCTAAAGGAAATAAAATGAAACCCAATTCAAGGCAAATAGTTCATTTTAACAAGCCTTTTAGCTATTATTATCAAATTTTAGAAAGGAAAAATAAGGAAGAAGAAGGTTGAAACTGTTAGATAAACGGAATGAAAGTAACGGTTAAAAAGCACTATCAAAACGCCTCAAAAGATAAAGTCAGAGGGTAATAATGTAGAAGACAATTGAAAGAGTAACGAATAAGGCTAAATCTGAATTGAAGGAGTATAATGGTGGTTGATATAAGCGATTATGAATTAGAAGCTGAATGCATTTATAAGGATGAACATTACTCCGTTCGGGATAATGGAGCAATACTACGATATCCTCGTAAGGGGAAACGACCAAGACCAACTGATAATCAATGGACTTTTGGCAAACCGAACACTAAAACAGGATATATGGAAATTGCTTCGGTTAGTATTCACAGAATAGTTGCAACTGCATTCCATGGAGAACCACCAACGAGAGAATATGTTATTGATCATATAGATACAAATAAACGTAATAACAGACCCGAGAATCTTAGGTGGGTTACAAGATTGGAAAACGTTTTGCTTAATCCTATCACTGTAAAACGAATTGAATTAGTTTGTGGATGTAACGTTGAAGAATTTCTTGCTGATCCCTCAAAATTTTACAGTAAGTTTCAAGAGCCAAATTACAAGTGGATGTGTACAGTCAGCATTCAAGAAGCACAAGAGAGCAAAGTAAGATTATTGGCTTGGGCAAAAAGTGATAAACTTCCTTTTGGAGGTTCTTTAGGTGAATGGATATACAAACGCAGTTTTTCAAACAGGTACGTTGATGTAGTTTCAGAGTTGACATCTTCTCTTACCTCAAATGCCCTTCAAAAAGATTGGAAAACCCCAGCTGAATTTCCTTGTTGTCCACAAGAAAATTCAGATATACCAATTGTAACATATTTGGAAAGTCTTAAAGTAGGAGAAGTATTTTCAAAAAATCAATATTCAAGTTCAATTATTGTAGATTTTGCATTTTCGAAGGATAAGGATATTTTGTGGGTTATGTGTAGAAATAGTAATGATAATGCAACAAAACCTTACACTTTGGCTCAAGTAACCTATGAAAAGCACCTGTTTGTTCACACAAATCTTGGAAGCTTTTTTAAAAAAGACGGTGCAGAAAAACAATTTACCCTTGTGCAGGGGTTAGAATGGGCTGGTGGAGATACTTTTGACGATTTAATCAGTTAAGAATACATATGAATAGTACTACTATGTCCCTTTCATAACTACAAAAAAGAGCTGCAATCGGCAGGTCTCTATACCCCCCGAACCTATATCGAACTGTTTTCCAAAGGATTTAGAAAAAAATATTTTTTCACTTGAAAATTGCTGTTTATGTTAGTGCTCAGATTTTGAATGTCCAGTATCAAAATGATCAGGAAGGCCCTCATGGCTGATACCGCTCCGTATTAAATTTCTGGAATCCTTCTGAAATTCCGGTGAGCCTGATCCCGAATTAAGTGCGGTTAACGAACTGCCAAGCCTACTCAAACCCTATCTCAAAATATTTCAGAACAGCCTTATAGTTATCCTGAGCAGTAAGACACGTATCTAAAAGATATTCTTTTATATGCGTCCACTCTTGTAAACCCCGGTAATAAAAAAGTTTTAGATCGGCATCTATAATAAAAGGCACCGTATGGTTTGCAAGACATTCTTTGAACATAATCAATCTGCCGACGCGACCGTTTCCGTCCTGAAAAGGGTGAATTATTTCAAATTGATAATGAAAGTCTATAATATCTTCAAAAGTCTTTTTTTCAATGGTGCGATAATGGGAAAGTAATTCTTTCATTTTTGCGGCCACGGCGGCAGGCGGACAAGTTTCATTACCGCCCACTTCGTTAGGCAGCTTTTTGTATTCTCCCACATTAAACCAGTCTTTTTGGCTATCGGATGTTCCTGACTTCAGGAGAAAATGCAATTCTTTAATAAATCATTCCGTCAGTTTGGATGTTGCTTTGTCAATGATTAAATCAATACATCGGAAGTGATTGGTAGTTTCTATAATATCATCCACATTTATACTTTCTTTGGAAGCTCCAACGATATTGGTTTCGAAAATATACCGGGTTTGATCATGGGTTAACCGGCACAATAATTCCGGGCGGTTCTTTCCGGAATATTCCATTTTCTGGCAAACTCACTTACTGAAATATAGTGCATTATTATTGATCATATTTGCCGGTAACGGGATAGCCTTTATCGGCTCCATCGGTGTAGTTGGCCCTTCCGGGAATCTCCCTGACTGATTTCCCATCTGCAGGTGCTGCCCTACCGGCATTGACGAAACTTTAAATCACGGAATCATTTTCTTCAACCCGTCTATATCAAAATTTTTTACGAAATTGTTGAAGAGCCTTTCGGTAGCTCTGCTGTCTTTGCCGGTTTCATAACGGAATTGTATTTCCATAAAGAGGGGTTGGGTGGGCTGGCCGTTAGGGGCGGTAAAATAGGCAGGGTTTAAAACATACAGGGCAGACAGGTATTCTTCTTCAGCATCATAAAACTTTCCCAGGTTTTCCAGTCGCTTATAGGCGTCGTAGGTTCGGTTGTTATTCTCCACCACGGCCGGCTTCTGCAGCCACTCCGGCTTTTGGGTGGCCAGCAGGTCTTTCAGTTTTGCTTTTTTGGCTTCATAAATTTTGGGGTAGGCATTTTTATCCTGCTCCAGCAAGGCCATTTTCTTTTTGGCCCAATCCGCCGTTTCATTCGCACACTCCTTCACCATTTTGGCGTGGTTATACAGGAAGTTGGCTTTTTCTATTTCGAGGTATTCCAGCATGTCTTCCAGGTATTGTTTCCTGCTAACGGGAATCAATAACGGAACGCCCGGTTTGGTGATGAGGTAATGCCGGTCTACCCAGGTATATGAATCGGAACCACGCTTGTCATATTGGCTTCCGCTCATCCAGTTTTCCACATACCCCTCGCCATTAATGATTTTCAGGAAATCGGCGTGCTTGTTTTTATAGTCAGTGGAGCGGTTGGCGAGCATATCCGATTCTGAAATGTACTGCGAAACGTTGCTGGGATTATTTTTCCTGTCTTTTTCAAAACCGGGCCCTTCTTTTGCTTCTACCGGTATCTCGTAACGGATCTGCCCGTTGATGGTAAATTCGCCTGTACCCCCGGCTTGGGTTCCCGTAGCAATGAAGGGGTTGATATCTACCCGGAAAACCGTTCTGTATTCATCTACTATTTTAGGCACATGTTCGGTAACATGGCAGACATACTGGTAAACACCCAGCTGATAACCGTACCTTGCGTAAACATGTTTCCCGTAATTACTGTTACCCCATCTTGCAAAGCTTACCCGGGCGGCACATCCCGTAAGCTTAAAATCTTTCCGGCTCGCTTCCTCCAGTTGTTCAATGGCAATGAGCCTTTTCATCATGGCATCTCTTTCCCGGGCAGTGCCCTTTAAATTGACAGGTCCGTATTTTGGATTGGTATGGTCGGTATAAATTCCGTCTGCCGCATCCGCCGTTTCATTGCAGGGTACCTGCGGCGCAACTATTTTTCCTTTGTTTTGGGCCGTTCCATTTTGAAAGCACAGCAGCATAGCTAAACCCGCGATAGATGTCTTCATTTTGATACTAATAAATGGGGATGAATTTATTTTCCAGATACTCCTGGGCCCTGTACCGGACCTGCACCGGTATTCAGGCTGATGCTTCCTTTCCTGCCGGCACCTGCACCCTTATCATTTGATACTGCAAATGTAGCCGGGGCCACTTATGCGAGTCAATCCCGTAAAAAGGTGATTTTTGAAAAGCGGATAAGAAATCATTAAAAAAGACGATAGGAAATATCCTTTCAGCAGTCGTTATTTGCGATAGCAGCAAAGAAATAATTTACAGTATGCGAAAAGGGATATTGATTTTATTTTCAGTATTAATTTCCATCTTTTGCCGGGCACAGGTGGAAATTAAAAGAGACAGCCTGTTGAGCCTGCTGGCAGGAGCGAAGGATGATTCCACCCGCATTTCGCTGCTGTTGAAGGTGAGCGATCTTTATTCTACGGGAAATTTTGACAGCTCTTTTCTCTATATGAATAAAGCTGCAAAGCTGGCGCAGGAGAAAGGCATAACCGCTTGCGATCAGTATATCAATACCGCCTTTATGCAATACTATTATTATAATAACGATTACAAAAGCTCGATAGACTATGCATTAAAGAACCTGGCGATTGCCGGAAAATCCGGTGATGACAAGCTTCTGGCCAAAACCTATAATAACCTGGCCGCCGTTTACAATCATTTTGGAAACTATAAATCGGCTATTGACTATTCTTTAAAATGCCTGGCCCTGTCGGAAAAAACGAAAGACAGTACAAGTTTCCCTATTCGTAATCTTACGGCGTCTAACACGTACTACAACCTGAAGCAGTACGATAAAGCCATATTTTACGCCAAAAGAGCTATTGAATTCGGGAAGCAGTTCCGTAATCCATTTGCTGTAATGATGGGGCTCAATAATATGGCCGCTTCCTATTCAGATCAGCACAAAATGGATACAGCCATTCAAATATACGGGGAACAACTGGCCCTTGCCCAAAAAGAAGAAGATCTTGTGGTCACCTGCTATGCACTGATTAACCTGTGTCAAAATTATTTTTCGGTGAATAACCCGGCGGCCGTTGAAAAATATGCTGTGATGCTGAATAAAGCAGCTGTAGGTTTACCCGATAAAACCACCCGGGTGGAAATAGGAAATGTAAATGCCTTGCGCTATATACTAAGAAAAGAATATTCACTCGCAAAGGCGGAATTAGACAGCGGTATTGCTCTTGCCAAAAAGGAAAATGCCGATGCTTTGGGAAATCTGTACCAAACGTATTCAAAATTATACTTTATACAAAACAGGATAAGGGAAGCGGAGGACTACGCCTATAAGTACGACTCGCTGCAAAGCATTGCCAACATAAAAGAGTTGAATTTTTACATAGAGGATTTAGAGGCTAAATATGAAACGGAAAAAAAAGAAGACCAGATCAGGCTGCAGCAGACAGAATTAAGGCAGAAAAGTAACTTTATTTATTTTCTGGCGGCAGGTGTGGTTTCTTTGGTGGTGATTTCTTTGCTGATTTACAGGAATTACCGTCATCGCCAAAAGCTGCAGCAGGCCAAGATTGATGAGCTGGAAACGGAAAAAAAGCTTACTGCCACCGAAGCCGTTTTGAAAGGGGAAGAACAGGAACGTACGAGGCTTGCCAAAGATCTCCACGACGGTCTTGGGGGTATGCTCAGCGGCATAAAATTTTCCCTGAACAATATGAAGGAAAATTTAATCATGACGCCCGATAACGCTCAGGCCTTTGAACGCAGCATGGATATGCTGGACAGTTCTATCCGGGAAATGCGCCGTGTTGCGCATAACATGATGCCCGAAATGCTGGTGAAATATGGATTAGACGCTGCTTTGAAAGAATTTTGCAATGAAATTGACCGCAGCGGTGCCATACATGCAAGTTATCAGTCGGTAGGCATGAAAGACATGCCCGTTGACCCAACCATCAGCGTTACGGTTTACCGCATTATCCAGGAGCTGGTGAATAATGCGGTTAAACATGCACAGGCCAAAAATGTGCTGGTACAATTGCATCAGTCGGAATCGGAAAAAGTATTGGCTGTTACAGTGGAAGACGACGGAATTGGTTTTGATGCAAGCACGTTAAAAAGCTCGGGGGGCATGGGCTGGGAGAGCATTCAGAACCGGGTAGAGTTTCTGAAAGGCAGGTTGGATGTGCAATCCGGACCGGGCAGGGGTTCTTCGGTAATGATAGAAATTAATAGGGTATGAAGACAGGAATTTTCATCGTAGACGATCATTATATGGTCATTGAAGGTATCCGTTCATTATTGCAAAATGAAACAGGCATCGAATGGCTTGGCCATGCCACCAATGCGGCATCCTGCCTGGGTTTTCTGAAGCTTCAGCAGCCGGATGTTATACTCATGGATGTGAACCTGCCGGATAAAAGTGGCACAGAGCTGTGCAAAGAAATAAAGCAGCTATATCCTTCTGTTTTGGTGCTGGGGCTCAGCACATTTAACCAGCAGGCCATTATCGAAAATATGATACAGAACGGGGCATCAGGGTACCTGCTGAAAAACGCCACCAAAAAAGAAATAATGGAAGCCATCTCCCTGGTACAAAAAGGCAGATCATACTTCAGTGCAGAAGCTGCCCAGTCATTGAAAAAACCGCATGAACAGCAGCCGCTGATTACCCGGAGAGAGAAAGAAGTGTTGCAATTGATTGCCGAAGGCTTGACCAATGCGGAAGTATCGGAAAAACTTTTTATCAGTGTCTCCACGGTAAATACGCATCGCAAAAGTCTGCTGGAAAAATTTGAGGTGAAGAACACCGCCACGCTTATTGGTAAAGCCATAAAGATGGGGTTGATACAAACATAGAGGTAAGTGCCGGAGTCATACAACACAACCCGGAAAGGGTCATATATCAGACATGTACCATAAAAAAACGGAACTTCATTGCTGGAGTTCCGTTTTCGTACCCGGGGCCGGGATCGAACCGGCACGAGTTTAACCTCATTGGTGTTTGAGACCAACGCGTCTACCAATTCCGCCACCCGGGCGTCGCGTTTGGGAATGCAAAAGTAGAGCGGGAACCTTTAGATAACAAATTTTCGGACGTTTTTTTGTTGGGTTACCCCTCGTCTTCGCTCAGGGTGACAATGCCACCGCCATCGAATCCATAACGATTCCATCCACACCTAACCATTATCAATTATCCATTGTTAATTGTCCATTGTCAATTGTCCATTGTCAATTGTCCATTGTCAACTGTCCATTTATTCATACCGCAACGACTCAATCGGGTCCATCTTCGACGCCTTGTACGCCGGGTAGTAGCCGGAGATCAGGCCCACAATGATACATACGATCAGCCCCATGAAGATCCAGTTCCACGGCACGGTGAACGAGCCCTCGCCCTGCGACATCATATAAGACACCACGTTGCCGGCCGATATGCCCAGGATCACCCCGGCAATACCGCCGATGGCACAGATCACCACCGCCTCCATCAGGAACTGGAAGCGGATCTTGCCGGGTGTGGCGCCCAGCGCCTTCCGGATGCCAATCTCGCGCGTACGCTCCGTGACCGATACCATCATGATGTTCATCAGCGCGATAGACGCGCCCAGCAGCGTGATAAACGAGATGCCGAAGCCGCCGATGCGCATGTAGCCTGTAACGGTATTGAATTCGCCCAGCAGGGCATCTGCCCGCTCTACTTCAAAAGAATCTTTTTCGTAGGGCCTGTCGCCCCGCACCAGCCGCATGATAGACGTACCTTCTGCCATCACTTCGTCGAGGTCAGTGGCATCGGGCACCGAGGTGGTGACCGTGTAGCCGAAGGTGCCTTCCGTATCGTAGTTTCGGGCTACTTCCAGCGGGATGAGCGCCAGGCGGTCGTCGTTACCGCCCGTCATGCTGCCCTTTTTATCCAGTACGCCCACTATAGTGTAGCGGTCGTTCAGGAAGAGGATATCCTGGCCTACCGGCTTGCCGCCTGGGAAAAATTTTTCAGCAATGTCAAAGCCGATCACCACTACCTTGCTGCCGTAGTTGCGGTCGGTTTCGGTGATGTTCCGTCCTTCAAGAATCTTGTACCCTTTCAGGCTGAGGTAGTTTTCATCGGCCCCCATGACCGAGTTGTTAGGGTTCGACTTTTCGTTCTGGTATTTGATGACCTCTGCCCCCGAAACCGTGGTGTAGATGGTAATAATGGCTGACTCCGAACGGGAGAAACGATCGCGGTATTCCACGGCTTCCCGGAAAGAAATGGGCTTGACGGGCTTCTCTGCCCGGCCTCCCATGCGGCGGGAAGAGTTGCTGCGGGAGTTCATGTCAAACGAGTTGATGCCCATGCCTTCAAAGCTCTTGTCTATGGCGCCCTGCATGCTTTCAATAGCGGTCAGAATGCCCACCAGGGCCATGATGCCGAAGGTGATGATGGCACTGGTCAGAATGCTTCTCAGGAGGTTGGAATTGATGGATCGGAGGCCTTCGAGTATGTTTTCTTTGATGTTCATAAATGAAATTCCCTTTAATGGAATTAACTTTGGAGGTGCATCACCGCAATATCCGGTGGTGATCTCAGTTATTAATGCAAAGTTCAGAAGCCCGATGGTAAATAACAAGCACTTGAAACGAGCCATTTTACCGCTTATCATATTTTTAGGCCTTTTCGGGAGGGCGTCGGCCAACCAGCTGATGATCCCGATGGACGATACCCAGACCAACCACCTGAAAGCCTATGGAGTGGCTTTCTGGGTGCTGAAGAAGTATGAGACGGAAATCGACTGGCTGCTGAATTACCGCGGCGGCAGTTTCCTGATGCCGTTTTCGCAGAATTTTGTCAACGAATGCGTGATCCGGGGCGTAAGCTACGAGATCATTTCCGATGCCGACGCCAGCAATGTGCTGGCCACAGTGCGCGATCCGAATGCCAATATGGACGCCGTGAAGCTGCAGAAAGCTCCCAAAATAGCCGTATATACGCCTAAAAGCGCTATGCCCTGGGACGACGCCGTGACGCTGGCCCTGACGTACGCCGAGATTTCCTTTGATAAGGTTTACGACGACGAGGTGCTGGAAGGCAAGCTGCCCGAATACGACTGGCTGCACCTGCACCACGAAGATTTTACAGGACAATTCGGGAAGTTTATTGTGCATGCCCAGCGGAAATGGTTCCAGGATCAGAAACAGGAGCTGGAAGGAATAGCCCGAAAGCACGGCTTTCAGAAGGTGTCGCAGCTGAGGGCTGCGGTAGCCAAAAAAATATGGGATTTTGTGTACGGCGGCGGCTATATGTTTGCCATGTGCAATGCCACCGATACGTTTGAGATTGCTATGGCCGCCCAGGGCGTTGATATTGTAGACCGGGTATACGACGGCGACGGCATGGACCCCAAAGCCGATGAAAAGCTGAATTATGACGTAACCTTTGCGTTTAAAGACTTCAAGCTGGTCAAAGATCCGTATGAAGTGGAGTTTTCCAGCATTGACCACCGCCAGGAACAGCGCGGCGTGGTGGAAGGAAACGACTTCTTCAACCTTTTCGAGTTTTCTGCCAAATATGACCCGGTGCCCACCATGCTCACCCAGAACCACCAGAGCGTGATTAAAGGGTTTATGGGCCAAACCACGGCCTTCCGCAAGCCGTTTATCAAATCAGAAGTGGTGATCCTGGCAGAGAACCGCGAGCTGGGCGAGGCCCGGTACATCCACGGTACGGCCGGCAAAGGCTTCTGGACGTACTACGGCGGCCACGACCCGGAAGATTACCAGCATTTTGTAGACGAAGAGCCCACCGATCTGAACCTGCACCCCAACTCGGCAGGCTACCGGCTCATTCTGAACAATGTGCTGTTCCCGGCAGCGAAAAAGAAAAAAATGAAGACATAAGGCTCCGGCTATGCTGAAAACCGGTAAGCAGCACCTGCACGCTTCCGCTTGCTTTGTTTTGAAATAATTCAGGAAGGGCGGAGGCATTGGCTTGAAATTTGAGCTGCCTCTTGTGTGAATATCCGAATTGTACTTATCCTCGCTCTGCTTTTATCATCCGGGGCAGCCAGGGCTCAGTCTGGTCGTACGGTGACCTATACGGCTGAGTTCGGAGGCCTTTATTCGCTCAATAACCGGGCCCCCTTCTGGGTTCGGAGCAACCAGTTCGGTATGGTGCCCGATTCGGGCAATACGTTTTTTTTCAGGCACAGCCTGTATACAAAAGAAGATACCTCAGCCCGCCGGTGGAAGCTGCAGGCCGGAATAGAAATGGTGACCATGGTGGGGGAGGAGACCCGGCTTCTGCTGCCCGAAGCTTTTATTACGGCCCGCAGGGGTAAAGTTCAGCTGCTGGCCGGCCGGAAAAAGCAGGTGCACGGTTTTACCGACACCACCCTCAGCAGCGGCTCCATGACCTGGTCGGGAAACGCGCTCCCGCTGCCGGGCATAGAGATCTCCCTGCCCGATTACGTGAATTTCATGAACGGATTCCTGGGCATAAAAGGCCATTTTGCCCACGCCTGGTTCGGCAACCAGACCTATGTCAGGAATTACTACCTTCATCAGAAGTCGCTCTATGCCCGCCTGGGACGCCCCGGGGGGCGGGTTAAATTATACGGGGGAATTCTGCACCACGTGCAATGGGGCGGCGAGCCGAAATACCCGGTGCCGGATGACCGCTGGCTGACCATCAATGAACGTTTTGCCTCAGGCTGGAACGTGTACCGCGACGTGGTCTTTCCCTTTCATAACCCGCCGCGCGATTCCGCTAAAATAGCTTCTTTTGATTTTGAAAACCGGTACGGCAACCACCTCGGACAGATCGATATCGGCGGCGAGCTGAATACGGGAAGCTACCGCTGGCTTTTTTATAAGCAACTGCCCTTTGAAACCGGGCAGACTTTCAGCAGCCTGGGCAACCTCGACGACGGCGTGTACGGCGTTTCGCTGGCCAACCGGAAGCCGGAGGGCTGGTTCCGGCGCATGGTGGTAGAGTTTATTCATACCACCAACCAGGGCATGTACCGTTCGGGCCTGCTGAAGCTGCTGGGCTATACCGGCCGGCATTACGGCCGTAACCAGAACTTTTACTTCAGCCATTCGCAGTATGTAGACGGGTGGTCGTACGAGGGCAAGACCATCGGGTCTCCCTTCCTGATCCCGAACCCGGAGATCCGCGATGAAAAGTCTATCGAGGCCAGCAATTTCTTCGCCAATAACAACAATATTAAAGCCGGTTACCTGGGTCTGATGACGCAGCTTTCAGGAGTACAGATGGAAACCCGGGTTTCGTTCAGCAAAAATTTCGGCTCCAGCGCCAATGTGCTGCCCGAAACGGCCGATCAGCTTTCCTTTGTCCATAAGATGACCCTCCCTCTGCCGCAGCAGGGCGGTTTTATCCAGCTGAATGTGGGCATTGATCACGGCGACCTGATCCGCGATAATTACGGAGTGATGATTTCCTGGAAGAAGGTATGGGAGTGAATTTTTCACAAACTACCACCGATAGGTACAGTTTTTTTTTAGCCAGGAAGACCCCGTGCCCTCTCTTTTAAGTCCCTGCTTCCCGGCAAACAGCCAATCTGTGTCAATCTGCGTGATCTGTTAGAGAAATCTATTTTAAAAACGAGCCGTGCATAATCCACGTTTATATGCTATTTTTGCGGATTGATTACTCTTTATCACCGCATTTTGTGAAGAACATACGGAACTTTTGTATTATAGCCCACATTGATCACGGCAAAAGCACGCTGGCTGACCGCCTCCTGGAATTTACGGGAACGGTATCTGCCCGCGACATGCAGGCACAGCTGCTCGACAATATGGACCTGGAAAGAGAGCGCGGCATCACCATTAAAAGCCACGCTATCCAGATGAATTATACCTTCGGGGGAGAGCAGTACACCCTGAACCTGATCGATACCCCGGGGCACGTGGATTTCAGCTACGAAGTATCGCGCTCCATTGCCGCCTGTGAAGGGGCGCTCCTGATTGTGGATGCCGCGCAGGGTATTGAAGCCCAGACCATCAGCAACCTTTTCCTGGCCCTGGAATATGACCTGGAGATCATCCCGGTGATCAATAAAATCGACCTGCCCGGCGCTATGATCGAAGAGGTAAAAGACCAGATCGTGGACCTGATCGGCATTGATTCCGATAAAATTGTGCTGGCCAGCGCCAAAGAGGGTATCGGTATCACCGACATCCTGGAGGCGGTGGTTAACCGGGTGCCGGCGCCGAAAGGTGATCCCGCAGCTCCGCTGCAGGGACTGATCTTTGACTCGGTGTTCAATTCCTACCGGGGCATAGAGGTTATTTTCCGGGTGAAGAACGGCAGTATCCGGAAGGGAGACAAGGTGAAATTTATTGCTACGGGCAAAGAATATATTGCTGATGAGATCGGTAGCCTGAAGCTGAAGAAGCAGCCGAAAGACGTAATTGAATGTGGGGATGTAGGCTACCTGATTTCCGGGATAAAAGTGGCCAAAGAAGTGAAGGTGGGCGATACCATCACCCACACCGAGCGGCCCTCGCTTGAGCCGATCAAAGGCTTTGAAGAGGTAAAACCCATGGTTTTTGCCGGTATTTACCCGGTAGAGACCACTGACTTTGAAGAGCTGCGCGACTCGATGGACAAGCTGCAGCTGAACGATGCCTCGCTGGTATGGGAGCCGGAAACTTCGGCGGCCCTGGGCTTCGGTTTTCGTTGCGGTTTCCTCGGAATGCTCCACATGGAGATCATCCAGGAGCGTCTTGAGCGCGAATTCGACATGACGGTGATCACCACCGTGCCTTCGGTAAAATTCATTGTAAATACCAAGCGGAAGGAGGTGATTCATGTATCGGCGCCCAGTGAAATGCCCGATCCCAACGTGATCGAGTCCATTGAAGAACCCTTCATCAATGCGCAGATCATTACGGCATCAGAATATGTGGGGGCCATTATGAAGCTCTGCATGGATAAGCGGGGCGTGGTGAAAAACCAGGTGTACCTGACGGCCACCCGGGTGGAGCTGACCTTCGATATGCCGCTTTCAGAAGTGGTTTTTGACTTCTTTGATAAGCTGAAGTCCATTTCACGCGGCTATGCGTCGCTTGATTACACGCTGATCGGCTACCGGGCCTCTAACCTGGTCAAGCTGGACGTGCTGCTGAACGGTGATCCGGTGGATGCGCTTTCGGCCATTGTTCACCGCGATAAAGCCTACGACTGGGGCAAAAAGCTGTGTGAAAAGCTGAAAGAGCTGTTGCCGCGCCAGCAGTTTGAAATTGCCATACAGGCGGCCATAGGGGCCAAGATAATTGCCCGTGAGACCGTTAAGGCCATCCGGAAAGACGTAACGGCCAAATGTTACGGCGGAGATATCAGCCGGAAGCGTAAGCTGCTCGAAAAACAGAAGAAAGGGAAGAAACGTATGCGCCAGATCGGGTCGGTAGAAGTGCCGCAGGAGGCGTTTATGGCGGTATTAAAAATAAATTAATTCCGTCAGTCCCGTAGGGACTCAACATCTCCAGCGCCTGGACGAAGCCTGTATTAAAAAATAAATTAATCCCGCCAGTCCCGTAGGGACTCAACACTTTCAGCCCCTGGACGAAGTCCGGGGCATTCGGGAATAAATGGACCAGCAATGTACGTAACCGGCAATCCATACCCCCGATACGATCCGGTAATAAACCGGATCCGGTGTTTTTTGAAAAATTAAATATCAAAAATAGGGCGTTCCCTGAATTGATTTGTATTTTTGAACCTTAGTAGTAACATACAGAATAAATATAGAACGAACAGATATGGCAGAAGTAATCAGAATGCCCAAAATGAGCGATACCATGACGGAAGGAGTGATCGCCGCATGGAACGTGAAAGTTGGGGATGTAGTGAAATCAGGTGATATTCTGGCTGAAGTAGAGACGGACAAGGCCACCATGGATATGGAATCGTACTACGATGGTACCGTGTTGTACATCGGGGTGGAAAAAGGTCAGGCCGTACCTATTGACGCCGTAATTGCTGTTATCGGCAAGCCCGGTGAAGATTACCAGTCGCTCCTGGGCGGCAGTGCTGCCCCTGCCAAAACTGAAGCTGCAGCGCCTGCGGAGGAAGCTCCGGCCAGCGCTCCGGCGGTAGATACTTCTAATATCAAAGCGGCGGTGATCCAGATGCCGCTTCTGAGCGATACCATGACCGAAGGGGTGATCCACAAATGGTTAAAGCAGGTAGGTGACACCGTAAAATCAGGTGATCTGCTGGCGGAAGTGGAGACCGACAAGGCCACCATGGAGATCGAGGCATACGAAGACGGCACCCTGCTGTATGTAGGTGTAAAAGAAGGAGAAGCCGCCCCGGTGAACTCGGTAATAGCAGTGATCGGTGAAAAAGGTGCCGATTACGAAACCCTGCTGAAAGCCTATGCGGGTGGTCAGCCGGCCGCGGAGAAAAAAGAAGCAGCCGCTGCTCCTGAAGCCGCTCCGAAAGCCGAAGCCGCTCCTGCCAAAGCAGAAGAGCCTGCAGCTGCTTCTACGGGAGGCAGAATCCTGGCTTCACCGCTGGCGAAAAGCATAGCCAAAGAAAAAGGAATCGATATAGCGAAGGTAAAAGGAACCGGTGAGGGTGGCAGGATCATCAAATCGGATGTAGACAACTATGTTCCTTCAGCCGGGCCGGCAGCCCAGGGCGGAACCGTTATTGCACCTTCTATTGTAGGGCAGGAAAGCTTTGAGGAAATTCCGCTGACCCAGATGCGCAAGGCCATTGCCCGCAGCCTGGCAGAATCGCAAAGCACCGCCGTGGCATTCAGCGTGAACATGGAGATCAACATGGATAACGCCATCAAGGCCCGTGCCGTGATGAACGAGGCGTCGCCGGTGAAAATATCGTTTAACGACATGGTATTGAAAGCCTGCGGAGTAGCGCTGAAAAAGCACCCGGCGGTTAATTCGTCGTGGAGAGGAGATCACATCCGGAAAAACAACCATATTCACATCGGTATGGCTGTGGCTGTAGAAGCCGGCCTGGTGGTACCTGTGATTCGTTTTGCCGATGCCCTGCCGCTGTCTGCGCTGGCAGCCACAACCAAAGAGCTGGGCGGGAAAGCCAAGAGCGGCAAGCTTCAGCCGGCCGACTGGGAAGGCAACACCTTTACTGTAAGTAACCTGGGCATGTTTGGGGTAGACTCGTTCAACTCTATCATCAATAACCCGAAAAACGAATCGTGTATCCTTTCCGTAGGCGGCATTAAAGAGACGGTAGCCGTTAAAAACGGGCAGTTTTATGCCACCAATATCATGAAAGTTACCCTTACCTGTGACCACCGCGTGGTAGACGGAGCTTTGGGTGCGGCGTTCCTGGTGACCCTGAAAGAGCTGCTGGAAGAACCGTATAAGTTACTGGTGTAAAATAATTATAGCTGGTTCCCGGCTTGCCGGGAACCAGCTACAATATACCACCGGAACCCATATCGTTCAATACTTAATCAACACAAATAATATTTCAGACTATCAATGGAAAAAATAAAATCTACAACCGTACTCGGCGTATTTCATAACGGTGAGCTGGCCCTCGGCGCTGACGGACAGGCCACCATGGGGAACACCGTTGCCAAGTCGAACGTTAAAAAGATCAGGAAGCTGGCCGGCGGGAAAGTAGTGGCCGGTTTTGCAGGCTCTACCGCCGATGCTTTTACCCTTATCGAGAAATTTGAAGAGAAGCTGAACACCTTTAACGGCAACCTGCGCAGGGCCGCCATAGAGCTGGTGAAAGAGTGGCGTACCGATCGCTACCTGAGCAAGCTGGAGGCCATGATGATCGTAGCCAATAAAGAAGAAATGCTGGTTATTTCGGGCAGTGGCGATGTGCTGGAGCCCGATAACGAGGTGGCGGCTATCGGCTCGGGCAGCATGTATGCCCAGGCTGCAGCGCTGGCATTAAAAAAGCATGCGCCTCACCTGAGCGCTGAAGAGATGGTACGGGAAGGGCTCACCATAGCAGCCGACATCTGCATTTATACAAACCATAATTTTATCATTGCTTCGCCGGAAGAATAAATGTCTTACGTTAATGAAAATATCAGGGTCCTCCGGAACCGGATGGGACTGACCCAGGAAAAGTTCGCTGAACTGATGGGCATTAACCGTAAGGCTATAGGCGCCTACGAAGAAAACAGGGCTACCCCGCCGCTGGATAAGCTGAACCGCATGGCCTCGCTGTTCGGGATAAGCCTGGATCAGCTGACGCAATACCGTTTTGCAGTTGATACCCCGCTTTTTGAAGCATCAGAGGAAATTCCGGCACCCGAAGAGCCGGTAATCCAGCCGGAAAAGAAGCGCCCTTTTTCACGCACCGGCCATCAGGCACCGGTATTTGAGGCGTTGCAGGAGAATGCCGTGCGCTATATCAGCCATAAATATTTTGACCGCTATATCCTGGATGCCGACTTTGAAAGCCGCCTGGCAGAGCTGCCCGTTCTCAGTTTTCCGTTCGGGGAAGAGGGCCGGCAATACCGGGCGTTTGACGTGCCGGCCTACAGCTCCCTGGAAGAAGGTATCGTTATCGGTGAGCGGCTGACCGATTACCGGGCCGCAACGGACCGCCTGCTGGTGGTCAGCCTGAAAAAAGGTATTTTCCTGGGAAAGCTGGAAAATGCCTCCAACGGGGAGTTTACCGTTAAAAACGAGGGTAACGGAAGCGATTTTACCCTTCGGCCGGAAGATATCCGCGAAGTGTGGAAGCCCGTGGGCTTCTTCTCCCGTACCCTGCCCAGGGCCCGGCCTGACCTGGCGGCCCTGGCGGCCAGGTTCAATGCCCTGAAAACGCAGTTTGATGCGCTTTTGTGATCCAAACCGGGTACATTTTGCAGACACGCTGAAAAGCGTTTGAAACCGGGCCTTACAGCCAGGCGCGTACTTTCTGCGGTTTGTTGATATACGATTTCCCGAGCTCAAACCAATATTCATCCCCGAAATTCAGGTAAATACCTTCGGCGTTCTTGAGCCGGGTGGCAGCGAGGTCGTAATTCAGGTCGCCCGAATACAGGTCGCGCAACAAGGCGTTCAGCTGGTTCCATCTCAGGCTTTTCCGGGTTCCGTCTTTTTCCACGATCAGCGTTTGCCGGGCAAAGCTCCCCCGGATCACCGTTGTTTTTTTGCCGGCAGGGCTTACTTCGGCCAGGGTGATCTCCAGGGGCTTCTCGAGCCCGCTGTCTTCCAGGATAGCCTGGCGGATCTGCTCGGTAAAATCAGCCCATTGCCGTGGGTTTTTCGGGTAAAAGGGCTCTTTACCGGTGTCGAGGAGCCAGAGGTCCTCGTTTTCTTCCAGTTCGTCCTTCTCCGTTTGTTCGGTGCGTGAAATAAGCGTTTTCAGCTCTTCCAGCCAGGTTTGCGGGAGAGATCCCTTCAGCCTGAGGTCGTCAGAGAGCGTAAACCCTTCTTCCAGAATCTCCTCTTCGGTGAGGCTGTCGCGGTCCAGGAACTCAATTTCCAGGTCGTAGGCCAGCGTTTTTCCCTTGTCTTCTTTCAGGTCAAGCTGAAGGGCATAGGCATAGGGAGCCGGCTGCAGGGCCGAAGTCTGAAATTTTATATTGATCATGATGCAATGGTTTTGATCTTATCGGTTTTCCCGGATGGGGTTCTGGCAAACTCTTTTACCCGGATGATCTCTTTGGGCACGTGGTAGCGGGGAAGATCAAGACGCGAGAGGTCAGGTTCGGGGGCGTCACCTTCCAGTACCAGCACCAGCCGTTGGCCCAGGGTGTCATCAGGCAGGCCGTAGCAGAAGAAACCTGCCAGGCCGGGGAAAGCCCCGGCTATGGCGCGTTCCACTTCTTCCGCCTGGATCTTCACACCGCCCGAGTTAATGATATTGTCGCGCCGGCCCTTCAGGATAAACTTCTCCGGCGAAACCATTTCTACCACATCATGGGTGGTTATCCATTGATCCAGCGTGGAGGGCGACTGTATCTTCAGGCAGCCGTGCTCATCGGTAGCAAGCGTAACTCCCGGCAATGCCGTAAAAAAGGCATCGTTGGTGCGCAGATCTTTCAGGGCAATGTGGCTGACGGTTTCGGTCATACCGTAGGTTTCAAATACGGGCAGGTTGCGGTATTGTATTTCCGCCCTGATCTCTTCTGATACGGGAGCACCGCCCACCAGTATGGCTTTGGCGGTCCGGAGCAGGCTCACATGCGACTCATTCTGCAGGATATTCTGCAGCTGCAGCGGTACAAAGGAAAAGAAATTGGATCCCCGGTTGCGCGCAAACAGGGCAGACTGGTTTTTCAGCTCGTCAAACGGGTTGGCCGAAGGGTGCACGGCCATCAGGTCGCAGCCCGTTTCAGCGGCCCGGATCACCATCATCTTTCCCCCGATGTAGTCGGTGTTCAGGTTGCACAGGAAAAAGTCGCTGCTGACCAGGTCAAATGCCCCGGCGGTGAGCCTGACAGAGGCCAGCAGGGCCTGGCGGCTTATTGAAATCACCTTGGGTGCACCGGTAGAACCCGAGGTGCTCAGGGTGATCTCAGGCAAGCCGTTTCTCCACGCATCGTATAAGGTAATGACGGAGTCGAGGGTCTGATCGGTACGGATCACTTCCCCCTCCCTGGAAATATAAACCATAGTCCGGTAAAAAGGACAAAGGTAAGGGATTTCCCCGACAGTTCCATTCCTGCAGGGCAACAGACCGCATATCCTAAGGAAGATCAGTAAAAAATATGACGCAGGTCATGAATAGTTCAGAATATTGTATTTGTCTCTCAGAGAGAGATAAAGTGTTGTGAATATATTTAAATTCTTCTGTCTTATTTAGAAGTATTCCTGTATTTTTGTAAATAAAATTTTATTAAAAACTAACTTAATTTATATTGTACAAATGAAAAAGACCATAGCACTTGCGGCAGTCACTTCCATGTTGATTTTTACCGCCTGCAGCAAATCATCCGATTCAAGCGATACCACTACCACAGCAAACGCTACTGAAGAGTCTGCTGATGACGCGGCTGCCTCAGAAGACGCAACTGCCACCGAAGAAACCGATAACGTGGCTTCTGCCGACAACACCGTATTGGAGATCACCCTGAAAGGCGGTGACGATATGAAGTACGACCAGACCACCCTGAAAGCTACAGCCGGTCAGACCATAAAATTAACCCTGGTGCATTCAGGAAAGCTGCCTAAAGCTTCTATGGGCCATAACTTTGTCCTGCTGAAAAACGGTGTAAACGAAACAGACTTTGCTACCAAAGCGCTGGCGGCAAAAGATACCGATTATATTCCTGCATCTGCAGCGGGCGATATCATTGCGCATACTGACCTGGTAGGCGGCGGCGAAAGCTCTACAATTGAATTTACCGCTCCGGCCAGAGGTGCTTATACCTACATCTGTACTTTCCCCGGCCACTCGGCTATGATGAAAGGAAAACTGCTGGTGCAGTAAGGCGGATCCTGAAAAGAAAAGCGGGCAGTACCTTTGGGTGCTGCCCGCTTTTGTATCTGGTGAATTCATGTTTTTGTTTTTCTGATGCGCTCAAACGCATTTTTATGAAAAACGTATTTGCGGAAATTACTCAAAAGCAATTCACTCAAAATCCAGATGGCAATTGATCCACTCCCCGTCCAGGCGGGCATTGTATTTCTTATAAAACGCAATGGCAGGCGTATTCCAGTCGAGCACCTGCCACATCATGCCCGTGCAGTCTTCTTCCCTGGCTATTTCCACGGTACGGTCAAAGAGCAGCTTACCGGCCCCCAGGCCACGGGCTTTTTCGGTTACAATAATGTCTTCGAGGTATAACCTGCGGCCTTTCCAGGTGGAATAGCGGTAGTAATACAGCGACATGCCGATCACTTCGCCTTCTTTTTCAGCCAGGATACAGCCAAAAGCCGGGTGCTCACCGAAGCCTTCTTTCAGCATACGTTCTTCGGTATTGGATACCTCATCCGGCGCTTTCTCGTACTCGGCCAGCTCTTTCACCAGCCGCAGGATAGCGGGAATGTCTTCTTTTTCTGCTTTTCGTAAAACCATATTTATTATAGTACTTAGTTCCGAATTGAGAGTTCCGAGTTGAGACTCTCTACTCGGAACTCTCTACTCGGAACTCTCAACTCGGAACTAGCTCACTTATATTGTAAATAATGCTCCCATTTATCCAGCACCGCCTGGAAATCGGCCGGCAGCTCGGAGTCGAACTGCATCCATTGGCGGGTGGTAGGATGTATAAAACCCAGCGATTTGGCATGAAGGGCCTGGCGGGGCATGAGACTGAAGCAGTTTTCCACAAATTGCTTGTATTTCGAAAAAATCTCTCCCCGCAGGATACGGTCGCCCCCGTAGGCGGCATCGTTAAAGAGCGGGTGCCCCAGGTACTTCATGTGTGCCCTGATCTGGTGCGTGCGGCCCGTTTCCAGGTTGCATTTGATCAGGGAAACATACCGCATGGTTTTGAGCACCTCATAGTGGGTGATGGCTTCTTTTCCGTGCTCTCCGTCAGGAAAGACGTCCGATACGCGCCGGTCTTTGAACCCGCGGCCTATATGGGCATTGATGGTGCCTTTCGGCTCTTTGGGTTCGCCCCAGATCAGGGCGTAATAGGTTCTTTCCGTGGTATGGTCGGCAAATTGCCGTGCCAGGAACTGCAGGGCAAACTCGTTTTTGGCAATCACCAGCAGGCCCGACGTGCCTTTGTCAATGCGGTGCACCAGGCCCGGCCTGATCTCCCCGTCGCGGGCAGAAGGCAGGTGGCCGAAATGATAGACCAGGGCGTTCACCAGGGTGCCTGAAGGATTCCCGTGCCCGGGGTGCACCACCATTTCCTGGGCTTTGTTGACCAGCAGAACGTCGTCGTCCTCGTACACGATATTCAGGGGGAGATCCTGCGGGATCACCTCTTTGGGAATCTTGCCCGATTTCACGAGGGAGAGCAGGATGTCGTCGAGCGGTTTCACTTTGTAGCTCGATTTGACCGAAGCGCCGTTTACCTTCACCGACTCCGAATCAATGGCGTTCTGAATCCGGTTCCTGGAGATGTTCTTCAGGTGATGCGAAAGATACTTGTCCAGCCGCATAAATGACTGGCCGGGATCCACTTTGATCTGAAGGTTTTCGATGAATTCATCATCTTCCTCTTCAAAATCTGCCTTGGTTTCGTCGAATGTACTCATATTTGTGCAAATTTCGGTAAAGATGCTTGATTTTGAAAGTATAATTCAAATTCCTACTCCGCTACAGAAAATAGAGGAGGAATTATTTGCGGAAAAAGGGGTGGAAGTCTTTGTTAAAAGAGACGACCTGACCCATCCGTTTATTTCAGGCAACAAGTTCCGGAAGCTGAAATACAACCTGGTGGAAGCGGAAAAGCAGGGGAAAAACAGGCTCCTGACCTTTGGCGGGGCCTGGTCCAACCACCTGTCGGCCTTTGCCTTTGCCTGCCGGGAGTTTGGTTTTGAAGGAAAAGCCCTGGTAAGAGGGCAGGAGCTGAACGAAAGCAGCAGCCCCACGCTGGCATTTGCGCATGCACAGGGGATAGCGCTGGAGTTTGTGAGCCGGGAGGCTTACCGAGATAAGGAAAACCTTTCGGCAGCATATGCCGGAAATTACCTGGTGATCCCCGAGGGCGGCTCCAATGCCCTGGCGCTGCCGGGCGTGGCCGAGCTCATTCCCGAGCTAGGGCCTTTTGATTACCTGCTCACGGCCTGCGGCACGGGCGGTACGCTGGCGGGCCTGATAGAAGGGGCGCCGGAGAGCGTAAAAATTATCGGGGTTTCGGCATTGAAAAACGGTGATTTTCTGAGAGAGGAAGTCTCGAAGCTGCTTTTGCGGCCTTTTCCGGGGCAAGCCACCCTGCTGACCGGTTATGCTTTCGGGGGGTATGCCCGTTATACAACGGAGCTGCTGGATTTTATCCGGGATTTTGAGGCAAAGCATACGATTTTACTGGAACAGGTGTATACCGGTAAAATGGTTTATGCCTTTTATGATCTGCTCCGCAAGGATTTCTTCCGGCGGGGGACGAAAGTAGTATTGCTGCATACGGGCGGGCTGCAGGGAAGGAGCGGGGAATTGTGAGGGGAAACCAAGTTTTTATTCCTAACTTCGCATTCTAACCTTTCGTGCAGACATGTCCAAACGTAAGAAGCATCTCGATAAAGCATTTACCTCGCCGGGCTCGCTCATTTATGCCGGGAAAGAAAATAAAGAGAAAGCCGGAATCCGGGAAATACGGTTCAATGAGGCTACGGTAGAAGAGCTGAAGTCTTTCCAGGTACCTCCGCCTGACTCGCCCTTTATTCACTGGCTGAATGTGAGCGGGGTGCACAATGTAAAGCTGGTGGAAGAGCTGGGCAGGGCTTTCCAGTTTCACCCCCTGCTGCTTGAAGACGTGTTGAATACCTACAATAAGCCCCGGCTGGAGCATTTTGACAAGCACATTTTTGTGATCCTGAAGCTGCTGCACGGCAACGACGAAAGCCGGGAGATAGAGGCTGAGCACGTGGCCCTGGTGCTGGGACAAAACTACGTGGTGAGCTTCCGGGAGGCCGGCGCTTACGATGTATTCAAACCCATAGAAGAACGCCTGAAGAGCTCGGTAGGCAAAACCCGGCGGGGCAAGTCGGATTACCTTTTCTACACGTTATGCGATGTAGTGGTAGACAGCTACTATCTCCTCCTGGAAGATTTCAGCGAAAAGCTCGAAGAGACCGAGCTGAAAGTGATCGAGAACCCGGGCGGGGTAGACCAGAAATCGCTGTATGCCCTCCGGCGCGAGCTGCTGACGATCCGGAAGGCCGTTTCTCCCCTGCGCGAGATCTTCTCTACGCTTACCCGCGATGATTCACCGCTCATCCACGGATCGACCTACGTTTATTTCCGGGATATTTATGACCATGTGCTGCAGGTGCTTGAGATCATCGATTCATACCGGGAGATGATTGAGAACATCCAGAATATCTACCTCAACAACCTGAGCCATAAGATGAATTCGGTGATGAAAACGCTTACCGTCTTTACCGCTATTTTTATGCCTTTGACGTTCATTGCCGGCATTTACGGGATGAACTTCCAGAACATGCCGGAGCTCAGAACCCAGAACGGTTATTTTTATACCCTGGGGGGCATGTTGCTGATCACTATCGTATTATGGGCGTATTTTAAATGGAAAAAGTACATGTAAAACCGTTATATTTTTTAATTTTGATGTATCAAATCCTTATAAAACAATGAATACCACACTTACTGAGTACGTTACCCGGTACATTAACCAGACACAGCGCTCTGTTTTTCTTACCGGGAAGGCCGGTACGGGCAAAACCACTCTTCTGAAGGAGATCCTGGCAGGTACGCACAAGAAAGCCGTAGTAGTAGCCCCCACGGGTATTGCTGCGCTGAATGCCGGCGGAGTAACCATTCATTCCATGTTTCAGCTGCCATTCGGGGCGTTTATTCCCGATGTGAACGGCAGCCCGCTTTTCGGCGACCAGCTGAAGGTAGAAAGCCGCAGCTCGCTGGGCAGGCATTTCCGGATGAACGGCACCCGGCAGTCGGTGATCCGGAATATGGAGCTGCTGGTGATCGATGAGGTGAGCATGCTCCGGGCCGACCTCCTGGATGCCGTAGATTTTATGCTGCAGCGCATCCGCCGCAGCCAGCAGCCTTTTGGCGGGGTACAGGTGCTGTTTATCGGAGACCTGCTCCAGCTGCCGCCCATTGTGAAGCCCGACGAGTGGCAGATCCTGAAAAAATACTACAGCTCTCCCTTCTTTTTTGATGCGCAGGTGATCAGGAACAGTCCGCCGGTGCACGTGGAGCTGGAGAAAGTGCACCGCCAGCAGAACGAAGATTTTATCCGTATCCTGAATAACCTGCGGCATAACCGGATCAACGACGATGACATCCGGGTGCTGAACAGCCATCACCGCCCGGACTTTGATATCCGGAATGCCGAAGGCTATATCACGCTGACCACCCACAATGCCGATGCCGACCGACGGAACTCCGAAGCCCTGGCCGACCTCGATGGCAGCGAGGCGGTGTTTTCACCGGAAGTGGTGGGGGATTTTCCGGAACGTATTTACCCCATGGAAGGCGACCTGCGCTTAAAAACGGGCGCCCAGGTCATGTTTATCAAGAACGATATTTCGCCCGAGAAACGCTACTATAACGGGAAGATCGGGCATGTTAAGAGCCTTGAAGAAGGACAGGTCATTGTGGAGTTCCGGGAAGAAAGGAGGACCCTGCAGGTGGAAAAATACGAGTGGCGCAACATCCGGTATACCGTAAATGCCATGACCAAAGACATTGAAGAAGAGGTGCTTGGTACCTACCTGCAGTTTCCGCTGAAGCTGGCCTGGGCCATTACGGTGCACAAAAGCCAGGGCCTTACCTTTGATAAAGCAGTTTTGGATGTATCCAGGGCCTTTGCCCCCGGCCAGGCCTATGTGGCTCTGAGCCGCTTGAGAAGCCTCGAAGGACTGGTGCTGCTGAAGCCCTTCCCGGCTTCGGTCATTCCATCGGATAATCATGTAAAGGAATATTCCAAAACCCGCACACCCGAAGAAACCCTGCAGAACGAGCTGGATACCGAAACCGTAAAATACCTGGCAGAGCGGCTGCTTGCCTGCTTTAACCTGGAAGTCATGTGCCAGGAATGGCGCAACCATAAGTTTTCGTACGATGCAGAGCTGCCGAACTCGCCGAAGCGGGCATTTCACCCGTGGATAGAAGGGCAGTACGCGAAGATCCGCGAGCTGCAGGAGCCTTCGCGGAAATTCGGTAACCTGCTCCGGAAAATACTGGGTACGGAACCCACCGAAACGGCCCGGCTGGAAGAACGGTGCGGTACGGCATTTACCTATTTTTCAGAGGTGCTTTTTGCCGTGCATTATGAGCTGCTGGTGAAAATGCAGGAAGTGAGCCGGATCAAACGGATGAAAGCTTTTTACGAGGAGCTGACCGTGCTCGATGACGTGACCACAGAGGCCGTTCTGGGATTGTTCCGAAGCAAAAAGTGGCTTGAGGCAATCGTGAGTGGCACGGAGATATCGCGGGAATTCCTGGAGCCGGAAGAGGTGAAAAGATACAAACGCGACCTGGTCAGCCGGGTGAAAGAAAATTATAATTCCGAACAGCTGGTGCCGGATGATGAAGATAACGGCTATTACACGCCGTTATCAAGAAAGAAGAAAACCCTGGCCAAAAAGAGCACCACCGACGAAACCTTTGAAGCCTGGAAGGCCCACGGTTCGGTCAGCGGAGTGGCAGAGGCCCGCAAGCTCACCGAATCTACCGTATACGGGCATTTGCTGAAGCTGGTGATCCTTGGAAAAGTAAGTGCCGAAGATGTGCTGGGAGAAGAACGGAATAACGAGATCTGCGGCGTATTGGTGGATCATCCCGGTAAAACGAATACGGACATCCGGGAAATTACCGGCGGGAAATATTCTTTTGAAGAGCTGCGGATAGCCCGGGCAGGGCTGGATTAGGAAAAAAAGCTGTAAGGCTGTAAATTGCGTGCCTATGTACGCATCACTGGTCAGACCTGATACCTTAACGCCCCATGAGCTGGATCTCTACCTGGAAAAGGGCTGGTTCCGCCTGGGAAGAAGCCTCTTTACCACCAGTTTCCTGACGTTCCGGGATACGCTGTTCGATGCCTTCTGGCTGCGGATCGGCCTGCCGGGCTTTGCGCTGTCGCGTTCCCAGAAAGAAATCCTGAAAAAGACAAAGGCTTTTCGTATACAGGAAGGCAAATTTACCCTTACCGATGAAAAAGAGGTGCTGTTCCAGAAATACCGGGACAGCCTGAACTTTGAGCCGGCGAAACACCTGGAAGGCGTCTTACCCGAGGGCAGCACCCTGTTTGATTCACGGGAAATCTGTATTTATGACGGCTACCGGCTGATTGCCTGCGGTGTTTTCGACATGGGAGAGAAGGCGGCAGAAGGCATTATCAGCTTTTTTGACCCTGAATTTAAGCGGTACAGCCCGGGAAAGGCACTTATGCTGCATAAAATAGTGTTATGTAAGGAGAGGGGGTTGGAATGGTTCTATCCCGGCTACGTGGTACCGGGCTACCCGCGGTTTGATTACAAGCTGGATATTGCCCGGGAGCATTCGGAGTATTACGACCTTACCGACGGAGAATGGCGGAACATCCGGGAGCTGGAAGTGAAAAAACAGCCGCTGGCCCGGATGGTGAGCGCGCTGGTGCACCTGGAGGGAGTCCTGCATGCTTTCGGTTTTGAAGATTTCAGGATGAAGCGCTACCGGTTTTACGATATTGTGCTGGATCATGCCTACACCGACTACGACCTGATGACCTATCCGTACTTTGTGCATTGCTTTTCCAATTCTTCGTTAGAAGAGGTGGTGATTGTATACGATACCTTTGCCGGTACCTATAAGCTGGTGATCTGCCACAAGATGTTCCAGATCACCATGCCACCTGACGAGCATTACTTTTCTGAATTCCTGCTCCGGGAAGCCAGGATGATCTTTGCCGAGCCAAACCCGTTTAACTTTGTATTCGGCCTGAACGAGCTCCTGAAACGAAGCACGAATGCGGTGAAGTAAGGCATCCGCTGAAACTTCGCCGGCCGGCCTCTATTTTATATCTTTCAAACCTACCATTTGTGCGGTGTGTAGTGTATCTTGCAGTATGATTTCAGAATTCGGGTACATATTGCTGTTTATCCTGGGGTCGGTTCTCCTGGTGGTGATTATGCTGGGAATTTCCCGGCTGATGCGCCCCGACAGGCCCGGAGGGGAGAAGAACGAGGTGTATGAATCGGGAGAGCTGCCCATTGGCAACGCCCGCCTTTCTTTCAATATCCGTTTCTATATCGTGGCCATTGTTTTTCTCCTTTTTGATGTGGAGCTGGTGCTGCTTTTTCCCTGGTCTGTGGTTTTCGGCGATGCCGCCCTGCTGGAGAAGCAGGGAAGCGCCTGGTTATGGTTTGCCGGCATAGAAATGCTGATTTTTATAGGTGTGCTGGTTCTCGGGCTGGTGTATGTATGGCGGAAGGGGCACCTCGACTGGATCCTGCCCGAAAGTAAAACAGAAGAATTCCGGTCGCCGGTACCCCCTGAATTGTACGACGGGATCAATAAGAAATACAGTTGAATCAGCTATGAGCAGTGAGCTATGAGCCGGGAGCTGATAGCTGAAAGCTGATAGTTCAAAGCTAAAACAATGACATTCGATAACTTAGAAGTCAATCACCGGGAAAAAACAGGGGAAAGTGAGATTATTCTGACCAACCTCGATGAGCTCACCAACTGGGCCCGGGCTAACTCGCTCTGGCCCATGGGTTTCGGGCTGGCCTGTTGTGCCATTGAAATGATGGCTACTTTTGCTTCCAGCCACGACCTGGAGCGTTTCGGTATATTTCCGCGGAACTCTCCGCGCCAATCTGACCTCATGATTGTGAGCGGCACGGTAACGTTCAAGATGGCAGACCGCGTGCGCCGCCTGTACGAACAGATGGCCGAGCCCCGCTATGTGATCTCCATGGGCAGCTGCTCCAACTGCGGCGGGCCTTACTGGGAGCACGGTTACCATGTGCTCAAAGGGGTTGACAAGGTGATCCCGGTAGACGTTTACGTGCCCGGTTGCCCGCCCCGCCCCGAAGCTCTCATCGGCGGACTTATCAAGCTGCAGGAAAAGATAAAGAAGCAGCAGTTTAAGGAAATAAGTAGGTAGTTGTGAGTAGAGAGTTCCGAGTAGGGAGTTCCGAGTAGGGAGTTCCGGGTGGAGAGTTCAGGGTGGAAGTGGTTCCGGTATGGGTGCCACCTGTCAGTTCGAGCGTAGTCGAGAACCGAGCGCCCCTCGTCAAGCCGAACCGCATAGCTTCGAGGTGACAAGTAGCGGTCGCCCTTGTGTCAGTTCGAGCGAAGTCGAGAACCGAGTGTAGTCGAAAACCAAGGGTAGACGAGAACAAATCATATTATCAATGCACAAAGAAGTTGCATTTATTACATTTTTTCCTCTATCTTAGCTTATCAACACAACCGGGTTCACGCAATGAGCTACGAAATTTACTGTGTCTATATTCTGAAATGTTCAGACAATACCTATTATACTGGTATGACCAGCAATCTGGAGCAGCGTATTCTACAACATCAGGTCGGTGCTTTTCAAAATTCATATACTTATACGAGAAGGCCTTTAATCCTACAATTTATTGCAGAATTTACGAATGTCTGGGATGCTATTGAATTGGAGAAAAGAATAAAAAAATGGTCAGGACAAAAGAAAAAAGCATTGATTGATGGTAATATCGATAAATTGAAAGTGCTTGCTGCTTGCAGGAATCTGACACATTATTTATACGATAGGTAATTGGTAGTGTTCGGTGGTTCTTGCCAGCGAAGCTGTTGAGGAGCGCTTGGTTCTTGACTTCGCTTGGTTCTCGTCTACGCTTGGTTCTCGTCTACGCTCGAACTGACACAAGGCGACTGCTACTTGTCACCTCGAGCACAAACCAGCATGAAAGTGCGAAGTTTGCCAGCGAAGCTGTTGAGGGGCGCCCGGTTCTCGACTACGCTTGAACTGACACAAGGGCGACCGCTACTTGTCACCTCGAAGCTACGCGGTTCGGCTTGACGAGGGGCGCTCGGTTCTCGACTACGCTTGGTTCTCGACTACGCTCGGTTCTCGACTACGCTCGAACTGACAGGTGGCACCCATACCGGAACCACTTCCACTCAGAACTCTCCACTCGGAACTCTCCACCCTGAACTCTTTACTCGGAACTCTTCACCCGAAATTCTCCACTCCGAACTCCCTCATATCGCCTTCGAAAACGTCTGCTCCGGCGATTCTCTCTCCTTCAGGTATTCGTCAAAAACCACGCAGACATTCCGGATAAATGCCCGGCCGGGCGGGGTGACCCGGAGCTCCGTGCCTGAAATTTCGATGATCCCGTCCTGCTGAAGCTCTTCCAGGCGCTCACGGGTATGAATGTCGGGTTCCTGCCCGGAAATATCGGCGGTAAAACGGCACATGATATCGTGGATGAGCTTGCGCTGCTCCAGGTCTTTTACCGACTGGATATGCCCCTTTACTACAGGGAGGGTACCGGTTACCTGCAGGTACCGGTCCACATTTTTTTCATTCTGGGCCATGGCTCCCCAGGCATCGCTGATGGCCGAAGCGCCCAATCCTACCAGGAGCCGGGAGCGGGTGGTGGTGTATCCCATAAAATTCCGGTTGAGATGTCCTTCGCGGTAGGCAATAAACATGGCGTCATCTGCTTTGGCGAAATGGTCCATTCCCACCTCAAAATACCCGTTTTGCTCAAAAATACCCCGTGCTGTTTCGTAGAGCTTCCGTTTGTCTTCTGCCGCCGGCAGGTTTTCTTCGCTATAGCCCCGCTGACCGATTCCCTTGATCCAGGGCACGTGGGCATAAGAGTAGAGCGACAGCCGGTCGGGTGAAAGAGAGAGTGTCTTGTGAACGGTATCGGTGAACCCTTCGAGGGTCTGGAAGGGGAGTCCGAACACCAGATCGTGGCTCACCGAGGTATACCCCAGCGCTTTGGCCCACCGGGTCACGTTTTCCACATTCTCAAAAGGCTGTATGCGGTGAATGGCCTGTTGTACTTCGGGGTTATAATCCTGCACCCCGAAGCTCACCCGGCGGAAACCCAGGCCATACAGCGTTTGCAAGTGTGCAAAAGTGGTATTGTTGGGGTGTCCTTCAAAGCTGAATTCATGGTGGGGCGTAACCCGCGCCGTTTCAAGAATGGAAGAGATCAGCCGGTGGAGGTTTTCAGGCGAGAAAAAAGTGGGTGTGCCCCCGCCAAGGTGGATTTCCTCTATTTCCGGTACCGTTTCAAAACAGTCGAGGTACATTTGCCACTCGCGGAGCACGGCATCAATGTAGGGCTCCTCGTAGGCGTGGTTTTTGGTGATTCTTTTATGACAGGCACAAAATGTACAGAGGCTTTCGCAATACGGCAGGTGAATGTACAGGCTCAGCTTGTTCTCCTGCCGGAAGGTTTTCCGGACATTTAACAACCATTTATCCGTAGTAAACCCTTCTGTTTGCCAGAATGGCATGGTAGGATAAGAGGTATACCGGGGAACCGATACGTTATACTTTTCGATGAGATGATTCATTCTGCCCGATTTTGAACACAAAGATAGCCGGTTAAACCGGGCAGAAATATGATGAGCGTCAGATCACGGGCTAATACCCGTAATCTATTTTGAACTCTTCCCGGGTGATCACCTGGTCAGCGGTACGTATCTTTAACAAAGGCTTGTTCCCGTAAAAAGAAGCCCACATGCTGTAGGTGCTGGGTGGCCCCAGGATGTAGTCGCATTCGGCCAGCGTATACAGGTCTTCAATAAAATGCCCCGGGCCCGGGTAGGCTGTCAGCGGACTGAACCAGGCGGGATCCGTATTTTCGTTTGAACAAACCACGATACCGACATTCCTGCCCGGAAAAAGACGGGCGGCCTGAAGCACCTTGTCGGCATACACCTCCTGGCTGAAGTAAAATTGCCCGCCCAGGAAATCTTTGTAATCGCCCTTCCGGATATGAACGCCAATGAGAAGATCGTGCTTCTGCCGGCATTGCTTTATAAAGGCATCTACCCGGTTGGCGTGCTCTGCTACAGGGCTGAAATAGGCTTTAATGGCTTCCTGGTGCTTGTAGAAGCTTTCGAAGTCAGTGAACCAGGCCCCTTTTTTCAGGAGTATCCTGCCGCCTGAATTCACGGCATGTATATCGTATGGCTGATTGTCTGAGCCGTGAAGCAGGAGCTTCAGTGCGGAGGCAAGCGTATGGGTGGCCCGTAAAGTGAGAAGCTTCCTGGCCACTTTATCAGCTAAGGGGCTGCCCAGCGAAGTTTTAATGCCGGGAAGGGTATTCTCTGCTACAGGGCCGGTAAAGTATTGCAGGTAACCGTTAAAGAACAAATGGACAAGTCCGGTGTTATTTTCGCGTGCGTTGGCAATGAAAGTACTGAATTCGAAAAGCTGGTTGGCCAACTGGCCTGTTTTATCGGTGAATACTATCATTGACCCGTAATTTTTTCCACGTCTTCTATTGTTTTAGGGATCGGCTCTCCGAGTATTTCAAACCCGTTGGCGGTAATGGCCACGTTATCTTCAATCCTGACCCCACCGAAGTCGAGGTACTCTTCAAGACGTGCGTAATTGATATAGGAAGCAAACCGGCCTTCCGAGCGGTATTTATGGATAAGTTCAGGAATAAAGTAACATCCGGGCTCTACGGTGAGCACGTTGCCGGTTTCCAGCTCTTTGGCCAGGCGCAGCGACTTCAGGCCGAGCTGCGTGCTTCGTTCCATGCCTTCCCGGTAGCCCACGTATTCTTCGCCGAGGTCTTCCATATCGTGCACGTCGAGGCCCAGTGAGTGGCCGAGGCCGTGCGGCATAAACAGGCCGCCTACGCCTTCCTGCACCAGGGTATCCGGGTCGCCGCTGACCAGCCCGAGGGCGCTCAGGCCCTCCAGCAGGATCCGGTTGGCGTTCAGGTGAACGTCACGGTAAGCTACTCCGGGCCGGAGAGAGGCAATCGACTCCGTCTCCATTTTCAGTACAATTTCATAGATTTCCTTTTGCTTCGAGGTAAACCGGCCCGAAACGGGGAATGTACGGGTAATATCACCGGCATACGCCATGTCGGTTTCCGCGCCTGAGTCGTTCAGCACCAGCTGCCCGGCCTGCATGAGGTTTCCATGGTAGTGATTGTGCAGGGTTTGTCCGTTTACCGAAAAGATAACGGGGTAAGACAGCTCGGCATTATGGCTTTTAACGGTTTTCAGGATTTCTGCTACCACCTCGTATTCCCGCATACCGGGACGTACGGCTTTCATGGCCGCCAGGTGCATTTCACGGGTAATGTTGATGGCCAGGGCCATTTCAGCCAGCTCTTCGGCCGATTTCACCGAACGTTGGGCCACCACCGCTTTTACCAGCGCTGTTGAATACGGAATCTTTATTCCCAGCGTTTCTTTAATGAAGATCTCCCGTTCACCGCGGTAGGGTGGAAGATAATGTACTTCAGACGGGTGAATGAAGGAAGCGAGTTTTTCCAGCGGTGATATGGTTTGTATCCCTACTTTTTCGGCAAGTGAAGACAGGGGCTCAACAGGTCCTTCCCAGATGATATCATCGAGGGTGAGCTCGTGGCCGAAGATCATATCGTTGTCGCCGTTGGGGTCGATCAGTCCGACCAGCCCGGGCATATTGATCCCGAAATAATAGAGAAAATTACTGTCCTGTCGAAAACGGTAGGTGTTGGCTTTATAATTCATGGGGGCTTCGTTGTTCCCGAAAATGAGAATCTGCCCTCCTTTTACCTGCTTTTTGAGTTGTTCCCGCCTTAACCGGTAGGTTTCTTTGCTGAAAAGTCTCATTGGAGTTTTTTTAGCAAATTTACCAAAGAAAGGCCATTATCCGGATGCTTCATTTAAATTTAATTCCTTCGCACCGGCTTACGGTAAAGAGAAAATTAAATAAAAATGCAATCTCAATAAGAATAGAAAATTTCCGTTTATTTTGTGATAGAATTAAATGCCAGAAGATATGAAAAATTACGTTTTGCCGGTGCTGCTGCTGATCGTCTCTATAGGTAGCCTGAAAGCCCAGACCGATGATGAGCTGATCGCCAAAACCCTGAGTGATTTCCTGGAAGGAGGTACCAACGGTGAGGTGGAGCGCTTTAAAGGGGCTTTTCTGAAAGATGCGGTTCAGAAAGCGATAGGAAATAACGGGGTAACCGGGATGACGGTGGAAAGCCTGGCTTCGAAAATCAAGCCGAACCAGAAAATGGAAAGAACCACCCGTGTGCTGTCGGTCAGCTATGCCAACAATGCCGCCACCGCCATTACGGAAACAGCCTATACAACCAACAAGATCATTGATTTTCTTAACCTGTTAAAGGTAGGCAACGAATGGAAGATCATCAGCCGGGTATATTCGCGTGTGGATCTTAACGAAGAGCTGAACACGATAGGGAATGTAGTGGCCAAAAACAAGGATATCCCTGCAGCGAAACCTAAAGTAGCACCGAAACCGGCGAAGAAGGTGTCGGATGACGGATGGTGAGGAAAGTTAAAAGTTAAAAACTAAAAGTTAAGGTACATTAACTTTTCACTTTTCACTTTTAGTTTTTAACTTACTTCAGCAGGTTCAGCAGATATTGTCCGTAGCCCGATTTCACCAGAGGTTGGGCTATTTTTCTGAGCTGACCGGCATCAATGAAGTTCATGCGGTAGGCAATTTCCTCGATGCAGCCTATTTTAAGGCCCTGTCTTTCTTCAATCACCTGCACAAACTGCCCGGCCTGCATCAGCGATGCGAAGGTGCCGGTATCGAGCCAGGCCGTTCCCCGGTTCATGACCCCTACCTTCAGCCTGCCTTGTGCCAGGTATACCTTATTGACATCGGTAATTTCGAGCTCACCCCGTGGAGAGGGCTTGATGTTTTTGGCGATATCCACTACGCTGTTGTCGTAGAAATAAAGTCCGGGTACCGCGTAATTGCTTTTGGGGTGCTCGGGCTTTTCTTCTATGCTGAGCGCATTGAAGTCTTTGTCAAATTCTACCACTCCGTACCTTTCAGGGTCATGCACGGGGTAGGCAAAGACGGTTCCGCCTTCGGGGTCTGCACAAGACTGAAGCAGCCGGCTGAGCCCGGCGCCGTAGAAAATATTATCGCCCAGCACCAGGGCTACTTTATCTTTCCCGATAAACTCTTCCCCGATAATAAAAGCCTGAGCCAGTCCGTCGGGACTGGGCTGTTCGGCATATTCAAACCGGCAGCCTACCTGCGAACCGTCGCCGAGCAGCTTCCTGAAATGGGGCAGGTCATGCGGGGTAGATATGATCAGAATTTCATGGATGCCCGAAAGCATAAGAATAGAAAGCGGGTAGTAGATCATGGGTTTGTCATAAACCGGCATGAGCTGCTTACTAACTGCCAGGGTCAATGGGTGAAGTCGTGTGCCGCTTCCACCCGCCAGAATAATTCCTTTCATATTAAATTAGTTTTGAGCCATGAGCTGTGAGCTACGAGCCGGGAGTTCTTAAAACTCAAAGCTCAAAGCTTATAACTCATAGCTTATACATTGATTCATAATACTTCTGATACTCGCCGCTCGTGATGTTTTCAATCCAGTCCCAGTTATCAAAATACCAGTCTACGGTCTGAGCCAGGCCTTCTTCAAAGGTTACCGAGGGGCTCCAGCCCAGCTCGGTCATGAGCTTGGTGGCATCAATGGCGTACCGGAGATCATGGCCTGCACGGTCTGTGACGTAGGTGATGAGCCGGGTGCTTTCTCCTTCCGGGTTGCCCAGCTTTTTATCCATCAGGCGAATCAGCAGGTGCACCAGGTCAATGTTTTTCCATTCGTTGTTACCGCCAATGTTATAGGTATCCCCGTTTTTACCGTCATGGAAGATGATATCAATGGCGCGGGCATGGTCTTTTACAAAGAGCCAGTCGCGCACGTTCTCTCCCTTACCGTATACCGGCAGCGGTTTTTTGTTCCGTATGTTATTGATCATTAATGGGATCAGCTTTTCGGGAAAATGGTTGGGGCCGTAGTTATTGGAACAGTTGGAAATAACTACCGGCAGTCCGTAGGTGTTATGATACGCCCGCACAAAATGATCGGAAGAGGCCTTGGAGGCCGAGTAAGGCGAGCGCGGGTCGTAAGAGGTGGTTTCCACGAAGAATTCTTGGGGGTTGTGGAGCTCGCCGTACACTTCATCAGTAGAGACATGATAGAAGCGTTTCCCCTCATAATTGCCTTTCCACGCATTTTTGGCTGCGTTCAGCAGGTTACAGGTCCCCATTACATTGGTACGTACAAAAGCCATCGGGTCAGTGATAGACCGGTCTACGTGTGACTCTGCCGCAAGGTGAATGACCCCGTCAAGAGGATATTTTTCAAAAAGGCCGTTCACAAAGGCTTCATCTACGATATCTCCGTGTTCGAAAATATAATTGGGCCGGCTTTCAATATCTTTCAGGTTTTCCAGGTTGCCCGCATAGGTAAGCTTATCCAGGTTAATGATTTTGTAATCCGGGTACCGGGTAACAAAAAGCCGTACTACATGGGAGCCGATGAACCCGGCACCTCCTGTGATCAGAATGTGTTTACTCATAAGTTACTGATTTTTTTCTGCCATCTCCAGGCATCTTTCATGCTTTCTTCCAGCGTTTTTGCGGCTCTCCAGTTCATTTCCATAGCGGCTTTTTCCACGTCGCCGTAAATCTTTACCACGTCGCCGGGCCTTCTCGGTCCTATTTCATAGTTCAGCTTAAGGTGATTGACCTTCTCAAAGGTATCAATCACTTCCAGCACGGTGTTCCCGGTGCCGGTACCGATATTAAAAACGTTGTAGTACGGGGCATCCGTATGTTTCTGCAGGAGGTTAAGGGCCGATACGTGCGCTTTGGCCAGGTCTACCACATGAATGAAGTCGCGGATGTTGGAGCCGTCAGGGGTATCGTAATCGTTGCCGAAAACCGTCAGCTTTTCGCGTACCCCGGCAGCGGTTTGCGTGATATAGGGAACCAGGTTATTGGGAACCCCGATGGGCAGTTCCCCGATCTCCGCCGTGGGGTGAGCACCTACCGGGTTAAAATAACGCAGGGAGATGATGCCGAACCCGAGACCGGCCTTTACGGTATCTTCAAGAATATCTTCTGCTATGGCTTTGGTATTGCCGTAAGGAGATTCTGCTTTCTTTTTGGGTGTATTTTCGGTTACCGGGATCACGTCGGCCTGTCCGTAAACGGTGCAGGAGGAGCTGAAGACCAGGTTCCTGATCCCGTTGGCCTGCATCACGTTCAGCACGTTCAGCAGGGAGCCGATGTTGTTCTGGTAATACTTCAGGGGTTCGGCTACCGATTCGCCGACCGCCTTGAAAGCGGCAAAATGAATAATACCCTCAATGTTATGCCGTTGAACCACTTTGTTCATTTTGACATAATCATTGCAGTCTTCCTGGTAGAAGGGGATGTCTTTGCCCAGAATGTTCTTTAAACCCTGAAGTACGGAGGGGTCAGAATTGCTTAAGTTATCTACTATTACCGGAGAATAACCTGCTTCTATCAGTTCAACTACGGTATGTGACCCGATAAAGCCTGCGCCACCCGTAACCAGTATATTCATTCGACGTTGTTTTTTCTGCAAAGCTAACATCTAAATAAATGTTTTAAAAATTTGTTTGGTTTTAAATGGGTGTATGTTATTATTGACCTGTAAAACGAATATCTTATGAATATCCGGGATTTTAAGGCGATGGTTTCTTTGTTGGATGATTCTGACGGAGAAGTAGTGGGTATGATCCGGGATAAGATAAAAGATCTGGGAAAGGAGGCCATTCCGCTGCTGGAAAGCGAATGGGACCACTACGAAGAAAACCCGGTGATCCAGGGCAAGATCGAATTTCTTCTGCAGGACCTGCAGACCGACTCCCTTTTGCTGGATATGAAAGAATGGGCGGCGCACGGTGGTGAAGACCTGCTCCGGGGCTTGTGGCTGATTTCCCGCATTGTTTATCCCGAAAACCGGATCGAGAATATGCGTACGGAGATCAACCGGATCTACATGGATATCTGGCTGCTGACCCAGAAAGATATGCACCCGGTTGACCTGCTGCAGGTGATGAATAACGTTATATTTGACCAGATGGGCTTTGAGCCCAATGTGAAGAATTTTCACTCTCCGCAGAATTCACTGTTTAACCAGGTGCTGGAAATGAAGCGGGGAAACCCGGTGAGCCTCAGTTGCTTATATATTCTCCTGGCCCAGAAGCTGGATATACCCCTGTACGGGGTTAACCTGCCCAACCTGTTTGTGATGATCTTTGATTACCCGGGACACACATTTTATGTCAATGCCTTCAATAAAGGCCAGATATTTCACCGGAAAGACATTGACGATTACCTGAGTCACATGAATCTTGAGCCGAGAAAAGAGTATTACCAGGCCTGCTCGCATATTGAAATCGTGATGCGGGTACTGACCAACCTGGCTTTTGCATACCAAAAATCCGGCGACCGGGATCGGGAGAGCCAGGTCAGCCGGATTTTAAGCATTATCCAGACTTCTTAGTGTCTTTTCCTCCTGGAATTTCAGGGCTTCCAGACGTTATTTTTGTCGTTTACATCGGGCAAGATCCCTCTCGGGTTCAGTCTCACAGACTCCAGCTGGGCTGTGGAGGGGTACCCGAATGACCAGGTGCTGCCTTTCTGCCAGATTTCTACAGGGAGCTTAACGATCACCGGGTCTTTCCCTTTTTCTTTTATTTCCACTTCTACCGGCATAGGCATCTGGTTGAGGTTTTCTACCTCGATGATGGCCCCGTTGGCGGCATTGTCTCTGACATATTTCACGCTTTTTACAGCCTGGTCAATTTTATAGCTGTTCATAAACCAGCCTTTCCAGAACCAGCTCAGGTCTTCACCCAGCACATTTTCCATGGTATTGAAAAAGTCAAAGGGGGTAGGGTGCTTAAATGCCCAGCGGCGGGTGTATTCATGAAGCGCCATTTTTACACGGTCTTCGCCCACCATGGCATCTGCCAGCATGGTGAGCCCCATAGAAGGCTTGAAATAGGCCAGCACGCCCAGCTCGCGTTCGGGGATAGCATCCGGCGTATTCATGATTGATTTTGAAACCGACATGAAGCGGGTAAGGTGGGCGGTAGAGCTGCGGGCATAGTATTCACCGTTGTTGAACGCTTTCAGCGCCAGTGAATTGATGTAGGTATTAAGGCCTTCGTCCATCCAGGCATAGCGGCGCTCATCGGTACCCACGATCATCGGGAACCAGATATGGCCGAATTCGTGATCGGTTACTTCAAAAAGACCTGATTTTTTGGAAGAGGCGCTGCAGAAAACAATACCCGGATATTCCATTCCTCCTACAATACCGGCTACGTTGGTAGCGGCGGGATAGGGGTATTCCATAAGCCAGCCGGAGTAAAACTCGATACTGGATTTGGTGTATTCGGTAGAGCGGCCCCAGGCCTCGTTATTGCTGATTTCAATGGGGTAAACCGATTGGGCCAGTGCTTTTTTGCCGGAAGGAAGGTTGATACGGGCGGCATCCCAGACAAAGGCTTTTGAGCTGGCCCAGGCTACGTCACGGGTATTTTTACAGCTGAATTTCCAGGTCATATTGCCGTTTCCTGAAGGGCGCACCGAAGGTTTACCGGCCTCGTCCTTATCAATGATATAGACGGTCTTGTCAGAATTGCCGGCCTGGGCCAGGCGCCGGATCTGCGTTGCGGTGAGCACTTCTTTGGGGTTGGTAAGCTCACCTGAAGCCACTACGATATGATTCCGGGGAACGGTGATCTCAAAGGTATAATCGCCGTATTCAAGGTAGAACTCGCCGGCACCCAGGTAGGGCAGGGTGTTCCAGCCTTTGATGTCGTCATATACCGCCACTCTCGGAAACCACTGGGCCAGCTGGTAAATGGTGCCGTTTTGGGCTTTGTAAAGTCCCATGCGGTCGGCTCCGTTCTGGGGAATGAGGAAGTCGAAATTCATGGAGATAACCACCTGCTCGCCTTTTTTCAGGGGCTCGGTAAGAAATACCTGCAGGCGGGTGTCGTCTGTGAAAGAATCGGCGAGTACAGATTTTCGGCCCCGGGTTATATTGCCCTTGGGAGCTGCGCCGGTGGTGGCTTTTTCGGCTTTGATGCCTGAAAGGGTATAGCCGCCGTCAAAGTCTTTTACGCCGTAGCGGCCCACGTTCAGCGGGGTAACGCTGTTTCCGCGTGACTCGCGGCTGAATTTATTCTGATCCAGCTGCAGCCAGATAAACGTAAGCTCATCGGGAGAGTTGTTGGTGTACGTGATGCTCACTTCGCCGGATACCCCGTTTTTAACCGTGTCTAAGGTAGCTTTGATGTGATAATCAGCCCGGTTCTGCCAGTATTCCGGTCCCGGCTGCCCTGAGGCGCTGCGGTATTTGTTTCCGGGGAGGTAGCCGTTCAGCGGACTGAATACATCAGATGAGTTGTATTTTATTTCCTGCGCCTGAAGCTGGTTCACCAGCAGGATCAAAACCAAAAGGATTTTCTTCATATATTGAGTTTGTTAGAATTGGCAACAAATTTAGCGCTTTAAAAACAGTTTTGCCAAATAAGCTCATGCTTTTGGGTGCGCCTTCTTAAAGACCTCTTTCAGCTGGCTGATGGAATTATGGGTATAGATTTGGGTAGCGGAGAGGTTGGCGTGGCCCAGCAGCTCTTTGATGGCATTAAGGTCAGCGCCGCGGTTGAGCAGGTGGGTGGCAAAGGTATGCCGCAATACGTGCGGCGATTTTTTCTGCAGGGTACTTACCTGCCGGATATAATGCTTCACCTTTCGCTGCACAAATACGGGATAGAGGGCTTGCCCTTTGTCAGTCACCAGCAGGTAGTCAGAGGCATGCTCTTTTTTTAGCCCGCGGTATTGCTCTATCAGCTGAACCAGGTTTTCATGGAGAGGGATAATGCGGTATTTGGCCCGCTTTCCCAGCACTTTTATGCGGTTATGATCTACATCGTTTTCTTTGATGCCGATCAGCTCTGACAAACGGATACCTGTGCCGTAGAGCAGCTCCAGGATCAGCTTGTCGCGTACACCGGTAAATCCCGGTTCATATTCAATGGCCTCAAAAAGATTAACCGTGTTTTTTTCTTCCAGGAAAACGGGAAGTCTTTTGGGTGTTTTCAGCGATTTCAGCAGGCCGGTAGGGTCGTTGCTGATCTTTTTTCTCCTGACCAGGAACTTGTAAAAAGCCCGCAGGCTGGCTATTTTGCGGTTAATGCTGGTGTTTTCAAGGCCGCTTTCCGATAGCGAGACAATCCACGCCCGGAGGTCATCGGCATGTGCCGACTCAGGCGATTTCCCGGAAAGGAAATCTGCAAGCTGGAGCAGGTCGGTCCGGTAACCCGATACGGTATGCGGACTGAGGCGCCTTTCGTTTTGGAGGTAAGATAAAAAAAAATCGACCAATTTTGCCTTGAATGATTCCCTGGCAAAATTAGTCGAAATATAAGCAGAATCAAAGACGATTAATCGTCAATGTGTCCATAGGTCTTTTGCTTGTAAGATGCTCTGAGAATCTCGAATCTACGCGACACAGACCCTTTTTCAAATGCCTGACGACGTCTCAGCTCTTTCAAAACTTTCGTTTTTTCAAATTTTTTCTTGAAACGCTTAAGCGCTTTATCAATTGATTCGTTTTCTTTTACCTGTACATGCAGCATACTTTACACCTCCTTCATTTCTAAATGGAGTGCAAAGGTAAGAAAGTTTTATTGAAGTTAAAAGTGAAAGGCCAAAAATCAGAAGTTAAAAACTAAAAACTAAAAGTTTCGGAACATTTAGTATCAATTAGGAAAGAATGTACCTTAACTTTTAACTTTTAGCTTTTCACTTTTAGCTTCCTAATAGCTTCCGCTCGCGCCGCCACCCCCGAAGCTTCCGCCGCCGAAGCCTCCAAAACCGCCACCGCGGCTACCGCCTCCAAAGCCACCGCCGAAACCGCCGCCCCAGCTACCCGACTGGCGTCCCCAACCGGTATAGGTGGTATAAGGCCAGCCACTGTCGTTCAGGATGTTCCTGCCGCCGCCCCGGTTGCCGCCGCCTTTGTTGCGGGAGCTGATAATGATAAAAATAACGATAACCAGGAAGAACAGGAATATGCCTCCTACCGGGAAATCGTCTTCTTTGGGATCCGCCTTGTACTCGCCTTTGGCATAATCAATGATGGCTGTGGTAGCCTGGTCCAGGCCTTCGTAGTACCGAAGGTCTTTAAAATTGGGAGCTATGATATTGCTGATGATTCTTTTGGCATAGATATCGGGCAGTGCACCTTCCATTCCATACCCGGTCTGTATGGTCACTTTCCTGTCGCCGGGAGCCCAAAGCAGCACAATACCGTTGTTTTTCCCCTGCTGGCCTACTCCCCATTTCCTGCCCAGCTGCAGGGCATAGTCACTGATATCATACGGTTCGGTGGTTTTAACGATGACCACCGCAATCTGGGTGGAGGTTGAGTCGTTGTACGCCACCAGCTTGTTTTCGAGGGCGCTGATCTGGTCAGCGCTCAGTAACCCGCCTACAAAATCATTGACCAGCCGGGGCGGATCAGGCCTCTCCGGGATCTCCTGGCCAAAAACGTGGAGGCTAAAAAATAACAGGATGAAATATCGTATCTTCATTATCCAAAACTTATGTCGTTCGGAAGCTCATTTTCATTTACGCCCTGGATGGGAAAATAAACCTGGAGCTTTTTACCAGTTTCTTCTATGGCCCGGATAAACCCGTTTTCAAAGTCACCGATCCGGAAGTTTTCCCGCAGAATTTCCTGGGTGCTGTTCCAGAAGTCCTGGCCTACTTTCCGGTTGATCCCTTCATCGCCGATCACCGCAAATTTTTGATCTTCATAGGCCAGGTAGAACAGAACGCCGTTTCTCAGGGCTGTTTTATCCAGCGACAGATACCGGAATACTTCAGCGGCCCGGTCTATGGGGTTTGCTGAAGGGCAATGTTCTTCCACGTGCACTTTGATCTCGCCTGAAGTGAGCTCCTCTGCCTCATGGATGGCATTAACAATGTTTTTCTGTTGTATTTCGGATAGGATAAACATGATTTTATTTTTAACCACACAGATACATAGATATATAAGTTTATTTCCTATAAATCTATGTACCTATGTGGTTATATCAGAATTTAAAGTTCACGTCAGGAGCTGTCTGTGCCGCATCGGTAGCTTTGAACAGCTCTTTTTGTGAGAACCCGAAGATGCCGGCCATAAGATTAGCGGGGAAGGTTCTTACCGCAAGGTTATAATCGGCTGTAGCTTCGTTAAAGTCTTTACGGGCTACGGTGATGCGGTTTTCAGTGCCTTCCAGCTGCGCCTGCAGCTCCAGGAAGTTCTGGTTGGCTTTTAGCTCCGGATATTGCTCTACGGCTACGAGCAAACGGCTGAGTGAGCCGCTCAGCTGGCTTTGTGCCGCCTCAAATTTTGCCATGTTTTCCGGGGTCAGGTCGTTGGCGTCCAGCTTGATCTGGGTGGCTGCCGCCCGGGCATTGATCACGTCGGTAAGGGTGCTTTTTTCGAAGTCGGCCGCGCCCTGAACCGTTTTAACGAGGTTACCGATCAGGTCGGCTCTCCGCTGGTATTGGTTTTGCACTTCACCCCATGCTTTTTGAACGAGATTGTCTTTGCCCACCAATCCGTTATACGAACTACAGGCATAAACGCCGAACAGAGCGATCAGACCAATCAACAGTAACGTTCCTTTTTTCATTTTGATTACGCAGTTTAAGTTTAAATCCGGCATAAAGTTAAATAAAGATCCGGGTTTGAGAAATTTTATATTATAAACATAGCGCAAAGGCAGGTGAACGGTAAAATTTGATTATACCGGTGAGAAGGTAACGACTGGTGGTCATACTATTTTGCGGGCAGGAATACGAAAGCATTCTTTCCCGTTTTCCGGGGCTTACTTTCTGGCCAGTGATTTGCTGGTGAGCGATTTTAAGAAGTTTTCCAGGTCCTGCTTATCCGGTTCTGATAAATTTAACGGCTTTGAAAGCAGTGAATCCCTGTTGATGGCATCGGGTACTATTTTATCCGGATCGTTATAATAATCGATCACTTCGCGCAGGGTTTTAAACATACCGTTGTGCATGTAGGGTGCCGTTAGCGCCACATTCCGGAGCGGGCCTATTTTGAATTTACCTAAATCGTTTGCCTTTCGGGTAATGACAGCCCGCCCGCTGTCGTTCAGGTCTTTGCCATTGAATAAGCCGATATTCCGGAATTCGGTATTGCTGAAGTCCGGCCCGAAATGGCAGCGCACGCAGTTGGCGCTGCCGTTAAACAGGGCAAAACCACGTTTTACAGATTCGCTTACGGCTTTTTCATTATCGTTCGTTTTCCAGTTGTCAAAAGGCGTATCGCCGGTTTCCAGCGATTGTTCGAAAGCCGCCAGCGCCCGGGACAAGGTTTTGGCAGAGGGTTGCTGTTGGTATATTTTCTGAAAAGCTTCCCGGTAAAACCCGCTTTGCTGCAGGCGATGAACGGCGCTGTCTACCGGCAGATTCATTTCGTCAGGATTGGCAATCGGTATCAATGCCTGTTCTTCTAACGTAGAAGCTCTTCCGTCCCAGAAAAAGAAGGCGGCATTATTTACATTCATGGCGCTGGGTGTATTACGCACGCCTTTCCTGTTCAGCACACCCAGGCTTACGGCGCTGGTATCGGCAAACGCAAAGGACGGCTTGTGGCAGCTGGCGCAGCTTATCTTTTTGTCAGACGAAAGCAGCGGGTCAGAAAATAATGTTTTACCCAGGGCAATTTCATCTTCCGGCATTTGAACGCCTGAGGTACGGTAGAAAAAGTGGAACACTACCGCGCTGAAGACCAGTAACAGGATGATCAGGTATCTCATGGCTTTAAGCGGGAAAAACCTGTGCCGTCCATGTCGTAGATCCTTGGCTTACAGGTGTCTTCAATAGCTCTGAATACAATGGAGTCCCGGTTTATAAAGTCTATTTTATAGGTGGCATAGTATTCTTCGTCACCGGAGTCGCAGATAGGATCAAAGGTCCTCAGGGTATCGTTTTTAAAGGAGGATTTTCCGCTGGAGAATAGTTTCCCGTCCATAAAATAATCATGGGTGCCGTCTTCCCGGAAACGGGCTTCGGCCAGGGGGCCGCTTTTAAATTTACCTTTCCATTTGCCATGGAATTCATGCTTCTCTTCTTTTTGCGCGCAGGAAAGAAGGCAGAGGGTTACTAAAGGGATGAGTATTGATTTCATGATCGTTATTTTTTTACCCTGCCGAAACGTACTTTATCGGTATTCATGATCCGCACGGAGCAGGTGTCGTCAATTAAATTAATTTTCAAAGAGTCACTGAAGTAGGTGAGTTTATAGGCCCCTACGGAGTTAGGGCCACAGTTAGGATCGCCACTGAAGTAGATGGTGTCTCCGCTCACGGCGAATTTCTGGGAGATCACTAATTTACCGTTAGCCATGGCGTCTACGGTTCCATCGGGTTTAAACCGGGCCAGTAAGGTCCAGGGTTTACCTTCATACGTGTCGTGGATGTCCCACTCGCCCAGGATGGTAGGTTCCGCCGCCTGGTTAGAGGGAGTGTTACAGGCTGCGGCCAGCAGCATTAAAATACCATACAGTAGTTTTTTCATGATATGTATTTTTGGGTTACAAAATCGTATTTCAAAACTACAGGTGCACATAAAAAAAGGCATTTGCGGCTGTTGCAAATACCTTTGATTATTTTTCTTTTAAGTTATTGATTGTCAGTATGTTTGAAAATGTTGCGGAATGTTTTGAATCTGTTGCAGCCGCTTTGGCCTAAGCAGGCAGCGTGCTAGGCGTTCTTAGGCACTTCGCTGGGCGCATACCCGAAGTGCCGGGAGAAGGCGGTGGAGAAGTTGGCCGGGTTACCGTAACCTATGCGATAGGAGATTTCGGCTACGGTGCCGGCACGATTTTCTAAAAGCTCATGGGCTTTCTGCATCCGGATGGTGCGCACCAGGTCGCCGGGGCTTTGGTCTATGATCCCTTTCAGCTTACGGTGGAGCTGGGTGCGGCTGAGCCCGATTTTCCTGCCCAGGCCTTCGGTGCTCATCTGCTCATCGTCTATATTTTCTTCAATGACGGTTCTGAGCCGGTCCAGGAAGGCTTTGTCCAGCGAGGGCATTTCTTCGGGATGGGTAAGCCAGCGGTAGTTGCTTCTGTATTTTTCCTGGAGTGATTTCCTTACGCGGATCAGGTTATCCATAACGGCCTGCAGTTCACGGTTATCAAAGGGCTTGGCCAGGTAGGCGTCAGCGCCGGTTTCCAGGCCCTGTATGCGGCTGTCGGTATCGGTTTTAGCCGTGAGCATGATCACGGGAATATGGTTGGTGCGTTCGTCCGTTTTTAAGGTGTAGCAAACTTCATAACCGTTTTTAAACGGCATCATGAGGTCAGTAATGATCAGTCCCGGTATTTCTTTTAAGGCTTTTTCAATGCCCTCGCGGCCATCTTCGGCCGTGAGTACGGTAAATTTCCCGGCCAGGGTGGTTTGGATAAAATCTCTCAGCTGGGCGTGGTCTTCTATGACCAGCACCACCGGCAGGTTTTCATGAATCTCCGCTTCTTCTGTCACGGGGGCTTCAGCAGAGAAAGTGATGCGGGGTTCTGTTTCCTGCTCCGGGGATAAGATATAGGGCAGGTTTACTGTAAAACAGCTGCCTTTAGCCGGTGCGCTGCTGACACCGATGGTGCCGCCCAGGAGGGTCACCAGTTCTTTTACCAGGGCCAGCCCCACGCCGGCGCCCTCGCGGGAGCGGGTATCACCGGCATCGGCCTGGTAGAAGCGGTCAAAGATGTAGGGCAGTTTTTTTTCAGGAATGCCTATGCCGGTATCTTCTATGGTTATGGAAAACTGTGCGTCTTCTTCCCGGTCAAAAAGAACGTTTATGGTTCCGCCGGGGATATTGAATTTCAGGGCATTGGATATTAAGTTCTGGACTATTTTTTCGAGTTTATCCGCATCGGCTTCTATTATTAAGCGATCTACGGACGACCGGAAATCGAGGGAAATGTTTTTTTGCTCGGCCAGGGAGTGAAACTGCGCCACCATCACGCGTAACCACCTGACGATATCCACCGGCACCGGCTTTACTTCGATCTGCCCGTTTTCCAGCCGGCTTAAATCCAGCAGCTGGTTAATCAGCTCCAGGAGGCGCTGGCTGTTTTGTAAAATATAACGGGCATACGAGCGGGTAATTTCCGGGTCAGGATTATTTAACAGCTCTTTGGCCGGGTTCATGATCAGTGTGAGCGGCGTCTTAAATTCATGGGTAAGGTTAATGAAGAACCGGGATTTTGCCGCATCCATTTCCTGCAGTTTTTCGGCCTGTTCGCGTACCTGTGCCGTGCGTTCCATGACGGTTTTCTCCAGCTGCACGGCCTGTTCGGATACCAGGCGGTTTTTTTCCTGTTCTTTCAGGATGTTTTCTGCGGCCAGCCTATCATTTTCTTTTAGCTGAACCGCCAGCGTCCGGTTCGTATCGGCGATATCGATGGCCAGGTAGATGGAAAACAGAACCGGGAGAATGAGGTTCCCCCAGGCAAATCCCACCATGACCTGGTTCAGGGTAAACCACCCGAAGCGATTGGAGCCGACAAAAGCGCCCAGCAGGATAAACAGGACCATGGCCAATACAATCAACCACAGTTTTTTATTCCCTTTTTTAATAGACCGGTAAATAACAATGAACGCGTCGGTATAAAAAACAAGGGTAAATGCCAGCTGATAGTTGTTACTGAAATTACTCAGCCAGCGGTTATACCAGAAATCCTGCATGTTCCAGATAACCGCCAGGGTCCAGGGTACGGTGAGGGCTAACACCAGCAGTGTCCGGATGCGGGGCAGTTTCCCGTAACCCAGGTAGTAGAGCAGCAGCATGGCGAATGTGACGTGCAGGTTAACAAAGCCCAGGAAAACCCGGGTGTATAAAACCTGCCGGGCGGGGTCAGTAGTGACTATGGTCTGGTACCGGGCAAACAGGCCTATGGCCACTATGGCCACAAAAAGTACGTAGTAGAGGTGGATCTTCTGCCGGGGATAAAACAGGAAGAGTAATAGATGCAGCAGGATGAGAATCCCTGCCGCGCCGGCACTGATGAGTAGCAGGTCCATGAGGCGCTGGTTGGCTTTTTGGGTGCTGTTCATGCGATGCAGGTCCTGGATCTGCATATTGAACCCGTAGAAATTGGGATAATAACCCCACTCATTGGAAAAGCGTACGGCAATCAGGTGCGGCAGGGTATCTGTAACGGCTATGGGAATGGTGAGAAAGGGGTTTCTTACGGCTTTCATGGTTTCCTTAGACGTACCCAGCTCGCCCAGCGACATGATTTTCCGCCCGTCAAAATAAAATTCCGCGGCGGCATCCAAATTAAAATAAATACCCCATGTGTCTGTCAGTGTGTTGTCCTGTTTTTTTACCCAGAGCCGGAACCATCCGAACCCTGTCCATCCTTCCGGCATAGGCGCCCGGCTGTATTTGTCAGCGCCAAAACCAGTGGATTTCACTACCTGCCAGTTGCTGTCAGGAGTACCGGGAAGAGCCCACTGCATGTCATCGCCGGGATGAAACCGCCAGCCGGCATTGTCTAACCAAAGAGGTTGGGTAATGCAGCTGTCCGAAAGAATCACCGGCTGGTCTCTTGCCTGGGCATACGCTTTTACCGGAAGCAAACCCACAGCGGCTATAAGCAAACAGCCGTAAAGGAAGGTGTTTTTTCGCTGGTTATGGCGGAAAAAACACCTGGTAATAAATGATTCTTTCCCGTGCATGAACTGTATTAACCTATTTCAAAAATAATCAGAATTAGTAAACGCTGACCCGGATTTTTGCTTGTTAGTGAGCAATGCTATCCCCAGCCAGTACGCCGGCGCCAATGCAATGGCCGGCACCATAAACGGGAAATAGTATTCCTGAAATGCGGATAGCAGGCAGAGCACACAAAATACGATGCCTGTTAAGCAAAAGATACTGATGACGGCGAACTGCCATTTCCGGATGGCGGATTGGCGGAACAGGGCAAAAGACAGGGCAATGGCGGCTACGTATAACGATGCCCGGGCCAATGCCCTCCAGGGCATGTGAAAGTCAAATTGCGGAAAGAAATCATCCGCATTTTTCCCGGCCGTTACCCAGTCTTTTAACCCGGAACTGAACCTGAACGAACTATAATTATCCCATAAATTCAGTAAGGCCATGAGGCATAACATCCCCAGGATTATTTTTGATAAAGTGGTGTCAGGCGATGAGATAACTTTCAGCCCGGCCCTGAGTAACAGCAGGACAGCCATCATCAGCGCTCCGTACCTGAACTGTTCAATACCGGCGGCTGTCAGCAGGCCGGCATCTTCTCTTGGCGGCCCGAGGTGCAGAGGAACCAGGGTGATCAGGCCCATGGCAAAGAGCAACCACCCTGCCGTATGACTACCGGGTTTACAGAAACGGAGTAAAAGAAACCCCGCAATGAAAATCCCGGTACAAATAACGATGTAAGCCGCGAAAGTTTCCTGGTTTACCTGTGCTTCAGGCGGGAAGAAGTTTTCGGTAAGGGGATAGTAAGGCAATAGAATCAAAATGAGTATTGCTACTGTACGGAGAAATTTCATAGTTTAGCTTTTTAGTGGTTATAAATCCGCCTTTTATTAGCCAGTAATGCTATCCCCAGCCAGTACGCCGGCGCTAATGCGATGGCTGGAACCATAAAGGGAATGCGGGGATCCTGGCCATACAGGATACACATCACAATGCCTATGAGGCAAATAACGGTCAGCCCGATCCACTGCCATTTTTTGATTTCTCCTTTTTGACTCAGCAGAAAAGCCAGTAAGGCAGCGGTAGCATAAACCAAAATCCGGGTAGGGCTCCGCAATGCCCCCGGAAACGGGCTAATATAAGCAGCGGTGTCCGGATTCTGCCCGGCGAAGCTCAGCAAAAACAGGGAACCGGAATTCCACACACTCAGCAGGAGCATGATGCATAGTACGGCCAAAGTTATTTTTGAGAGGGTACTTCGGAGCGGAGCAATGACCTTCAGCCCGGCCATGAACAGCAGGAGGGTGGCCGCGATCAGTAGGGTAAACCTTAATCTTTCGATACCCGTTGCAGCCTGTAGTTCCGGCCCCATCCTGGGCGGGCCGAGGTGCAGCGGGATGATCACGATAAGGCCTATGGCGAACAGCAGCCAGCCGGCATTATGACTTTCAGGCTTTAAAAACCGCATCAAAAGCACTCCAAGGGCAATTGATCCCATACAAATCAGGATATACTTCCCAAAAGTCGAGTTATCCACCGGTGTTCCCGGCGGGAAAAACTGTTCTGTAATGGCCAGGTAGGGCAGAACCATTAATACGATTACTGCCGGGATACGAAGAAATTTCATAGTTTAAAGGTTTTTTGGGTTAGTGTCTACTTTTGAGCTTTGAGGTGTTTGTCTAAAAACTTCTCCATGGCACCGTAAAAATCGTATTGGTTGTCCTGGTTATGGAAACCGTGCCCTTCATCATTTTTTACCATATACTCTACCTCAATGCCCCGCTTTTTCAGGGCTTCCACCATTTGGTCGCTTTCGGCTTTGTTGACCCGGGGGTCATTTGCTCCCTGGGCTATGAAAAGCGGTGTTTTAATTTTATCGGCATGAAATACAGGGGAAGCTTCGACCAGTAGCAGGCTGTCTTTTTGCGGGTCACCCATCATTTCGTGAAACTGGTCCAGGTAAGGTTTCCAATACGGCGGTATGGTCTTCAGCAAAGTAAATAAGTTACTTACTCCCACATAATCCACGGCCGCCGCATATAAATCGGGTGTAAATGTAATCCCTGCCAGGGTGGCGTAACCACCATAGCTTCCGCCGTAAATGGCAACCCGGTCTTTGTCGGCAATGCCCTCTTTGATCAGCCATTCTACGCCGTCGGTAATGTCATCCTGCATGGTTTTGCCCCATTGTTTGAAGCTCGATTCCCAGAATTTCCGGCCGTAACCGGTACTTCCCCGGAAGTTCATCTGTAATACGGCATAACCGCGATTGGCTAAAAACTGCACCTCGTTATTGTATCCCCAGCCGTCTCTGGCCCAGGGGCCGCCGTGCGGGTTAATGACTACCGGCAGGTTTTTGGGCTCCACACCCAGGGGTAGCGTAAGGTAGCCGTGAATTTCCAGGCCATCTCTGGATTTATAAGAAACCGGCGTCATACGGCACATCTGATTTTCGTTGATCCAGGGGTAGGGGTTGGCTATTTGTTTCGATTCTTTGGTTTTAAAATCGTACAGGTAATATTCAATGGGCAGCCGGTCACTGTTTACACCCACGATGGCTTTGGTGCGGGCGTCGTCGTGGTTGGCCACAAATGTATAATAACCGTCAAATTTCTTATCCAACGCCTTTTGGATATCGCCCCATTCCTTATCAAAAAAATGCTGTTCCGATTTTTCTGCTTCCCAGTAAACAGAGGCTAATGCTTGTTTTTTCCGGTCGTAGTCAATACCGGCTATATCGTAGTCTTTGTCGGCAAATAGTTCTTTTATTTCCTTTTTTGCGATGGGGTCGTATTCTACCAGTGCGCTTTTATCTCTGCCGATATTGCTGATGGCATAGATCAGGGTATTGTCTTTGTTGAAAGACGATGGCGCAAAGGTCTCTTTAAACGAAGTAGTCATCAAAGGCGTGAAACTGTCTTTTTCTGAATTCCGGTAGTTCCAGGTAATGTTTACACCGTCTGTTTTGGAAGCAAGCCGTATGACCCCGTGGTTATCCGTCATCCAGCTGTCGTAGTTTTCTTTGTTGTCGTAAAGCAGGGTAAGTTCCCCGGTTTCTATATTCAAAAGGTAAGGGTCAAAGTATTCTTTTACCCTTTTGTTGATTTGCACAATCATGTCTTTTTCTTTCCCGCTGATGTCATTCAAAGCGTCAAGGATGTCGCTTCTCACCCCGGCAAAAGGGGTTAATGCTTTCAGGTCTGTTCCGTCGGCTTTGACAGAAAAAAGCTGGAAGTTTTCATCGCCCCCAATGTCCTGGGCGTATACAATCCGGTCGCCTTTCCAAAAATACCCGCCGATGCTTCTCAGGGTATCATGGGTCACCCGGGTAGCGGAGGTCTCTTCTACTTTCTGAACAAAAATGTTCATCTTTCCTTTGTAATCCGCCCTGTAACTGAAATAACGGCCGTCAGGCGATATCCGGAGTGAACTTTTTTCCCCGTTTTTGAAAAACGTTTCCATCGGAAGAAGGGGGGCAGGAACTTCTTTTTCCACCTTTTTGCAAGAGCTGAACAGGGCTGCGAAAGCCACGCAGGCTGATAACAGTATATATTTCATCGTTTTCTGAATTTGGTTATTCTGCTTTAAATTTTCCACATTGTCATTATTCATAAATTACGCGTTTGAAATACCAGTTCCCTGGGTCGGCCTCGGGCAGGGTGGTACTTTTTATCGTCCATATATTTTTACGCAGGTTGGCCGGGTCCAGGTTGTCCATGACTTGGGTTTGGATGCCCGCGGAGGTCCGGATATCAATGGCCAGGGGTTGCGGAAAATTTTCCGCATAAACCGCATAGGTATCCGGGCTGAGTTTCCGGATACGAATATCCAGGGTTTCTTTTGTATACAGGTAGAAGTCGAAAACGGGCTTCAGGCTTTTCCCGGCATAAGAAGAAAAGTGTTTTTCCACGTCATCGCTTACCAGGAAAGTGGTATAGGGGTATTTTACATTTTCACTGAGGGCTTTCAGCGCCGGGAAGAAGAGGGAATCGCCCATCAAATGGCGCAGGGTATGCATTAAGAAGGCTCCTTTGTTGTACACATCGCCGTTATAGGCCTGTAAAGTAGAGAGCGCTTCACCCTGAACCACCGGCACCTGGCCTTCAATATCGGCTTTCTTGGCTACCATTACCGAGTCATAGCCTTTTTCGCCCAGCATCTCGCGAAAGAAGAGCGCATCGGCATAGGTGGTGATGCCCTCCTGGATCCAGAAATGGGCCCAGTCTTTGTTGGTCACCTTGTTGGCAAACCATTCGTGGGTAAATTCGTGAAAAAGGTTATCGGAGAAGCTAAAGCCGGGGTAGTGGTGGTACCGGAAGTTTTCACCTCCGTAGGAGATCATGGTCTGATGCTCCATGCCGTAATTGGGTACTTCCACAATACCCATCTTTTCTTTCACCCAGGGATATTCGCCAAAGTATTTTTCGAGAATATGCGCGTCGCGGGCCCGCATTTCCACGATTTCACGGCCTTTGTGCCTATGCTCTTCCAGTACATAAAATTCAACAGGCACGCGGTTACCGTGAACGGTGGTATAGGTCTCTTTTTCTACCGCATATTTGCCGATGTTAAAAACCAGGCAGTAGTTGCTGATGGTGTAGCCGGTTTTCCAGTGCCAGACGGCACCCTTTCCCTGCTTTTTTACCGATTGCAGCAAACCGGGTCCGGCTACCACCAGGCCTTCCGGAACCGTAATGAACATTTCTGCGCCTTCATCGGGCTCATCAGAAGGGTGATCTTTGCAGGGGAAATAAATTTTCCCGCCTTCCATCTGGCAGTTAATGGCCACCCAGGGGTTACCCGTGCTGTCGGTGGTCCAGGTAAAGCCACCCCGCCAGGGCGGCCTGACCGCTACCGGGGGAACGCCGCTGTAGCTGATTTTAACGATATGGCTGCCTGTGCCCAGCGGTGCGCCGGTTGTAATTCTCAGGGAGTCTGCGGAGTGCTGAAAAACGGTATTCTTCTGGTCTACCTGTACGTCTTTGACCCGGTAGGCCTGCACCAGCTGAAACAGCAGCGAGTCAGACGGCTGAAGCAGGTTCAGCCGGATCTCCGTAAAGCCGTCAATGGACTTCCGGGCGATATCCACATCCAGGTTCAGCGTGTAATGACGGATATCCATATTGGCCTGTACCGCTCCGAGCCGTCCGCCTGAGCTCAGGGGCATATTCTGCCCGGAAGAGGTATAAAACAGGAAAACGCAGCAGACGCCTGCAGCCAGGGCAGAAAACGGGCGATAATTTTTCATCAGATTTTGTTCCGGGAGGCTTTTTTCTGTAAAAGTAAAAAAATCAAAACCATAAGCCTATACCCAAAATGGTGTATTTTAACGGCTTACAGGTCTTCGGTTTAAAGAAGAAGTCCTTATCTTTGAACCCATATCGTTTTAAACACATGCCAATCATGAAAAAACTGCTTTTTCCGCTGCTTTTTATTTTCCCGCTCATGGTTGCTGCCCAGGAGGACATGAAAAAGACCCTGGGAGAGTACCTCCGGCTGGCAGAAGCCAAAGATTCGGAAAAAATAATGGATTATATGTACCCCGGATTTTTCACGCTCTATCCCCGTCACCTGATGGTGGAGGTCATGAACAGGTCATTTAATGATCCGGCGTTTGAAATCCTGCTGATGGACTCCCGTATCCTGGATATTTCTCCTTTGAAAACCGTTGATACGGTCACCTATGCAGTGGCGGATTATTCGGTGGTCATGACCCTGAAGTACCTGGAGTCAGACGATAACCCGCTGCCGGATGCAGAGGCGATAGAGCTGACACAAGGGATTTTCAAGCAGATGTACGGGGAAGAGAACGTACGGTATATCCCGGAGGAGACAAAGTTCAGGATCACCGCTGCCAAAAAGATGCTGGTGCTGAAAACACCCGGCCTTACTGCCTGGAAAGTGCTCGGGGTGGAAGAAAACCTGAAGCCGGTCATGAAGAAAATTATACCGGAAAAAATACTGGAAGATCTGTAGAAGAGCGATGTCTTCTGCAGATCTTCCGGTGAGAATGTATACAAACTGCTTACCCGCCGCAGCTGTGAGCTGTAGCTTTTGAAGCAGCGTTTAGTGCATCATTTCATTGAGGTCTACCTTTTGTTTGCTTTTACGCTCCTTAACGAAGAGCACAAACGGCACGCAGGCCAGGAAGAGCAGCCCCAGGTACAGAAACACATCCATGTACGAGAGCACCGTGGCCTGCTTCATCACCGAGTATTGCAACGACTGGTAGGCCGAGCTCAGGGCGATGTCAGGGGTCATTCCCTTGATCATAAAGCTGGCTTTTATGGCAGCGATACGTTGCTGTACATCGGGGTCAAACGTGCTGATATGCTCTGACAGGTAGGCCGAGTGCTTAACGGTCTGGTTGGAGATAAACGTACTGATCACCGCAATGCCGAATGAACCACCCAGCTGGCGCATCATACCGGTAAAGGCGGCGCCTTCCCCGATCTCTTTCCCTTTCAGGGTACTTAATGAAAGCGAGGTGATCGGGATAAAAAGTAAGCCCAGACCGGCTCCTCTGACAATAAGCAGCCAGAAGAAATCATCCCTGCCCGTGTCAGGAGTAAGTACCTTGTACCCCCAGAAGCTGTAGACAAAAAACAGGCTCAGCCCGATGGCCACCAGCACCTGCTGCCGGGCGCCTTTCGACAGCAGCCGTGCTATGAACGGCATCATGACGGCGGTGGTCAGGGCGGCAGGGATCATCAGCGCCCCCGATTGCAGGGCGGTCCAGCCCAGGATACTCTGCGTGTACAGAGGCACGATAAACGTAGAGCCGTACAGGCCGAAGCCCAGGATGAACGACATCACCGTACCGATTCTCAGGTTGCCGTTTTTCAATACCCGTAATTCCACAATGGGGTATTTAAAGGTGAGCTCCCGCCAGAGAAACAGGATCAGGCCCACCACTGAAATAATGCTTAAAACCACGATGGTTTTGCTTTCAAACCAGTCTTCCTCATGTCCTTTTTCCAGGATGTACTGGAGCGACCCCACAAAAACCGACAGCAGGAAAATCCCCGGCCAGTCTACATCGCGGGGCTTTCTTTTCTCCGCATATTTCGGACTGCGCACAAACTGAAGGGTCATTAAAGTAGCCGCAATGCCGATGGGAATATTGATGTAAAAAATATACGGCCAGCTGTAATTATCCACAATATACCCGCCCAGCGGCGGTCCGAGGGTAGGGCCGATGATAACCCCGAGACCGTAAATGGCCTGTGCCATGCTTCTCTTTTCGATCGGGTAAGATTCCGTAATAATGGTTTGGGAAGTCACCAGGAGCGCCCCGCCGCCAATTCCCTGCAGGAAACGGAAGAAAACCAGCTCCCAGATATTGGTCGCATTTCCGCAGAGAAAAGAGCAGAGCGTAAAGAGTACTACTGAAGCTGCGTAATAATTTCTTCGTCCGAACTGCTGCGAGAGCCAGCTGGTCATGGGTACAATGATCACGTTCCCGATAGCGTAGGCGGTAATTACCCAGGCTACCTCTGAAAGGGTGGCGCCCAGGTTACCTTTCATTTCATTCAGTGCCACATTGACAATAGTAGAGTCTACTATTTCCAGTAAAGCGCACAGAATGGTGGTGATGGTGATAATGACCCTTCGTGAGCCGTATTCTATTAAAGAATCCTGTTGCATACTTTGTCCCGGCAGGGGATTTTACTGTAAAGAAACTTCCGCATGAACGTTCATGCCCGCCCTGAGTTTCGCAATGATCTCCTGGTCGGGGTGAACGAAATCGAGCCGTACGGGAACCCGCTGAACCACTTTTACAAAGTTACCGGTGGCGTTATCGGGAGGCAGCAGCGAGAAGGAAGAACCCGTAGCCGGTGAGAAAGAGGTGATCCGGGCCTCAAATTTCCGGCCAGGGAACGCATCGATCTCAATTTCCGCTTTTTGTCCTTCCAGCATTTTAGAAAGCTGGGTCTCCTTGAAGTTGGCCACTACCCATTTTTCATTGCTCCTTACCAGGCTGAAAAGCTGGGCTCCGGCCTGAACAAACTGCCCGGCCTGTACGGGAACTTTCGATACAAAACCGTCTTCAGGGGCTACAATAACCGTATAAGAGCGGTTCAGGAGCGCATTGGCCAGGTCGGCTTCACGCTGCTTTACGATAGCCCGGGCCACATTGATCTGGGCTGAGCTGGCTACCGTTTGCGACTCGGCGGCACCGGTTTGCTGAACCACCTGGCCTTTTTGCTCAATCAGCACCTGCAGCTGCTTTTCGGCTGATTCTTTTGCGGCCAGCGCCTGCTCATACTGCTGCTGGGTGATAGAGCGGTCTTTGATCAGGTTGGCATACCTTTTCAGGTCTTCCGTGGTTTTCCAGACATTCACACGCGCTGCCTCTATCTGGGCGTTGGCCGTGGTTACTGCTGCTTTGTGCGTATTCACATTTTTAGAAGTAGCAGCGGTGGCCGCCTGCGATGAGGCCACATTGCTGAGGGCCGTTTCCAGGGCCGCCTGGGCCTGCTGAACCAGGATCTCCTGGTCTCTGCTGTCAAGAATAACCAGGGTGTCTCCCTTATGAACGGGCTGGTTGTCTTTCACTTTCACCGATTCCACGTAACCGGAAATGCGCGAAACTACGGGTGCCATATTGGATGCGATCTGGGCATCATCAGTGGCTTCGTGCTTTAACCGGTAGCTGAGAATATGGTAGCCGTAAGCGGCTCCCCCCAATACTAGGGCAACAAGGATTATGGGAAAGAGTACGGAACGTCTCTTTTTGGGTTGGTTTTCCATTGATTTTTATCGATTTTAAAATATTCCTGTAGTCTGAAGTAATTTTTTATAGGCCAGGGCGGCATCAGCCCGGGCGTTAAGCACACTGATCTGGGCAGCTATACGGGCCGCGTCGGCATCCAGGAGCTCGGTCATAGTGGCCAGTCCGTTATTGTACTTGTTATGGGTGATCCGGTAATTCTCATCGGCCTGGTCTACCATATTCTGTAACACTTCGGTGCGCTTCCGTGCCGTTTGGGCGGTCAGGTAATCGCGGTTGATATCCAGCCTGATCTGGTCATTCAGCAGATCGTTTTCATTGGCCAGCTGTTTTTCTTTGGCCTGTGTCTGCATAAGCCTTGAATTTTTCTTCCAGAGGTTATCCAGGTTATACTGAATGCCCAGGCCTATATTGGCCGCGTTGATTACTGACACCAGGTTGGGTATTTCAGCGGCTATATAGCCCCCGGTCAGCACCACGGTAGGCAGTGCTTCAGCCCGGGCCGAACGAATGTTGGTCTGTACCGCTTTCCGGTTGAAATTCAGTGCCTGAAGGTCTTTCCTGTTTTCCAGTGCCTGGTTCAGGAAGTAGTCTGTGGCGGGCAGCTGCTCCCGGGTGGCGGTGATATAGGCCGAGTCAAGCGTAAGCCGGGTGTTTTCAGGCAGGCCCAGCAACAAATTCATGTGGATGGTGGCAATTTCAAAGCTGTTCTGTGCATCCAGCAGCTGCAGCTCGATATTGGAGGTCTGCAGGCTGGCTTTCAGCCGGTCGTTTCGCGCCAGGATGGCATTGTTCTCAAAATCCAGGAACTGGCGGTCGCGTTGTTGCGCCGCTTTCAGGTTCTCGGTGAGTACAATCAGCGCCTGTCCGGCTTTGAACAGGTTGTTGTAGGCCGCTGCAATGGTATAAGCCACAGCGGTTTTGTTGTTTTCCATGCTGAGGCGGCTGGCCTGCTCCAGGTAGCGGGCCGATTCTACGGCATACCCCGTTTTGCCGCCGGTATAGAGCGGGTAAGAGACAGACGCGTTGGCCAGTAAGGCCGAGTTAACTTTGGGAGTATTTCCCCCTTCTGCCTGATCTCCTCCCATTTTCATGTGTACGGTGGCATTGGTGAGGGCCATGCCGGTGCCTGAAAGCTTGAAATCAGGATACAGCCGGTTTCGTGCAGCCACGTAATCGGCGGTGGCGGCTTCTATCCGGGCCTGGTCTGACCGGAGTGTTTTGGAAGCCTGCAGTCCGAGAGAAACGGCCTCTTCAAGCGTAAGGCTGCGTGTCTCCTGGGCGTAAGTAAGAAAAGGGAACGCCAGTAAAATAAAAACCAGGCTAAATAACTTGTTCATATCCAAGTAAGTAGGTTAAAATGTTTTTAATGTGATCTTTGAGCTGCTGGATGTATTCGGTGTCAAAGGTGTCATCGCCCCGGTAGAATTCTTTGTAAATGGGCAGGGAGTTGATCGAATTGAAGAGCGTGCCCGCCACGGTGCTCTGCAGAAAAGCCGGGTGAGGCCTTTTGGTGAAAATGCAGCTTTGGTGCCCTTCTTCAATCAGTTTTTCATAGATCTGGAGAAACATCCTCTTGTTTTGCCTGAGGTAGTCCAGGGTATGCTCATTTTTCTGGTTCAGTAATTCCCGCTGGAAGATCTGGTGGAAATTCCGGTTTTTCTGTACTTTTTCAATGTACTGGTCCACTATGCGCATCAGTTTTTCAAAAGTGTTGTACTCGGGCGTTTCCAGCACCTTATATGCATAATCCAGCCCCTGCTTCATCCTGAACTCGAAGATTTTCTCCAGCAGCTTTTCCTTGGAGCCGAAGTAGTAGGATAACATCGAAATGTTGACCTCTGCTGCGGCAGCTATCTCACGGGTGGAAGTTCCGTTAAATCCGTTTTGTGCAAAAAGCCTTTCCGCATGAAGCAATATGTTTTCTTCCTTTTCTGACATGATGACCTGTTTGACGCTGCAAATTTAGCGGAGAAAAAAAATGCATTAATCAATCGATTGATTGATTTTTTCGGAAAACTTAAAATTTCCTGAAAAAATGAAAAATTATAATTCCAAAGTGAAATGATGTGTTGTTAAAGGGGAGCGGGAGAGGTATAGCCGTAGATCAAAGGCTCGGTCCACCGCAGGGAGTCCGGGAAGGGCAGGCCGTAGCGCAGGAAATCCTTGCGGAGCAATAGTAAGCGGGGTTTTTCGGGGTATTTGTCAGAATAGATAACAGGAAAGGTTCTTCCCACCAGCTCAGGGTAGCAGGAAGGGTGCAGCCTGATTTTCCTCCCGGAAGTGCTGTAGCCGTTCGTGCTGCTTTTCCGGCCTTCGGGCGTTTGAAAAGAATAGGTAAAATAAGTTTTATGGCCTCCTGCCCGGGTAGTAGCGGTATATATATGCGTAAGAACGGCATTTGAATAGCGGGGATCAGCCAGGACTGCTTTTTTTACTTTTGAGCTTTCCCAGCGCCACAGAATCAGGAGTGACCCCATCAATAAGAGGAATATGGAGAACATGATCTGTCCGCGAAGATCGCTGCGGGAAGAATACCATTTGCCCTGCGCCATTTTGTGTAATTTACAGGATTCAATATACAAAAAATACCCGCAGAAAAAATCTGCGGGTATTTTTTTTTAGCTTCCGTAAGAGTTCCGGCCGGGTTTGCCATCTGTCACCTCGAGTGTAGTCGAGAGGCACACGTGGTCGAGAAGTGCTCGGTTCTCGTCTACGCTCGAACTGACAAGTGGCAGCCTATCCGGGGAACTATCCACTCGGAACTATCCACTCGGAACTATTACATCATTCCGCCCATTCCACCGCCGTGCATGTGCGGGGCTTCAGGCTTTTCTTCAGGAATATCGGATATCACCGCTTCAGTGGTCAGCAGCAGGCCGGCAATTGAAGCCGCGTTTTCCAGCGCCAGACGAGTCACTTTTGTAGGGTCAATGATACCCGCAGCAATCATGTCTTCGTATTTATCTTCACGGGCGTTGTAGCCGTAAGCGCCTTTACCGCCTTTTACTTCCTGAACCACTACCGAGCCTTCGCCACCGGCGTTAGATACGATAGTTCTCAGCGGAGCTTCCACTGCATTGCGGATAATGGCAATACCGGTTTTCTCATCGGCGTTTTCAGGAGTAATGGAGTCAAGCGCTGCCTGGGCCCGGATGAAGGCCACACCACCACCGGCAATGATACCTTCTTCTACTGCTGCGCGTGTAGCGTGCAGGGCATCATCAACGCGGTCTTTTTTCTCTTTCATTTCTACTTCTGTAGCCGCACCGATATAGATGATGGCCACACCGCCTGACAATTTGGCAAGACGCTCCTGGAGCTTCTCGCGGTCATAGTCAGAAGTAGTGCTTTCAATTTGTGCTTTGATCTGGTTAACACGTCCTTTGATGGCATCGGCATCACCGGCACCGTTGATTACGGTAGTGTTGTCTTTATCGATAGACACTTTCTCGCTCTGACCCAGCATGTCAATGGTAACGCCTTCCAGTTTGAAACCTCTTTCTTCTGAAATAACGGTACCGCCGGTCAGGATAGCGATGTCTTCCAGCATGGCTTTTCTCCTGTCGCCGAAGCCCGGTGCTTTCACGGCACAGATTTTCAGCGCTCCGCGGATCTTGTTCACCACCAGGGTAGCCAGGGCTTCACCGTCTACATCTTCAGCAATGATCAGCAGCGGGCGGCCGGTTTGTGCTACGGCTTCCAGCACGGGAAGAAGCTCTTTCATGGAAGAAACTTTCTTCTCGGAGATCAGGATGAACGGACGCTCCAGTTCGGCTTCCATTTTCTCGGTATTGGTTACGAAGTAAGGCGACAGGTAACCTCTGTCAAACTGCATACCTTCTACGGTTTTCACCTCGGTTTCTGTACCACGGGCCTCTTCTACGGTAATTACACCTTCTTTACCCACTTTCTCCATGGCATCAGCGATCATCTGGCCGATCTCCTGGTCGTTATTGGCCGATATGGTAGCCACCTGGGTAATTTCTTTAGAAGAATTGATGGATTTGGATTGTGACCGGAGATCTGCAACGATAGCAGAAACGGCTTTGTCAATACCTCTTTTCAGGTCCATCGGGTTGGCCCCTGCCGCTACGTTCTTGGCACCGATCGTATAAACCGCCTGGGCCAGAACAGTAGCTGTAGTGGTACCGTCACCGGCTGCATCAGCGGTTTTGGAAGCCACTTCTTTAACCAGCTGAGCACCCATATTCTCAATAGAATCAGCCAGCTCGATCTCTTTCGCTACGGATACACCGTCTTTGGTAATAGAAGGAGAACCGAATTTTTTATCAATAATAACATTACGTCCCTTAGGTCCCAGGGTCACTTTTACGGCATTGGCCAGGGTGTCAACGCCTTTTTTTAATTTATCTCTAGCCTCTGTATCAAAAAGAATTTGCTTTGCCATTTTACTAATTTTAAGTTTTTAACAAGAATAGTTAAGGACTATCAGATGATAGCGTAAATGTCTGATTCTCTCATGATCAGGTATTCTTTCCCGTCTACGGTGAGCTCGGTACCTGAATATTTTCCGTACAGTACGGTGTCGCCTGTTTTTACGGTAAGAGGTTCATCTTTTTTTCCGGGGCCTACAGCTACCACAGTACCTTTTTGAGGTTTTTCTTTGGCTGTATCCGGAATAATAATTCCGAAAGCAGTTTTCTCCTCAGCCGGAGCTGCCTCTATCAAAACTCTGTCTGCTAAAGGTTTTACGTTTACTGACATAATCGTTGAATTAATTTTTAATTGAAAATTTCTGAAACAGTATTCTCAAATCTGCTGCCAAATGTGCAATGCCGGTTTTTTACTGCCATTTTTTCAGTATATGCTGTCATTTTCTGCCAATCCTGGTTTTTGCACAGCTCTTCTTTTACAGATTGCCGGTTTCTTTGTAGTTTCGCGTGGATTAGCTAGGGTTTGCTGTTAACAGGCTAAATTCTTTATTAAAAGGGGATTATTTCTTATTTTTCGGAGGCAAAAGCGAATAATATGGCAAAAGCGCGTCAAAAACGTGCATCAAGGCAGGCCTATATGCCGG
>NZ_JBFOLH020000016.1:0-97886 GCF_040829825.2 Leadbetterella sp. DM7 | reverse complement strand
GTTTGACAAAATCGTAGCAAAAGCAGTCAATAAGGTAAGACCAAGCCGTAAATACATAAGAAAGAAAAAACCAAGAGCCAAATTCTCAATGGTTTACAAAAATCTATAGCTTAACTAAATGGCATTGGTTACTATATATTTTCTCTTTATTTATCACTATAGTGTTTTCTTCAATTTTACATTTACCTTTTCTCCCTCCTTATTAATTGTTACTATCTTTTTTAAAGTGGCGGCGGCACTTGTTTTGTATCTGTTCACCTCGGTATTAGCAGTAGTTCCCTGGAACAAACCATTAATGTAAGTATCAGTATAGCCTACAATATCAGTTCTTGAAAATGTATGGGTATATCCAAATTCAGTAAATAAATAATAGTTACCCGGCATAAGATTGGTAAACTCAAAATTTCCATCATTATCATATACGGAAGTTTGTTTTATGCATGCAGCAGCTTCTTTCGCAAGCGGCACGGCTTGCCCTTTTTTTCGAAGCTTTTCATTCAATGCTATCCATTCTTTAAAATAATCCGTATAAGGAATAAGAATGACAGTTGTACCCCGTGGAGCATACTGTTTTTTGTTTACGTTAAGTATTGCTATTCCTCCTTTAGTCGTATTCTCATTGTCCCTGGCATAAATTTGACCACTAATTGTGCCGGAGCCTGCTGTAACCATTTTATAAGTTTGTTCCTTATCAAATGTTACGGTAAAGGGGTTATAATCAAGTTCTTTATCAACCAGTAAATATTTTTTGCCGTTAGATGCTAGCATATCCACTTTCCAGAGTTTTCTGCTTTCTTTATCAATATAATACTCACACTTAACATTTGTTCCTTCTTCAAATACGCTAACCTGCCACACTGCATGCTCGCCTGTAATATTACTTTTATGCATACTACTTTTCACTTCAGTAATACGGGTATTTGAAATGTTGTTTGTAGTTCCAGGCTTGTATTCATATACGGGCAAAATAGCTTTGTAACCGGAAGTAAGGGGAAGCGCACCGAGCAGGTAGGGGTAAATAAAACTGTCGAAAAAGCCCCCATTTTTATTATCCTTAACCTGATGACCTTTATTTGAACGCTTGTCGTAATAATAACCCTCTATAGCATTGCCATACTTAATATGATATTGCTTTTCGGAATTGTTGGAAGACCGGTAAATAGGCTTTAATGTAGCTATATCTGCTATGCTTGTATCTGCCCAAATTGAATTTCCTTTTGGAGATATTATCTTTGTGAATACGGATACGGTTTTTTCATTTGTATTTATTGCTACATCAAAAGAACCGATTTCTAAAGTTTCTCCCCCTGACACAGAAAAGTATGCCATTTCAAAATGTACATTTCTTATTGCATTTTTATTAATTGAATTATCTCCCGGTTTAAGCAGGGATTGAGCATTTGCATTCAAAACTGCAAACGCAAAAAATAGGACTCTAATCATTCGCATACGTAATATTTATGGATGTATTATTTTTGTTTCATACTTTACTCTTTTTAAATGATGATTATTCATCTATCATTTCAAAATCTAAAATTCACCCCCAATTGCCCATAAAAAGGAAGTAATGGTTGTGACTTAAAATCTTCCTGTAAAAATTTTCCGGCTTTAAGAGTAATATCTATTTTCTTCATAGAATAGCCTCCCTGTAATCCATAATAAAAGTTACCTCCGGTTGCAGGCTCATACCAGCCATCCTGAACATTGTCGTAAATATTTTCTTTGTACCAATCGCTGTGTTTAAAATGTGTAACGATGGCTTTTTCAAAACCAACTTCAACACCACCAAACCAATGTTTTTGATAATAGCCCAATGTGCTGGCAAAATCACTTCCAAAATTGAAAAGTGTGACCGACTGATTCTGATAACGCCTGGATATTCCTTGTACCCTTGCTGAAAACTGGAAATGGTTGAATGTAGCAATCCTGATTTGTGTACCTAACCTCACTTTAAAATCATCAGATAACTTATTTCCTGCAGGTATAGAGACTTCACCACCAACCCATAAAGGAAATTTTTTAACGGGTATTAAGCGATGATAACCCAACCCGGCCGTCAAACTATACTCTGCTCCAGCATTAGCATGTAACAAATGCTTATTTTGTTTAGAACCATTTTCCCAGTTTATAACCTGTGCATGTATTTTATTTTGAAAAAATGAGAAAACAGCAAGTATAATAATTGGCTTAAGAGTAATTGTCTTCATTTATTCTGTTATAAAGATTGTATATAAGAAATAATTTTAGGTTCCATCGCTGTTGTCCAAAAATTTATCTGGTCAAACATTCCCGAATGACCAACTCCCTGTGCCTTAAAAACTTCTTTGTTAGGATAAACTGATGAAATTTTTGTTGCCCAACTGTCAGGGTAAGCTTTGTTGTTAGTGCTATAGATGAAAAGTGTTTTTTTTGAAAAATTACTGATGCCTGCTGAAAAATCAGGCTTAGTATCTTGCCCTAATTCGTAAGATGCGGCATTAACGACAGCACCACTTCGGGAGGCAACATAAGTCGGTGCATTATTACCTAAATCCGAACCCACATCGCCAACTATTGTATTTACAGAACCCATCAAACCTGCTTTATAGTCTAATATTTCGTGCTGGTCTTCTTTGCCTGTAATAAACTGGTCAATATAGGTGGCATCATTTAAAGTTTCACTCCACAACTTGAATGACCTTGATTCGGAAACGTAGTCAACCACATCATCCCATTTTAAACCACCCGGCTCCGCTACAATTAAACCATTTATCTCGTTTGGATATTTACCTGTGTAGCCGGTAGCCAACATGGCTCCCCAAGACTGTCCCAACAGAATTACTTTTTGTGAAGCACTTGTTTTATAATGGGCTATCACGCCTTTTAATTCGTCATAAAATATCTTACTAATGGCATCGCTGCCCTGGGATTTATACCAAGCTTTTGGAAATCGTTGAGAAAGACCTGCACCCCGCTGGTCGTAGAAAACAATACGATAGCCTTTTGTTGCAAGCGTTTTGCAATTGAGCATATAACGGTAGTCACCACCGGGGCCACCGTGGATACATATAATCAATGTACTGTCTTTTGCACCAAAAGCTTCTGAATGCAACAACGCACCGTTAATGGAAATTGAAGGCAGCGTGGCATCCTGGTCAACCGTTTTGGGTACTAAGTTTCCAACCTCGCCTATATACCTTTCTTTAGTGCAGGAAAAAGAGAATACCGAAAAGATTATAAAGGCTAAATAAATGCTGAACGATTTTTTCATACTATTTTTTTGTTTTAATGCAAGCCAGATTTTCTTTGTTATTGAAAAGTATATGACATTGCAGCATTGGGGTTAGTATATACCTGAGATTTTACAACCTCATTGTCAACTAATACTTCCAGCTTTACGGTTTGAGCTGGATTCACAAAATATCCAACCGTTATAATATTGTTTTTGTTGACAGTTTTTGTGATGGTTTTTGTGAATGGCAATGCTGGGTTATTAGCAGTAGTCTGTCCCCCGGTTTCGTTATCATAAGTAATGGACACCAGGTTATTCGTTGTTGTGCTGCTAACACGGTAGGTAATACTTACTTGTTTAGGATAAGTATTACCCGTATCGGAATCTGATTTTCTGCAAGAAGCTGCAAGGAGCATAATAAATGCGATGAAAAGGCACGTTTTAAATAATTTCATTTTTAAAAATTTTAGATATGTTATATAAAGGGGTAATTGCGTTTTAATTCATAGGTTGAATTATTGTACTCGCTTATAGTCTTTATCAGTCTGCACAATTACTTCTTCGGCCAGTACCATGCCTTCCATACTATAATGGATGTAATAATGCTTTCCAAAAAAGACAGCATTACATAAAATATTTTCCATTCAGTAAAGGATGAAACGCCTACAAAAAAAGTGAACATGGTTAAAAATATTCCAGTTGAAATATTTAAAACCCTATTCCATTTTGGTTTTATCATAAGCGAAGAAAAAATCATCAGCGAAGGAAGTGTCATAACAATTGTTGCCAAAAGCAATTTGTAAGGCGTACTCAGCATGTTTTGTCCATTCAGCAGCCCTTGTGCTTTTCCAGGAACGTACAATTCAAAATAATCACCATAGATGTAAAGAAACATTACGGAAGCCCAAAGTGCGGAGAGTATCAGTTTGATATTGATTTTAAAATCTTCGAATTGCGTTTTTTTATTTTCCATTTGCCTTTGCTTTTAAACCAAAAAATAACAGCCAAAAACATATACCTATTTCTCCTGCTGCTGGCAGCATACTCATATATTTTCCAATCCCTATTTTGGAGTAATTTTCAAATAAAGTATTGCCAGTAAAATTTATCAAATAGCCAACGCAACCTAACATCAGTAAAACGCCAAATATTTTTGGTATAAATCCTGATTTGTAAACCAGCAACCCAAACGGAAAAAGCCAAAGCCCCCAAAATACCGTTGCAAGCAAAATCCCATCGTTATACTGGTTCAGAGATAACATTAGTTTGCTTTGTAAATCTTCTATTGAAATATTTTGCAGAAAGGATTCTTTACCAGTGAGCGTTAATGCGGCATATTTATGTTGCAAATTATTAAACGACAAAGGCACACTTAATAATGCCAATATCACCATTACCCTTGCCCGAGATTCATTAACCGCTCTTAAAAGCTTGTATAAAACAATTGGCAAAAAAACAAATGCTACATAGCAAACCACGCTGCTGTATATGCCCAATCTGAATAATGAAGTAGAAGCAGTAATATTACTAAATGTTGCCGCTCCGTTATTCCAGTTAATAAGTTTATTGGGAACATAAGCCAGGCTGAACATTCCTGTAATTACAACGACCAGGTAAATAAACCCCGCAATCCTTGCTGTATTTTTAATTGTAGTCATAATTTAATTTTTGAGAAAATTGAGTAGCCATTAACTATTTCGCCAAAATATTTGTGTTGCTTCATATCTCTTAATTATCAGTTTCTTCCCATAAAATATTCCAAATACTATTCTTGAATTTTTCATTGTTTAATGAAAAATGCCCAATTTTCAACGCATTAAAATCTTTAGGGAAAAGGTGTAGGCGTTTTATACCAGCATTCTCAAATTTTGCTGTTAACCAGCTTACAGATTTTTTTGGAGCAAAAAAATCATCATCAATACTTATAGAAGTGAGCTTGCATTTTATTCTGTCAAAGTAGAGTTTGTTGTATGAAACGTTTGCAAATAAATAATCGCTGCTCCTGCACCATTTTGCCCATTCTTCAGCAACATTTTTGGGTAGACTTTCCATCCTGCTGAATTTTTTAGAAGGCAGATGCCCGAATACTTTTATTAGTGCAGGTACAAGAAAATACCAATTTATCCACATCCTTATTTTACTAACTCCTTTCCAAAATTTCCAATAGCCTGATTGTGCTGCAACAAGAATAATTTTATCTGCCTTGTAAGATGACGGAGCTAAACCGATTAATTGTCCGCCAATACTATGACCTAAGAGAATTAATTTATGATGAGGGAAAGTTTTAATGGTATGTATGATTACGGCTTCTAAATCCCTATTTCCCCAATTTGCCAGGCTAGAATTTTCTTTTTTGATATTTCCATTTAAGGATTTTCCGATACCAGTATAATCAAATGTAACTACCGAAGTTCCGTTAGTTTGAAAAAACTGAGCCAGCTTTCGGTAAAATGATTGAAGCACTCCGGCTGCTGATGCAATAATTACCATTGTATCAGAACTTGTATCGTTGTACAAACTGCACTTAATAGATTCTTGTTCGTTTATATTTATTTGAAATAAATGCATGAACCGGATAGTAATTCGAATGCAAAAATCGTTTGGAAATTTTAATTCAAGGTCTCAATGGTCATAGTGAGACAAATTATTTGACATGCAATAAGTATTGATAATGAGACTATTGTGCGGGCTGAAACTTATTGAGTGAGGATTGATACCGTTGATATTGTCGTCATTTCTGGTTGATTTGGTATTCACTTGGTGTTTTGCCGGTATATTTCTTAAAATTCCGGTTAAAGGAAGCTTTTGAATTAAAACCACTATCATAAGCAAGCGACATTAGGGTGTATTGCTTGTTTTCAGGCTTATTCAAGAGTTGTAAAAAATTGTTAATGCGCCACTCATTAATAAGGTCATAGAAATTCTTTTCCTCATATTTGTTAATGACTTCAGACAATTTATTGGGGTGGGTTGGAATAAGTTTAGCCAATTCTGCCAACGTCAGTTCTGGATTCAAAAACGGTTTTTCATTTTCCAAAATTTTCAATAACAGATTATGTATCTGTAAAGACTCATCGTTGCTTAAATTGGAGTATTGATACTTCTTTGAAGGAGATAATGTATCAAGTTCTTTATCCTTCTCTTCTTCATTTATTAAAATAACATTGGATTCGGGAACGGCTTTTTTCCCAAAAACATTTACCTGATTGATGCCAAAATAGCCAATCAAAATCACAAAAATGGTTGATGATATTGAAATTATATTATTGCTTTGTACAAACAGAATTACCAGCCAAATTGCCAGCATACCAATTATTAGAAATAGAAGCCAGTTGAATTCAATCTTTTCAGTGTTTGAAAACTCATTTTTGATATTTCTGCGATACTTAAATAAAATTTGGAGCGATAAAATACTATACATAATACCAGAAACATAGATTATAGCTATTCTTAACAAATTTTCAAATTCATATCCTGCTCCTTTCGATTGCATGATAGCCAGTTTTTGAGAAGGACTTGAAAAGAAAAATCGGACATAAATCAGGAAGATAATTGCAGCAGGAGCGAAATGCCAAAGTTCCCGCCATTGAAACTGTATATTGTTAGTTTGGTACTTGGTATATAGATATAAAAATACACTGACTATTATCGGACTGGGAAAACAAAAAACTAATAAATCCGGATAAGTTAAATACAATCCCGATTCTACTAAAAATGTGTTCAAAATAGTTTGGGCTGCAAAGAACAACAGCCCAGCGAAAATAAAATCAGTAGCAGACCTATTTTGTTTCGTCAATAAGATTACTGTCAGAAATAACGCAATAGAAATACCAACCGTGAAAAAATAGTTCATAAACCACAATGCCGATTAATACAACAAATTTAACAAAAATATCTTTTGGCATTATATTACTGTACCAAATGCTGCAAATCCGGGTCGTTTTTGATGCGTTTCATTTCACTTTCAACAATAATCATAACATCCTGCTTGACTTGCTTGTAATTGGCTTCAATTTCCTGCTTCATATTATCCGCTCCGTTATTATCGGTAAAGGATAATATCTGCGGTATCTTTTGTTGATGAAAACGGAGTTGATTATATGAAGCAGGAAATCGAAAGCAACTACCGTCTGATAAAAGCAGACATTGTGCATATTTTTGAAAGCGAAATGGAGCGTATCAAGAATGACCCGAACTTACAGCATTTGATACAACAAGGGTAGAAGAAATGTTTAAAATAATCTAACTTCCTTGATGTCTTAATTTTGAAAGGTTTTAAATTACAACAACTTAAAAAACTGAATACTCTTTTTCATTAACTTTGCTGTATGAGGAGAGTACTCGCCATATTGTTTCTATCTGTGTATCTTATTTCAACAACTGAATTAGGTCAGTTGCTGAAGTTCCCTATGTTGGTAGAACATTATTTCGAGCACAAAGAGAAAAATCCTCAAATAAATGTGATGGAATTTCTCGCACTTCATTATGAAGGCAACCACCTCGAAAATCATCCACACGATGAGGATTACGAGCATGACCAACAACTACCGTTTATCGTCCATATCGATGTTTTGAGTGTTAGTTTTGTACTTACCCCTCCTTTTAGTTTTGAAATAGAAACGAGAAAACTTGTGGGTAAAGAACCCAAAGCTTTGCCTTTGGACGATGCATTCTCAGACAATAACTATCTTTCTGCTATTTGGCAACCGCCAAAATCCTGTTAATTTTTCTTGGACAGATATTTTAATTGAATTCGCTTTTGCGGATGTCGTTTCTGTGTGTTTATACGGAACGTATATTTCCGCAACATAAGCGTGTACCTAATTAATCATCTGCGTTTTTCGGGCTTTGCACCAATAGTGTATGCCTGCAAATCCCGTATTCCATTCATCATTAACAGTAGTACAAATTATGTTAGATAAAATAATTGAGTTTTCCATTCGGAATAAACTCATCATCGGGCTTTTTACCATAGCCCTTATCGGTTTAGGCTTATACGAAGCCACCAAATTACCGATCGACGCACAACCTGATATTACCAACAATCAGGTGCAGGTCATTACCGTAGCACCTTCCTTGGGAGCGACCGATATCGAACGTCTGGTTACTTTCCCTATCGAACAGGCAAACAGCAATATCAACGGTATTACCGAAATACGGAGTTTTTCCCGCTTTGGATTATCGTTGGTAACCATTGTCTTTGATGACAATACCGATGTGTATTGGGCAAGACAGCAGGTTGCTGAGAGATTACAAACCGTTCAGAATGAAATTCCGGATGGTGTAGGTACGCCCGAACTGGGGCCTATTTCCACTGGATTGGGAGAGATTTACCAATACGTGGTAAGACCCGAAAAAGGGTACGAAAACCAATTTGATGCCACCGAACTGCGTACCATTCAGGACTGGATCGTAAGGCGACAACTATTAGGTGTAAAAGGTGTTGCCGAAGTCAGCAGCTTCGGAGGTAAGCTGAAACAATATGAAATTGCGGTCAATTCCAACAAACTGCAATCGCTGAACCTCAGCATCAGTGACGTATTCACGGCATTGGAAAATAACAACCAGAATACTGGAGGTGCTTATATCGAAAAAGGCCCTACCGTGCTTTATATCCGTAGTGAAGGACTGATTGGGAATAAAGAAGATATCGAAAACATTTCGGTCACGGCAACGCAGGACGGTATTCCTGTATTGTTGAAAGATGTTGCCGAAGTGAAGACAGGCTATGCCACACGCTACGGAGCAATGACCTACAACGATCAGGGCGAAGTGTCAGGTGCAGTAGTGATGATGCTTAAGGGAGCCAACAGTGCTGAAGTCATCAAAAATGTAAAAGAACGCATAGCCGTCATCCAAAAAACATTGCCCAAGGGCGTGGTCATCGAACCCTTCCTCGACCGTACCAAGATGGTCAACAATGCCATCAGTACCATTGAGACCAACCTTGCCGAAGGAGCCTTGATCGTGGTCTTTGTACTGGTCTTGTTCCTCGGGAATTTCAGGGCGGGATTTCTGGTCGCTTCTGTGATTCCCCTTTCGATGCTGTTTGCCATCATTATGATGAATTTGTTTGGTGTGAGCGGTAACCTGATGAGCTTGGGAGCATTGGATTTCGGATTGATTGTGGACGGAGCGGTTATCATTGTAGAAGCGGTGCTGCACCAGATGCACGGAAAGAAATTTGCAGTCGCCAATCGTATTTCGCAGGACGAAATGAACCATCAGGTCAGCAATTCGGCTACAAAAATGGTCAATAGTGCCGTATTCGGACAGCTCATCATCCTGATCGTGTACCTGCCTATTTTCACGCTTGAAGGCATCGAGGGAAAAATGTTCAAGCCGATGGCACAGACCGTGGCTTTTGCCTTGATCGGTGCATTCATCCTTTCACTTACCTATATACCGATGATGAGTTCATTGGTGTTGAGTAAAAAAATCAAGCACAAACCCAATTTTTCTGACCGGATTATGCAAAAGTTGGAGAACATTCATCACAAAGCTCTCGCTAAGGTACTGCATTTCCCAAAAATCGTTATTGGTGTGGTGGTTTCCCTGTTCATCGTTGCAGTGCTTATTTTGTCTCGATTGGGAGGCGAATTTATTCCGGCATTGGAAGAAGGCGATTTTGCGGTAGATACCCGTGTATTGACGGGAAGTAACCTGAAAACAACGGTTGATTACACCCAGAAAGCAGCCCATATCCTCATAAGGGATTATCCCGAAGTAGAAAAGGTCGTGACCAAAATAGGAAGCGGTGAAGTACCTACCGACCCGATGCCGATGGAAGCGAGCGACCTGATGGTGATCCTGAAAGATAAAAAGGAATGGAAATCTGCCAAAACCTTTCCCGAACTGGCCGAAAAAATGGGCAAATCACTGGAAGCCGTTCCGGGCATTACCACCGGTTTTCAATATCCTGTGCAGATGCGTTTTAACGAACTGATGACCGGAGCAAGGCAGGATGTGGTCTGTAAGATTTTCGGTGAAGATCTGGACAGCCTGTCGGCTTATGCAGCCCGCTTAGGCGAAATCATCAAAACGGTAGAAGGAGCTCAGGACTTATACATCGAACCCATCACAGGGATGCCACAAGTGGTAATAAAATACAACCGTGCAAATATTTCCCAATATAATCTGAATATAACTAACATCAACAAAGTCGTGAACACTGCTTTTGCGGGACAAAGTACAGGTAAAGTGTATGAGGGCGAGAAGCGTTTTGAGCTTATGGTTCGTCTGGACGAAACACAACGTGAAAATCTGCAAGATATACGCAACCTACTTATCCCAACGGCCAAGGGCAATCAGATACCGTTGTATCAGGTAGCGGATGTACAGATCATAGAAGGGCCCGCACAGATTCAGCGTGAAGATGCCAAAAGGAGGATTGTGGTTGGCTTCAACGTTCGTGGACGTGATGTACAGAGCATCGTCAACGAATTGCAGGGCAAAGCCGATAAACAGATGGCATTTTCGCCCGGCTACTACGTAACTTACGGCGGAGCCTTTGAGAACTTGAATGAAGCCACGAACCGATTGATGGTAGCCGTTCCGGTTTCGCTGGTATTGATATTCATTCTGCTGTACTTCGCCTTTCGTTCCGTCAAGGAAAGTTTGTTGATCTATACCGCCATTCCTCTGTCTGCAATCGGTGGAATTTTCTTGTTGGCATTGCGTGGAATGCCGTTCAGCATCAGTGCAGGTATCGGTTTCATTGCCCTTTTCGGGGTAGCCGTACTCAATGGGATTGTGCTTTTCGCAGAGTTTAACCGGATGAAGCAAGCTGGAGAGAGAGAGCTGTACCAGATAGCATTGCTGGGAACCAAGACAAGGCTTCGCCCGGTACTGATGACCGCATTCGTGGCATCGCTCGGTTTCTTCCCGATGGCGGTGAGCAACGGTGCAGGAGCGGAAGTGCAGCGTCCGTTGGCAACGGTGGTAATCGGCGGTTTACTGTTTGCAACATTTCTGACCCTTTTTGTATTGCCCACTTTATTTGTACTGTTTGAAAAACTTAAATTCCCCAAACTGACATTCGGCGGGAAAAGTGCAACACTGCTTATTTTATTGGGTTTAAGTGGTTCGGCATTTTCCCAAAGCATTACACTCGAAGAAGCGGTAAAAATGGCTACGGAAAACAACCTGTCGGCAAAAAGCCAAAGCTTGCTCGCCGAATATTATAAAAAGCGGACGGCTACCGGAGCCAACATTCCACAGGCTGCCGTAACGGGCGAATTCGGACAGGTCAACAGTGCTAGTTCCGATAATAAATTCGGGATTTCACAATCTTTCAGTTTTCCGACTGTGTACAGCAACCAGAAGAAACTACTGAACGAAGAATGGAATTCGGCAGTTATTTCGGTGAACCTGAACAAACTGGATATCCGTAAGACTGTAAGTGAACTGTTTTACAAGATTTTGGTTTTGCGTGAGCGGGAAAAAATCCTGAACCGTACCGATGAAATGTATAAAGGGTTTTTAGAAAAAGCTTCTCTGCGAATGGAAAGCGGCGAAAGCAACCTGCTTGAAAAAACGGCTGCCGAAGTGCAACAGGAAAACATTGCTATACAATTAAAAGCGTTGGCAAACGAAATTGAGTTGGCAAAAATACAGCTTCAACTGATGCTGAATGCTGACACCCGCTATGAACCATCGGCTTCCGACATCGTTGTTATGGATGGACTTTTTGATGCGAATGCAGATGTCGCACAACATCCGGTCTTGCTATTGTCGGCACAGGAAATCGAAAAAGCAAAAGCATCGGTTCGATTAGAAAAATCGAAGCTGTTGCCCAATCTGTCCGTTGGTTATTTCAACCAGAGCTTCAGGGATTTGAACAGCAATCGCTTTAATTCCTTTCAGGTGGGTGTAGGCATACCTATTTTTTTCAAAGCACAGAAATCACAGATTAAAGCAGAGGAACAGCGTATTCTCTTCACGGAAAATGAACTCGCTTTGCGTAAAGCGGAATGGGAAAGCGGGTATGAAGCGGCATTGCAGCAGTACCGGACACAGCTTGACATCGTCGGGACGTATAAGAAAAAACAATTGCCGGCAGCCGAGCAGATTTTCAAAACAGCAGAAGAACAATTTGCCAATGGCGAAATCAATTACTTAGACTGGGTGATGCTCAATAATCAGGCCATTCAAATCCAGAGCGATTATTACGATGCCGTGATGCAGCTCAATTTCCAAATCATCAATCTTCAATATCTCATTTCAAAATAAATTATTCAAATGAAAAATATAGTCGGAATTTTCGTTTTGCTCCTGTTATGGAGTTGCGGAAATAAGGAAAATACAACAGAAGAAAACACTACGGAAGCTACCGAAAATGTGTTGAAACTATCGGACGAACAGCTAAAAGCATTCTCGCTGACGACCGTTGAATTACAAGAAAGAACCGTTACCAAAACGCTGAAACTGAACGGGACGGTGGACGTACCGCCACAAAACCTCGTGTCGGTGAGCAGTGCGTTGGGCGGATATGTAAAATCCACGAAATTGCTACCCGGAATGCACTTCCGAAAAGGTGAAGTGATCGCTGTAATGGAAGACAACCAGTTCATCCAACTGCAACAGGATTACCTGACGGCAAAGGCTCAATTGCAAAATGCAGAAGCCGAATACCACCGCCAGAAGCAATTGAACCAGAGTAAAGCAAGCAGTGATAAAGTGTATTTGCAGGCAAAAGCCAATTATGAAACGCTACTCATCAGCCAAAAGGCACTGGAAGAAAAACTGTGGTTAATCCATATCAATCCCTTCAATGTTTCGGTGAACAACATCAAACGTACTGCATCTGTGTATGCACCTTTTGACGGTTTCGTTTCGCAGGTTTTTGTGAATATAGGCAAATACGTTTCTCCATCGGATGTGTTGTTTGAACTGGTAAATCCGAAAGATTTGCACCTGAACCTAAAAGTATTTGAAAAAGATTGGGATAAAATCAGCATCGGACAATCGCTTACGGCATACACCAACAGCAATCCGGAGAAGAAATATGGAGGCGAAATCATTCTAATCGGTAAAAATATTTCCCAAGACCGGGCGGTGGAGGTTCACGCCCATTTCACGGAAAACAACGCAAAACTTATTCCTGGTCTTTATATGAATGCCGAAGTTCCCATACCCGAAATCAAAGCATTAGCACTTCCGGAGGAAAGCGTTGTGACTTTTGAAGGAAAACATTATGTCTTTGAAGTGCTGGAAAAGAACAGTTTCAGAATGACAGCAGTAGAAATCGGTTCCTCTGGAGATGGCTGGATAGAGATTGTCAATGAAAACCAATTAAGCGGTAAAAAAATCGCCCAAAAAGGAGCCTATACATTGTTAATGGCATTGAAAAATAAAGCAGAAGATTAAGATGAAACCATTGTTATTGATTACTTTCTTGTATGCGTTGAGCTTAAAAGCTCAAACAGTAGGCAAAGACACATTAAGCATTGAAGATAAAGCGTATAAATTTTCGGCAAAGAAACTGATCGTTCCTTCTGTTTTGATTTCATACGGAGCGTTGAGTTTGATGTCTGATGATTTAAAGTCATTGAACCAGTCCACACGCTACGAAACACGGGAACATATCATTGCCGGAGCAACCATAGACAATTATATGCAATATGCTCCGGCAGCAGCGGTATATGGACTTAATCTTGCCGGAGTTAAAGGAAAACATAATTTTAAAGACAGAACCATTATCTATGCTACGTCTCAATTAGTCTCTGCAGCATTGGTATTGCCCACAAAACAATTCGTAGGCGAAGAACGCCCCGATGGTTCCAATAATTTTTCTTTCCCGTCCGGACATACGGCTACAGCCTTCTCATCAGCCCATTTTATGTTCAGGGAATATAAGGACAGTAATTTCTGGCTTAGCATATCAGGGTATCCTCTGGCAGCTATGACAGGAATATACAGGGTATTCAACGATAAGCATTGGGTCGGTGATATTGTTGCGGGGGCAGGTATTGGTATCTTGTCCACCGAGATTGCCTATTGGCTGTTTCCTTTCACATCGAAATGGTTTTCGTCAAAAGAAGAAAGGGAAGCATTGTCTGTTGTTCCTTTCTATCAATCCAAAGCTGTTGGACTTACAATTATTAAAACATTTTAAAACAATGAAAACAATTATTAAGAAAGAGTTTACTGTAACTCATAGAATATTGCACTGGTCTTTGGGGCTTCTAATGACGGTACTGTTTATTACCGGATTTTTAAGAATGCAATGGATGGGTCGAAAGCCCATTGTTGCTGTTATCGAGCAGGATGCTCCCGGAGTAATGACAAAGGAACAGACAATGGCCATAGTCAACGATATCCTTAGCCCTATGTGGCAATGGCACGAATACACAGCGTATATTATCGTTTTTGTCTTCTTAATGAGGTTTGCTTATATACTGATGAAAGGAACTCGTTTCCCCAATCCTTTTATCGGAACACAGTCCATAAAAGCACGTCTGCAAAGGATGATATATATCTTATTTTATTGGTTTATAGTCATTGCTGCTATTACAGGATTTTATCTCAAATGGGGCGATGGGGATTTGAAAAAGCCTATGGAAACCGTACATAAGCTGGCGATATACTGGTTTCCGATTTTTATATTGGTACACTTTGCAGGAATTGTTATAGCAGAATTAACATTCAAAAAAGGAATAACGTCAAAAATGATTGGCGGAGATTAAATAGATAATTCGTATTAAAAAATAATTGGTAACCTACTAATTTAGTTATTCCATAAGTAGTTTCAATACTTGAAACTAATCATCTAAAATTAAAAAATATGACAACCTATAATATCCCAAAACATCTCACAGGTCTTTCGGAAGAAGAGCTAAAAATTTCTCAAAGTAAATTTGGCTATAACCAAGCAGACAGTATAAAAAAGAATACCTGGTACAATATGTTATTGGCTATTCTCAAAGAACCGATGTTGCTTTTACTCATTGCAGTGGCTGTTATCTATGTGATTGTGGGCAATTATTCCGAAGCGGCTTTTATGTTGGGAGCAATCATAGCTGTTTCAGGCATCTCATTCTATCAGGACAATCGCAGCAAAAAGGCATTGGAAGCTCTGGAAAAACTGAACGAACCACTCAGCACCGTTATACGAAATTCAAAAGTAATACAAATTCCCACTGGCGAAATTGCGGTGGGCGATTTGTGTATTATTGAAGAAGGAAAAATGATTAATGCCGATGGTGAAATAGTATACAGTAATGATTTTTCCGTAAATGAAGCCTCTCTTACAGGGGAAAGTTTTTCGGTGTTTAAAAATCAGGATACTGAAGATAGAAAAATATATAGCGGTACTTTGACAGTTTCAGGACTTGCGGTTTTTAAAGTTGAAAAAATCGGTTCAGAAACAAAGCTGGGAAAAATCGGGAAAACCATTCAGGAGATTAAAGAAGAGCATTCACCACTGCAAATCCAGATTACCAAATTTGTAAAATGGATGGCAATTTTTGGAATAGTGGTTTTTCTGATGGTTTGGGCATACAGTTTCTGGCAATCACGTAATATTATAGAAAGTCTATTGGTCGGGCTAACTTTGGCAATGTCCATTTTACCGGAAGAAATTCCCGTGGCTTTCACTACGTTTATGGCATTGGGAGCGTGGAAACTAATGCGTGAAGGTATAATAATCAAGCGAAGCAGCGTGGTAGAAACACTGGGAAGCACTACTGTAATTTGTACAGATAAAACCGGAACAATTACTGAAAATTCTATGCGACTGAAAGCCCTTTTCGATTATAAATCCAATCAGGTTTTTGACGAAGAACGTTTCAATGCACCCGAATTATCCGAACTCATTGCTTTTGCGATGTGGAGCAGCGAACCCGTTCCGTTTGACCCGATGGAAAAAACACTGCATCAGATTTATGAGCAAGCTCAACCGAATGACCGACGGAAAGATTTTCAAATGGTGCACGAATATCCGTTGGACGGTAAGCCTCCGATGATGACGCATCTTTTTGAAAACCATTCAGGCGAAAGAATAGTGGCAGCCAAAGGTGCTCCCGAAGCCATTCTTGCTGTTTCCAATCTTTCGGAACACGAAAAAGATAAACTGCGTCAGCATATTAGTGATTTTGGCAAACAAGGTTACCGGATATTAGGGGTTGCCAAATGTTATTTTAAGGGAAACAATTTTCCCGAAAAACAGCAGGATTTCAATTTTGACTTTTTAGGATTTACGGTATTTTACGACCCACCTAAAAAAAATATCCAGCAGGTATTCCGGAAAATTTACGATGCCGGAATTAAAGTAAAAGTGATTACAGGCGACAATGCTGACACCACAAATGCCATTGCCCGTCAAGCTGGGATTATCAACCATACTCCGGCTGTTAATGGTGCTGAAATCATTCATCATTCCGATGCGGAATTGATAGAACTTTCAAAGACAACAACTTTATTTACAAGGATGTTTCCCGAAGCAAAGCTGGCAATGGTAAACGCTTTGAAGCAAAACGGAGAAGTGGTAGCTATGTTGGGTGATGGTGTGAACGATGCCCCTGCACTGAAAGCCGCTCATATTGGTGTCGCTATGGGAAACAAAGGAACAGAAATAGCCAAAGCAGCAGCTTCACTGGTTATTACCAACGATGATTTAGACAAACTCATTACAGGAATTGCTGCAGGGCGACGGATTTACGCCAATATCAAAAAAGCCATTCAGTACATCATTTCCATTCATATCCCGATTATTCTGACCGTTTCACTGCCTTTGTTTTTAGGTTGGATTTACCCGCATATTTTTACGCCGGTACACGTTATTTTTCTGGAGCTCATTATGGGACCAACCTGTTCCATTGTCTATGAAAACGAACCGATAGAGAAAAATGCAATGTTACAAAAGCCACGTAAAATGACAGAAACCTTTCTGAACCGGAAAGAATTAAGCATCAGCATTATTCAAGGTCTGATAATTACAGCAGGTGTATTATTCGTTTATCAATTTGCTGTTCAAAAGGGAAGCAACGAAGAAACTACAAGAGCAATGGTTTTTACTACCTTAATTTTTGCCAATATATTTTTGAGCCTGGCGAACCGCTCTCTCGTTTATAGTATATTCGACAGCTTCAAATACAAAAACCGTTTATTTCCAGTTATCATCGGAGCCACGTTGGCATTACTTTTTGCCATATTGTATATACCACTTTTTGCCGATTTCTTTCACGTAGCCGGATTGAACATCCCGGAATTAGGACTGTCATTTCTAATTGCAGCGGCTTCGGTTTTGTGGTTTGAGATGTTTAAATGGATAAAAAGAAGATAGTAAAGAAATGATTTTGCAATGCGAGATTATTTTTAAAACCTACACAAAGGAAAATATGCCGTGAATATCTTATACGCCGAAATTATAGTGGATAATGACAAGGTAGCCTCCGAAACAAAAGCCTATCAGAAGATACCGCAGATTTTATCTTTCGTGGATGAGCAGGGCGAGGATAATATGAAGCAGGAAATCGAAAGCAATTACAAGCGGATAAAAGCGGACGTTATGAATATCGTTGTCAGTGAAATGGAGCGTATCAAGAACGACCCGAACTTACAGCATTTGGTGCAGGAGAACTAAAAATTAAAGTGCCAAATATTGTCCGTTAAAAAATTATCTCTATCTTTGCAAGTGAATACTAACTAACTTGTTTGGTTAGCCAATAAATAATATGGAAAAGTTTAGCGACAGACAAATAGAAATAATGGAAGCTGCAACGGCTCGGATTGATACTTACGGTATTCAAAACCTGACTATCAAAAATTTGGCAGCAGATATTGGCTTATCTGAACCTGCATTGTATCGCCATTTTAAAAGTAAGAATGATATTTTGCTTGGTTTGCTCAATTATTTCATCACGGGAATGAAAAACCGCCTCAATAACATTCCTATAAATCCTGATGCAACGGCAGCAGATGAATTGAGATCCATTTTCAATTCGCAGCTACAAACATTTACCAATAAACCCGCAATTGTCAGTGTGATTTTTGCAGAAAGTATTTTTCATTATGATGAAGGATTAAGTTATAAGGTTTCAGAGATAATGGACTTAATGCACCAATACGTCAATAAGAACATTGAAAAAGGACAAAAAGGCGGAACATACAACAAGCTAATAGGTGCATCTACGCTTACCACTATTATACTTGGAGGAATGAGAATGACGGTTTTGAAATGGAAACTTTCAGGACATAAATCCAACCTGATAAAAGACGGTACAGCAGTTTTAGAGGGAATTTTAAAAATGATTGAAAAGAAATAATTAGATTATGAAAAAAGTAATTGTATTCGGAGTGGGAATTTTGTTATTGTGGAGTTGTAATAATTCTACTGAAAAATCAACAACATATCAGGAAACTGAAAATCACGCAGAACATCATCACGATGAAAATTCAGAAGGTATCGAACTCAATAGTGGAGAAAAATGGCTTGTGAATGAAGAAATGAAACCCTTTGTATTGAAAGGCGAAGAATTGGTGAATGCCTATATCCAAGATGGAAAGGCAGATTATAAAACTCTTGCCGAACAATTAAAAGACCAAAACAGCCAGCTCATAAAAAGCTGTACAATGGACGGAAAAAGCCACGATGAACTGCACAAATGGCTGCACCCGCACCTTGAAATAGTTAAGGCGTTGGAGAATGAAACAGATGCAACAAAAGCCAATGAAGTTGTTCAGCAACTGCAATCTTCCTATCAGAAGTATCATCTATATTTCAACTAACCTTTTTGATAAATAATGAAACATATTAACCTAATAGAAACCATACTCTATGTAAGCGACCAGCAAGCAAGTGCTGTTTTTTATGCAAAACTGTTCAGACAAAACCCCGACCTGAATGTTCCTGGAATGACAGAATTTAAACTTTCTGAAAGTTGCAAATTGGGACTAATGCCAAACAAGGGAATTGCAAAAATACTATCGGACAAAATGCCACATCCAGACCAAGGAAATGGAATACCAAGGTGCGAGTTGTATTTTTATGTAGAAAATATTGAACTCGAATTTGAAAACGCAATAGAAATCGGCGCAAAACTAATAAGTGAAATTAAAGACCAAGATTGGGGTGACAAAGTTTGCTATTTTGCAGATATGGATGGACATATTATAGCTTTTGCTCAAAAATATTATAATCAAAAATAATTCATTATGAATATAGCAGACTTACATCAACAGGAAAAGGAAGTTTCCGCAATCAATTTTTTTAAAGGCGAATTGGGAACAGCAACGACTATTCAATTAGAACGAAATGGCACGTTAAAAGAACACATTACCAAAACTCCGGCATTACTTCTATGTGTTTCGGGTGTGGTTACTTATGAAGATGTTAATGAACAGAAGATTAAATTGCAGCAGGGAGATTATATCTTAATAACACCTAATCTAAAGCATTGGCTTCTTGCTTCTGCTAAATCTCAACTTATCCTATATAAATAAAAAAATTTGCTTAATTATGTTAGTGAACGCTCCCAAACTATTTATTATTCCGTTGCTATTTATCGGGTGGAATACCGTTCAGGCACAGGAAGTCTGGACACTGAAACAATGTATTGATACGGCACAGGTCTATAACAAAACCCTGCAAATCAACCGAAACCATATCAGCATCAGCGAACAAAGGGAAAAAGAAGCAAAAGCCAATCTTATTCCGAAAGTTACAGCCAATGCCGATTACAAATATTTTATGGAATTGCCTACGCAACTAATGCCGATGAATGCACTCAATCCGCAAGCACCGGAGGGACAATTCAGGGATTTACAATTTGGTGTTCCGCACAACATCAATGCAAATGTGCAGTTGGCAATGCCTTTGTATAATCCGCAGGTTTATGGAGCAATTAAGAATACAAAAATTGCAAATGAATTGACACAACTTCAATTTCAAAAATCGGAAGAACAGGTTTTATACGACATAACTACGCTGTATTACAATGCTCAAATTCTAAAACACCAATTGGATTTTTTGGAAAGCAATCTGATAAATACCCAAAAGTTATTAAAGAATATGGAATTGTTGAAAGAACAGTTATTGGCAAAGGGAACAGATGTGAGCAAAGTGAAATTGCAAGCCGAACAGTTAAATACCCAAAGAGAAAACGTTCACAACAAATACATTTCAATTCTGAATGCACTAAAACTGAATATCGGTATTCCGTTGGAGCAAAATATGACCGTTGTTTCTGAAATCGAACAACAAGCCTTAACTGAAAATAATGTAGAAAACATATTGGATTTGAAGATTATTCAGATACAAAATAAACTATTGAATAACGAATTGAGTACGCTGAACAAATCACGGTTTATGCCCTCACTGAATTTGATTGCTTCCTACGGAACAACAGGTTTTGGCTACGATAAAACACCAAACGATTTTCTGAAATTCTATCCCATAGGCTTTGCAGGTTTGCAACTGACTTACCCGCTTTTCAACGGAACGGTTACACAACGAAAAATCAATCAAAAGCAATTAGAAATCAGCAATAACGAGTTACAGGCTCAACTGATTGGCGATAAAAACAAAATGGAAATTGAAAATGCAACCCGACAGCGAAATACGGCACAGCAAACGGTTATCAATACCGAAAATCAAATCGCTTTGGCTCAATCCATTTATAAGCAAACCATTTTACAACAAAAACAAGGTACGGCAACGCTTACAGATGTTTTATTGGCTGATAATGCACTTCGTGAAGCACAGCAAAATTACTTGTCGGCAGTTGTAGATTATCTGAAAGCAGATTTGGAACTTAAAAAGCTGACAGGAACAATTAAGAATTAAAATAACGAATAAAAAATCAAGAAGATGAATTGGAAAAAAATAATCGGGATAATTGCTTTAATTGCGGTAATAGCACTCGTGTTCTTTAAACTGAAAAGCAACAAAGAAACCACCGAAAGCAAGGTATATCAATTCGACAAAGAACAACCGATTGCTGTAAGTGCGGACACTATTCGTTTGCAGACTATTGATGATGCAAATGCTTATACAGGCACATTTGAACCGAACAAAGAAACCAAAATCAGTGCGGATATACAGGGAAAAATCAATGCTGTTTTGGTAGATGTAGGAAGTAATGTAAACAAAGGACAAACACTTATTCAGTTGGATAATTCATTGTTGAAATTACAACTGCAAACGGTTGAAGTGCAGATTGAGGGTTTTGAAGATGATGTAAAACGCTATACGATTTTAACGGAAGCTGATGCCGTTCAGGGTGTGCAATTGGAAAAGGCAAAATTGGGATTGAAAGCTGCAAAAGTTCAGAAAGCGACTTTATTAGAGCAAATCAGTAAAACCAACATAAAAGCACCTTTCAACGGTGTTGTAACTGCCAAACTCAATGAGGAGGGCGGTTTTGCAGCACCGGGTATTCCGTTACTTCAAATCACGGACATAAGCACTTTACGCTTTACCGTCAATGTTCCCGAAAATGATTTGGTGCAGTTTCAAAACAATAAAACTTACAAAATCAGTGCTGATGTATATCCCGACATTTCCCTTTCGGGCAAAGTAACAATGTCAGGAAGCAAAGCCAATATGGGCAATAGTTTTCCTGTACAGTTTCAGGTTACCAATACAAAAAACTTAACTATAAAATCGGGAATGTTCGGTAAGGTAAATCTTTCTGACATCAAGCAAGAGCAAGGTATTCTTATTCCTGCATCTGCCATTATGGAAGAAAACGGAAAAGCAAAAGTGTATCTGATAAAAAATGGAAAAACTGTTTTGCAAACGATAATTATATCAAGAAATATTGGCAATAAAACGCTTGTATCAGAAGGATTAAATGAAAACGATGTCATTGTTACCAATGGTTTTATCAACCTGTTTGACGGAGCGAATATAACGACTAAATAAAATCAGCAAAAATGAACATCACAGAAATATCAATAAAACGTCCCTCGCTGATTATCGTACTTTTCAGCGTGTTTGCCTTGTTGGGGGTTATCGGCTACAAGAATTTGAGTTATGAGTTAATGCCCGATTTTAATCAGCCTGTTGTGGTCATCCGAACGGTTTATCCCGGTGCAGAACCCAACGAGGTAGAAACTTCCGTTTCCCGAAAAATTGAAGATGCACTTTCCAATTTGGAGGGTGTAGATTATTTGCTTACCAAATCATTACCCAATGCTTCTATCATCATTGCCAATCTGAAATACGGAACGGATTTAGACAAAACAATGCAGGACGCTCAACGCTACATTGACAATATCCGAAAGGACTTGCCTGATGATGTTCAAAATCCTGTAATGAGCAAGGTATCGCCTAATGATTTGCCGATAATGTCGGTAAGTGCAACAAGCAATTTAGACCCGACAGTGTTTTATCAAAAAATGAAAGACGATTACCTGCCACAAGTCCAACAGCTAAAAGGAGTGGCTGAGATAACCATTTTAGGCGGAGAAGAAAGGGAAATTCAAATCAAAGTCGATAAAGAAAAATTGAAGCTCTATAAAATTTCTTTGTATCAGGTAGTGGAAGCCGTTAATCGTTCTGGGATTGATTTACCTGCGGGGAAATTACAGACCGATACAGAAAATAATTCGGTGCGGTTGGTAGGCAAATTCAGCACAATCAGGGATATTCAAAATGTTCAGGTTGCAATGCCTTTTCCAAACAGTCCTGTTTATGTTAAGGATATAGCAGCAGTAACGGACGGCATCAAAGAAATTACATCTTACAGTCGTTACAACGGCAAAAACGGTATTGGCTTAATGATAAAAAAACAAGGCGATGCCAATGCTGTTGATGTGTCAAAACTGATTAGGGAAAAATTTCAGTCTATTGAACAACAAAATGCCAATGCAGACGTGAAGTTTGTAATTACGGACGATAGTACCGACAATACCATTGCAGCCGTTAATTCGGTGGTGTTTGATTTGATTTTAGCCGTTATTTTGGTTTCGTTGGTAATGTTGCTGTTCCTTCGAAGTTTCAGAAACTCGCTGATTGTTTTGGTTGCCATTCCTACTTCTTTAATTACCGCTTTTGCTGTGATGTGGCTTTTGGGTTATACACTCAACCTGATGACTTTGCTTGCTATGTCTTTAATCATTGGTATCTTGGTGGACGATGCTACCGTAGTTTTAGAAAACATCCAACGCCATTTGGATAAAGGCAAGGAAAAAAGAACGGCAGCAATGGACGGACGAATGGAAATCGGTTTTTCAGCATTATCCATTACATTAGTTGATGTAGTAGTGTTTTTACCAATTTTATTTTTACAGGTTTTCGTTGCCGATATGCTCAAACAGTTTTCAGTAGTGGTTATCACTTCAACATTGACAAGTTTATTGGTAGGTTTTACTTTAACGCCTTGGCTGGCTTCACGCATCGGAAAAAAAGAAGATTTGCAACCGACTAATATCTTCAACCGTTTTTTGCTTTGGTTCGCGCATCAGTTAGACCAATTTATCAGTTGGTATGGTAAAACACTAAATTGGGTTTTAAATCACAAACTCATTTTTACAGCATTTGTTTTGTTGCTTTTCGTGGGTACGGCAGCAATGATGAAACAGGGAATTATCGGAAAAGAACTCATTTCAACAGGCGACCAAGGAAAATTCCGTCTGGCATTAGAGTTTGATAAAAGCACTTCTATTCAGCAAAACAATTTGGTTTCCGGAAAAATTGAAAACTATATTTTACAGCAACCCGAAGTTGCAACTGTTTTTAGTAATGTAGGAGGACCAAGTACAGGCATTGGTAGTTTGGGAGTTGGCTCTGCAAATAAAACCGAATTTACCATTCAACTAAAATCCAAGAAAGAAACCGTTAATCTTTCTACCGAAACCTTTATGCGGAAATTGAGAGCGGATTTACAAAAAGAATATTCAGGTATTAATTTTTCTATGATAGCATTAGGTTTAATTCCACGTTCTGCACCGATAGAAATTACATTAAGCGGAAGCGACCTAAACCAAGTAATGCAAACGGGCAATAATTTAAAAGCAGTCATTGAAAAAATTCCCGGAGCAGATAATGTACGGCTTTCGGTAGAAGCAGGAAGTCCTGAATTAAAAGTAATTCCCGATAATGATAAAATGCAGCGTTTGGGATTAAATACGGCTTATGTGGGAATGAATATGCGTACCGCTTTTACAGGAAATGACGATGCTACTTTAACAGAAAACGGAACAGAATATCCTGTACGGATTTGGTTGGATAAATTCAGCCGTAAAAATTATGATGATGTGAAACAGCTCAACATCATAAACCCAATGGGAGTTCCGATTGAGGTTTCACAATTTGCCGAAATTGAACGGGATAATTCACCCTCTTTATTGGAACGAAAAGACCGACAACCTGCGGTTACATTAACGTCCGATGCACTCGGCAGACCTTCGGGTACAGTGGCAGATGATGTAGTAGCATATCTCAAAAAAAATCCATTGCCAAATGGAATAGAAATGACTTGGGGAAGTGATATTAAAAGGCAAAACGACAGTTTCGGGGCTTTGGGTTCGGTATTGCTGATTTCATTCTTATTGATTTATTTGATTATGGTAGCATTATACGACAGTTACATTTATCCATTTGTTGCCTTATTTGCCATACCTGTTGCAGCTATCGGAGCATTTTTAGCTTTGAATTTATCGTTAAGTAATTTGACCCTATTTGCTTTGCTTGGATTGATTATGCTAATGGGACTGGTAACAAAAAATTCTATTTTGATTGTGGACTTTACCAACCAACTGAAAGCCGGGGGCAAACATTACAAAGAAGCATTGATTACCGCAGGAAAAGAACGTATGCGACCAATTTTGATGACAACTTTATCAATGGCAATAGGAATGTTGCCCATCGCATTAGCCAGCGGAACAGCAGCCGAATGGAAAAACGGTTTGGCGTGGGTAATTATTGGCGGTTTGCTTTCTTCATTGGCATTGACGGTTTATTTAGTGCCGATGGTGTATGACGTGGTGGATAGTCTGAAAGCAAAATTTAAAAGGGAGTAGTTCAACATTACATTGTATAACAAAATGGCTCTATGTATGGAAGGTTTTTATAACAAAACACTAAGCAAATTAGAAATGGCAATCAAAGAATTAGAGATTGATGCTAATAATCCTTTACAGCGGATTGAAACCATAATATCTAAGATTGTTAGCTGCCTGTCTGAAGTAAAAAAATACGTGCTGAAAGAGGGGTTTAAAGATTTGGAAGAAGAAGTTTATTTTTTTAAGTATCAGAAGCCTGTTATCGTTGCCAAACTCATTTATTACAATACTATTTATAAGATAGAAGCCAAAAAACCTTTCGGCGGAAAGCAGGTTATGGAAGCTTGTTTGAATGAAAAATTGGTAAAGCTGAAAAGGTTCAGGAAGAAGTGGTAACCTATCCGGACGGAGCATCACGATTGAATTTTGTCTATGGAATAAGTAAAGAAAAATGGTGTAAACCGAAAAAGCGATGAGCGTTGTTCTGGACTACTTACATATCATCAAACTGTACCACCAAGCTCATCCTGTCATCCAATATTTTTGTATCATTAATCAAAATAATGGAGAGTAATGGATTACAGTATCAAAAAAGTAGGTCTTAACGATTTAGACACAACAGCAGAGTTATTCAATCTTTATCGGATTTTCTATCGCCAGACAGACGATTATGAAAAGTGTAAGCAGTTCATTAAGGAACGATTGGACAATGACCAATCACATATATTTGTGGTTTATGCCGAAGGCAAAGCAGTTGGTTTTGTTCAATTGTATAAACTGTATCATTATATCAAATTGGCAAAGCAATGGCTGTTGAGCGATTTGTTTGTTCGTCCCGATTACAGAGGTAAAGGACTTTCGGTAGCATTGATAGACAGGGCCAAACAGTGGTGTGATGAGACAGGAGCTTGCGGATTGATGTTGGAAACTGAAAAAACGAACGACATTGGCAACAAGCTTTATCCACGTTGCGGATTTGAATATGACGATAAGCACAATTATTACTATTGGTGGAAATAAAAAGAAAAGGCGGACTACGTCAGTTCGCCTGCAATTGGTCGGATGGCTGAGTGGCAAGGCAAGGATACGCAATATCTTTTACAATGGTTCAAATCCATTTCCGACCTCAAAATAATCCAAGAAAACATCAACGTATGAATGAAGAAATCTTGCGAAATATGGCAGTCATACAAGAACGGATAAACAATGCCTGCAAGGAAAGTAACAGAAATCCCAATGAAGTAAAATTGTTATTAGCAACTAAAACCGTACCTGCCGAACGTATCAAAATTGCATTGCAAGCAGGACATACACTGATAGCAGAAAACAAAGTCCAGGAACTCAAAGAAAAATATGAAGCATTGAAAGGTGTTTCGCATACCAATCATTTCATTGGGCATTTGCAAACCAATAAAATCAAAGAGGTTTTAAAATATGATGTTTCCTGTATTCAATCGCTTGACCGTATAGACTTGGCAGAAAAGTTACAGCAACGTTTGGAGTATGAAGATAAAACCATAGATGTACTTGTACAGGTCAATACGTCCAATGAAGAAAGTAAATTCGGGGTGCATCCCGATAAAGCCATAGCTTTGGTTCAGCAGATTGCCCGATTGAACCGACTAAAAATAAAAGGATTGATGACCATTGGTTTATTCAGTGCTGAAACCGAGAAAGTGAGACAATGCTTTAAATTATTGAAAAGTATTCAACAGGAAATTATCGCAATAAACATTCCTGATATACAAATGAAAGAATTGTCAATGGGAATGAGCGGCGATTTGGAAACAGCCATAGAGGAAGGCGCAACCATCATAAGGGTAGGTACAGCTGTTTTCGGACAGCGTATTTACCCTGATAGTTATTATTGGAATGAACAAAAAGCATAGACAATGAATGTACATTATTTTCAACACGTACCATTTGAAGGATTAGGATACATTGAGACTTGGTTAAAAGAGAATCATCATCATATTTCAGTTACAAAATTTTTTGAAACAGATTTTCTATTGCCTGATATTTCAGAGATAGATGCGTTGATTGTAATGGGTGGCCCGATGGGCGTGTATGATGAAACACAATTCCCTTGGTTGAAACAGGAAAAAGCATTTATAAAATCGTGTGTCCAATCCGGTAAAAATGTGTTGGGAATTTGCTTAGGTGCTCAATTGATTGCCGATTGTTTGGGAGCAAAAGTAGTTTCGGCAAAGAACAAAGAAATCGGGTGGTTTCCTGTTTTTCCTACAGAGGGATGTAAGCAAATCGCTTGGTTTTATGAACTGTTCAAACATAATCCGGTTGTATTCCATTGGCACGGAGACCAGTTTGAAATTCCTCAAAACAGCAGTCTGAATTTACTGTATTCGGGAGCCAATATCAATCAGGCATTTTACTACAATCAACATATCATCGGCTTACAATTTCATTTAGAAGTAACTATAGAAAGTTTAATGCAAATGACCGAAAACGGGAAAGATGAACTTTTGTATAACCTACCCTATGTACAAAGTGAAAATGAATTATTGAAGAACAACAGCCATATTGCTCAATGCAACAGACTGATGGATAGAATTCTTTCAAATTGGATAAACGTGATTTAAATCAACCCTTTAGCAATCCTCCCCAACTGTTTCAGCTTGTCATCTATCTGTTCCGACCAGCGTTGCCCGTAGCTTAACCGCATACAGTTGTTAAACTGGTTTTGCAGTGAAAACATTCTGCCCGGAGCAATGCTTATTTTTTGACGAATAGCCCGGTCGTACAATTCCTTCGTATCAATATTTTTATCCAATTCTACCCAAAGCATAAATCCGCCTTGCGGACGGCTGATTTTAGTCCTTTCCGGAAAATACTCGGCAACAGCCCTGGCAAATTGCAGACTGTTGGCGTGCAATTCAGTTCTCAACTTCCGAAGATGATGTTCATACCTGCCTTTTTCAAGGAAGTTGGCAATGGCTTCCTGTGTGATGGTAGTAGAAGAAACGGTATGAATGAGTTTATGATGAACTATTTTATCTTTAAACTTTCCCGGAGCTAACCAGCCCACACGATAACCCGGAGCCAATGTTTTGGAAACAGAACCACTCCAAAGTACTAACCCCTCTTCATCAAATGCTTTACAAGGTTTAGGGCGGCTGTTGTTTCCGAAATACACATCGCCATACAAATCATCTTCTATAAGCGGAATACCTCGTTCCGAAAGCATCTTTACCACTTCCCTTTTATGCTCATCAGGCATACAGCTTCCCAAGGGGTTGTTGAAATTAGAAACCAGCATACACACTTTTATTTGGGGCAATATTTTTTTCAAAGCATCGGGTTCAATACCTGTAACCGGATGTGTCGGCAGTTCAATGACATTTAATCCCAAACTTTTAGCCAACTGCAATATGCCGAAATAAACAGGGCTTTCCACAGCAATGGTATCGCCCTTTTGTGTAAGTGCCATCAACCCGAATGAAATAGCATTCATAGCTCCGGCAGTCGTAATAATATCATCTTCACTTAAATTTCCGTTCCATGTATAAGTCAATCGGGCAATATCCCTGCGTAGCTTTCTGTTTCCCTGAATTTCTTCATACTCAGTACCGTTTCCTTTGAGATGACGCATGGCGTTGACCAACTCTTTGTTGAGTTTTGCAATAGGCAATAATTCGTTTTCGGGAACACCCAAAGAAAGCCGGGTAACGTCATTATTGCTTAACGTTGAATACACTTTGGAAATCAGTGTTTCTACACTTTCAGGTTTTGCCCGATTAGCAGGCTTACTCACGGAAGGAACAGACAAATTGGAAGGCTTGTAATTCACATAATAGCCGGACTGTGGTCGGGAAACAATCAGTCCATTGGCTTCCAACTCCAAATACGCTTGTATGGCTGTGTTCATACTCACACCGTATTCTTTACGCAGCGTACGTAATGACGGCATTTTATCACCTGTTTTCAGTGTGCCGTTTTTGATTTGTTCCGTAAGAACCGTTGCTATTCTTTGATATAAAACTTCTTTCATTGTTTTTTATACTGTACCCTGCAAAATTACAAAATTTGTATCTGTAACCATACGTTTTTTCTTCCTTATTTTGCATTAAAACTTATCAGATTGCTATGGATAATAATAAAAACAGTCTGGCTTACGGAGCACTTTTCATTGTTTGTATCGTTTGGGGAACGACTTATTTTGCTATTCGTATCGGGGTGGAAACCTTTCCGCCGTTTTTGTTTGCTGCTATTCGGCAGGTGATTGCAGGCGGAACTTTACTCTTAGGATTAAAACTCACAGGAAATCTGAATATGAATAAATCGGATTTCCTTTATCAATCTGTTCCGGGCATTTTAATGGTGGCTTTGGGAAACGGTGTGATTGGTTGGTGCGAACGCTACATTTCAAGCGGACTGGCAGCGTTGATATTATCACTCATTCCTGTTTTCGTGGTTGTCATCAGCTATTTGTTTGGGTTTGACAGGAGAAAACCACATTTATTAATTATCGTGGGATTGGTATTAGGCTGTCTGGGTATTGTACTGATTTTTCGGGACAATCTGAAAGACATTGCCAATCCTGCATATTTTACGGGAATGTTAATAGCCTTCGGAGCTTGTCTGGCTTGGGCTTCAGGCAGTGTGTTCGCTAAATACAAAATCCCCAACAGCAAGAACGTGTTACAAAATGCAGCTTTACAACTTTTTTCCGGAGGAATGGCCTTGTTTGTATTCAGTGCTTTTTTGGATGATTATTCAGAGTTAAAAACAGTAACGACATCCAGTATCTGGGCTTTGGTTTACCTGATTGTAGTGGGTTCCGTCATTGCGTATTCTGCTTTTGTGTACGCACTGAAACATTTGCCGATAGGCATTTCATCCCTGTATGCTTATATCAATCCGTTCATTGCCATTATGCTCGGATTTTTATTCCTGAATGAAAAACTAACCGGTATCACTTTATTGGCCTTGGTCGCTACTTTAAGCGGTGTGTATTGTGTCAATAGAGGTTATCAGAAAATGTCAAAAAAATGAGAATAGAGCGAACTGTTATAGCTGATATTCCTGTGGTGGAAAAAATATACAGCGAGGCAAGAGCCTATCAATTTCAGCAAAGCGGATACGGTTGGCCTGTTTTCAGTAAATCATTTATTGAAAATGAAATTACAGAAAAAAGGCACTTTAAAGTCTTAGATAAGGACGATGAAATGGCTGGTGTATTTTCCATAGTAAAAGCCGAACCTATTATTTGGAACGACAAAGACGGAAAAGAAGCCATTTATTTACACCGTATGGCGATACGCAATTCGTACAGAGGAAAAAATATAGCAAAGAAAGTGGTGGATTGGGCTATGGTTGAAGCGTGGAAAAATAAGAAAAAATTTATCCGGATAGATACCTGGGCAAACAATGAAGCATTGACCGATTATTACCGAAAATTAGGATTTGAATGGATAGGTAAAAGACAGTTACCACCGACAAGCGATTTGCCGGAACACTATAACAATATTGAGGTCAATTTATTTGAGATAAGATTATGAAAACGATAACCATAGAAAATTACCGTCCGGAATGGCAAATCTATTTTGAAAGATTAAACCGAGCGTGGATAGAAAAATATTTTGTGTTGGAAGATATTGACAAATACGTTTTGTCTAATCCTGAAGAAGCGATATTAAATGACGGAGGAAAAATTTTGTTTGCCGTTTATGGAGGTAAGGTAATCGGAACAGTTGCTTTGAAAAAAGTAAATAATGATACAATGGAATTGACCAAAATGGCAGTGGATGAAAATTATCAGGGTATCGGAGCAGGAAAAATGTTGTGTCAGGCTGCTATTGACAAGGCAAAAGATTTGGGCGTGAAGAAATTGCTGCTCTACACGCAATCCGCATTGAAACCTGCTTTGCGCATTTATAGAAAATTAGGTTTTAAGGAAGTTACTATTGAAAAGGGAAAGTACAAGCGGGCAGATACTAAAATGGAAATGATTTTAAAAGATAACTATTAAATGAAGTAAAAAAATGATAAACATCCAAAAGTCTGAAAGAAGTATGAAATCGAATTTTAATTATGATGATTTTGTATTTGGCGTTCAGCCAACAGACCATATTTTACTATCTAATTACAAAGATGGCACTTGGCAATCACCAAGCATAATGCCATATGCCGATATTAAAATGAGCCCGATGTCACTGTGTTTACATTACGGGCAAACCGTATTTGAAGGAATGAAAGCATTTCGTCAAGATAATGGTCAAGTTATCATATTTCGTCCTGATAAGCATTTTAGAAGATTTAATGTTTCATTGGAAAGAATGTGTATGCCTGCTGTGGGGCAAGATTTATTTATCGAAGGAATGAAAGAATTGGTTCGTTTGGAAGAACATTGGCTTCCGGAAGAACAAGAAATAAGTTTATACATACGTCCGTTTATGATTGCCACAGAACCTCGATTAGGAGTTAAAGTTTCGGATGAGTATTTATTCTGCATAGTATGTACACCAATGGGATTATATTATTCTGAACCTGTACGTTTAAAAGTAGAAACAGAATTTGTACGTGCGGCAGAAGGCGGAGTAGGTTATGCCAAATGTGGAGGAAATTATGGTGCTGCATTTTATCCGGCACAGCAAGCCAAAATACAGGGATATGACCAAGTAATTTGGACAGATGCTAAAACTCACGAATATATCGAAGAAGCTGGTACAATGAATATCGCTATTGTAATAGACAATAGATTGATTACACCGAAGTTGAGTACCTCAATTCTTGACGGTGTTACCAGAAGTTCAATTATGCAAATTGCAAAAGATATGGGAATGATTGTCGAAGAAAGGAAAGTGCAACTTCAAGAGCTTATTGATGAATTTCAATCCGATAAAAAGATAGAAATATTTGGTGTGGGCACAGCTGCGGTTATCTCATCTGTTAAGTGTATAAATATCTTGGGAACAGAATATTATCCATATACCGCAAATGATGCAATAATGTTTAAACTGAAAAAGCAACTTGATGATATCAGAAAAGGGCGAAGTTCAGATAAATATAATTGGAACTGGTTTATATAAACATTAGAAAATGGAACAGATTAATCAATATCCGATTGGGAAATACAAAGAGCCGGAAGTAATTACCGAAGAAATGTGTATATCATTCATTGATATTATTGCTTTATTCCCGAAAAACCTAAAATCAGTGGTAATGAGTTTAGGCGATGAACAATTAGATACACCCTACAGGAAAGGAAGTTGGACTGTCAGGCAGGTTGTTCATCATTTAGCGGATAGCAATATCAATTGTTTTGCCCGCATCAAGTTTGCATTAACGGAAGATAATCCGACTATCAAATCGTTTGCAGAAGAAAAATGGGCGGGATTATCGGATGCAAAACATATATCCATTTTGCCATCATTAAGTATCTTGGAAGGCATTCACGAACGTTGGGCAATACTTTTAAAAGGTTTAGAAAAACAGGATTGGAATCGAACGTTCTTTCATCCGGATTTAAACAAAAGCCAAACGATTGCTGAAGCTATGGCAAAATACAGTTGGCATTGCAATCATCATTTGGCACAAATCAAAAACCTGAAAAATCAAATGCAATGGAAATAAGCAATCAGGTGATTGAAATAAAAACTGGCTTTGAAAATATGGATATTAATGCCGTCCATCAGTTTTTGAGTAAGGAAAGTTATTGGGCAAAAGACATTCCGTTGGAAACTGTAAAAACGGCATTGCAAAATTCATTTTGTATAGGGCTATTTGAATATGAAAAACAGATTGGCTTTTCCCGATTGGTAACGGACTATGCCACTTTCGGCTATTTGGCAGATGTGTATGTTTTGAAAGAATACAGAGGTAAGGGATTATCAAAAATGATGATGAAATACATAATGAAATTGGATTTTGCAGGAAGTTTGAGAAGGATATTATTGGCAACCTTAGATGCTCATTTGCTTTACAGCCAATTTGGATTTCAACTTCCTGAGAATCCGGAGCGATTGATGGAAATAAAAAGAAGTAATCTTTATAAAGACGCTTAGACTATGAACGATGAAAGAAAAACACGACTATTGGAAAGTTTTGGGCGTTCCAAAATAATGCAATTATTCGGTGCGAAAGTAACAGGCATAGCAGACGGATATTTTGAAATCACTGTTCTCAAACAGGATTTTATGGCTCGTCCGGCAGGAATGTTTAACGGCAGTACCATTGCTTCATTGGTAGATGTTTCGTCAGGTTACGCAGGAGCGTCAGCTAAACCGGAAGACAGTTATTTTACAACAGTTGAGCTGAAAGTAAACTACCTAAATCCTGCCATTGGTGAACAACTTGTGGCTAAAGCACAGGTTATCAAAAACGGAAAAGTGTTGACGGTGGTTCGTTCAGACGTATTTGCAGTTAGTGCCGAAGGTAAGGAAACATTAGCAGCAACTTCATTAGTTACACTGATGCAGTTGTCAAAAAAGTCACCCGACAAACAAATAGATTAATAAGATATGGAAATAGCCAATATGGAAAGTTTTCTGGAGTACTATGGAAAAATCAGGCAACGCACCAATCGCCTGATTGCCGTTATCCCACCGAAATATATGGATTGGGCATACAAGCCCGGCAAATTTACCATTGCTGACCAGATAAGACACATTGCAGCCATTGAGCGGTATATGTTTGCCGAAACCATTTTAGGGAAACCCTGCACTTACAATGGGTGTGGGAAAGAACTTGCAGACGGGTACGATAATGTAATCCATTATTTCAACGAGAAACACGAAGAAGCATTAGCCATTTTCAAAAGTCTGAGTAATGAAGATTTACAACGCAAATGCCTGACACCCGGTAATGCTCCAATTACGGTCTGGAAGTGGCTTCGGGCGATGACCGAACACGAAATTCATCACCGGGCACAGCTTTATATTTACCTAAATCTTTTGAATATAGAGACCCCGCCAATGTTTGGGTTGAGTTCGGAAGAAATTATTCAAAACAGTCAATCAAAATAAAAGGATATGAATACAGACTTTGCAAAAGAATGGCTTGAGGACTGGAACAGCCACAATTTGGATAAAATAATGGAACATTACAGCGAAAACATTGATTTTGTTTCGCCCATTATCCAGCAAATGGGAATAAACGAAGAAGGTAAAATTTCCAATAAAAGTGATTTAAAGGATTACTTTTCAAAAGCCCTGCAAAAATACCCCGACCTGCACTTTGAGTTGTACCACGAACTCAAAGGAGCTAATTCAACCGTATTGTTTTACAGAAGTGTCAATAATTCCTTTTCGGCAGAATATATGGAATTGAATAATGACGGGAAAGTAAGTAAAGTGAGAGCACATTACAAGTTTGACGAATAAACATATTGTCTATGGAAATGAATTGGAACCGTTCGGCTTTAATGATTATCGATATGCAAAATGATTTTGCAAAAACTGGAGGAAAAGCCTATATCAATGGCACTGAAGAAGTAATAAAAAATATTCAAATTATAGCCGATTTATTCAGGATAAATCAATTACCTGTAATTCATATTGTACGATTATATCTTGAGGACGGAAGCAATGCCGACCTTTGCAGGAAAGAAGTCATCCGACAGGGTAAGGCAATGGTCATTCCGGATAGTTCCGGAGCTAAAATCGTACAAGAGCTTTTGCCTAAAAATGCCGAAATGTATGAGGATAAAAAATTATTAACCGGCAATATTCTACAGCTTGCTCCTTTTGACTTTGTGGCTTACAAACCACGCTGGGGTGCATTTTATAAAACAAACTTAGAGGCTTGGCTGAAAAACAGCAAGATTAATTCATTGGTAATTACAGGTTGTAATTTCCCGAACTGTCCTCGCACAACAATATTTGAAGCAAGTGAAAGAGATTATCGTTTAGCTATTGTTCCCGAAGCGATTTCGCAAATATATCCCAAAGGGATAGATGAGTTAAAAGGGATTGGAGTAAATGTATTGGAGCACAGTGTTTTGAAAAAAGAATTGGAAAATGGAAAGTAAGCTATTCGTTATAACCGGTGGCCCCGGAGCAGGAAAAACAACCTTATTAGATGCTCTGTCGGCAAATGGATATAAAACCATTCCGGAAGCTGCCAGAGGCATTATTCGTGAAGAAACAGAAACGGACGGAGACGCTTTGCCTTGGAAAAACAAACAGCTTTATACCGATAAAATGATAGTCGCATCCATTTTAGATTACAACAGAGCAACAGCAAGCCAATCAAATGAAGTTTGCTTTTTCGACCGAGGTATTTTGGATGCCGTTTGTTATGCGGATATGATTGGCTATGTACTTTCAACGGAAACTATGGAAAAAGTGTTGAATTGCCCATATAATAGAAAGGTATTTATCCTGCCACCCTGGAAAGAAATTTATCAAACAGATAATGAACGAAAACAGGATTGGCAGGAGGCAGAACACACTTATTTCGAAATGAAAAGTACTTATGAAAAGTACGGTTATGAAGTCATAAACGTACCGATAGGAAACATTGATGAAAGAAAAGAATTTGTATTAACCCATATAAAATAGAGAAATGGACAGCTATTTAGGAAGTATCAAAAAGCAATTCCTGTATTACAAAATGCTTGGAGAAAAAGCAATGGAACAATTACAGGAAGAACAATTATTCTGGCAGTATAACGAGGAAAGCAACAGTATTGCTATTCTGGTCAATCACGTTGCAGGAAATATGTTGTCACGATTTACCGATTTCCTGACCACAGACGGAGAAAAGCCCTGGCGAAACCGTGATGCGGAGTTTACCAACCCGTTTCAGAATAAAGCTGAATTAATGGCCCATTGGAATAAAGGTTGGGATTGCCTGATGAATGCTTTAAACCAACTTACGGAGGCAGATTTAGAGAAAATCATTTACATCCGAAATGACGGTCATACTGTAACTGAAGCGATTAACAGGCAGTTGGCTCATTATCCTTATCATATCGGACAAATGGTTTTCATAGCCAAAATGCTGAAAAATGAAGATTGGAAAACCTTATCTATAGCAAGAAACAAATCAGCAGATTACAACAGCCGCAAGTTTTCGCAGGATAAAGACAGACGGCATTATACAGATGATTTATAAAAATGAAAGTGATATGATTATCAATACAAAGAATACAAAATATTATCAATGGGGTAATAATTGTCAGGCGTGGACTTTTATACAATCTGAAAACGTTATTGTCAAAGAAGAATTAATGCCACCACATACGGAGGAACAGCTTCATTTTCATAATGAAACAGAGCAATTTTTCTATATTCTTGAAGGTAAGGCCACATTCTTATTAGAGAATGGAAAAGTTTCTTTATTAAAAAACGAAGGGATTAAAATTTCCGCGAAGCAAATACACAAAATTAGTAATGAAACTTCTGAATACTTACGGTTTTTAGTAATGTCTTTTCCCGGGAATGTAAACGATAGGGTAAATTCGAGTACTCAATAATCTATTCGTATTATACCTCTTATTGAGCATATATATGCCACCCTTTTTATCAGATGTACACAATTTCAAAAAGTTGGACTGGTTTTGATGAAAAAATATTGCAATGAAAATCTTTTTCAATTAGAAGAAAAACTAAAGGAATTATCACTTGAGAATAGACGAACCAATCTTTTTATCCGAAATAGCAATCAAAACAACTCTCGATTGTTCGCTGTAAAAAAGATTGATAGCCGTTCCGCCTTTCAGGGCAAAGCATTTTTCACTGTCCAAAAGCGGGAGGACACGCACCAATAATTGAACCTGTCTGTAATAAATGCTGTCTTTTTTCATCTGTCAGGGTTGAAAATTTTTAGGTACGGTTATTTTATATGTTTTATCGAGTTCACCACCTTTGACGATTACCCTGTTACCCGAACCAAGGTCTATATTGTCGGTATTCAGCTTTGAAAACCACGTATAGTTGTGCCGTGAACCGAACCAGAGAAAAAGCCGTTTGACTTTCACGTTGGTACAGGCTTCCAATAATTGCTGAACTGTTCGGGGAGATAAAGCCGTCATTCCCTGTATAAGCTGGTCGGCGTGTTCCAACGATATTTTATCGGGAACTTCGTTCAGCATTTCGAGGCAGGCTTTTTCCGGACAGGAGATTTTTAGTTCATCCAAATCCTCTTTCCAAAAAACGGTAGAAGTGTATTTATCGGATATACCCTTTTCCATACCGGAAAAAAGCTCGTTTCTCGTATGACGTACAAAGGTTATGGTTTCCGACAGTTCATTCGCCCACAAAGGCAATTTATCATTACCGTAGAGGTGGATGGTTTCTTTATTAGAAACTGGTATATAGTGCGAAAAGCCCTTGAGTTCCAATGCGGTCAATCCTCCCACTACACTTAATACGCTCAATAAAAAATACCCGCCATAAATAATTGTCGGTACGGAAAGCAAAATGTAACCGCTTATTTTTCGTGTTTCGTTTGTCATAGCTGTTATTGTTTAAAGGATGTTGGTGCTTTGTCCAATTTACTTTTAATGAAAATCAAAGCGGTTTCTTCGTTTTTCATAAACGGTGTTTCTTTTCCGTCTTTTTCTTTAATGAGTTCAACCGTTTCCGTCAATATGCCTTTCTCGTAGTCGTAATTTTGTGTAATTCTGAATTTGTTATACGGCATAAACTTACTTGCATTTGGAACATACATTGTCAATTCAGATTTGCGAAATTCGATGTCCGTAATCCCTGTCCCGTTACCTAATGATGAATTGATGGTCGCTTGAACTTTTCCGTCAATCAGGTTTTTGTAAACAACTTCAAAATACATTGTTTGGTCTCTGTCGCCCGCTTTTCCGTCATAGTCGGGGTGAATACGGTGAAGCGACTTAACGGATTTCCAATGGTTGTCATAACGCTTTTGAACAACGTCAAATTGATAGTCGTAGCTCTCGGCTCGCAACCATTGTCCGTTGTCGTAGCGGTATGCTTTGCTGATACCGTTCCAAATAATTGTGTAAGTGTCGTCCAACTCAATTGAACGACTAAGCGGAACTGTTACTTGTTTTGATGTGCTGCAACTCGCAAATATCATAGCTATTATTGTTGCAACGGAAAAGATTACTTTTTTCATTTTGAAACTTTTTAAAGTGAAACATTAAATTTTACACTACAAAAGTTCAAAAGTGAAATGAGGAAGAAATTGACAAATGTTACAATCGTTATTTGCCTGCCACTTTTTTCCGTAAACGACTTAAACTTTCACGTTCAAGCCCTAAGTAAGAGGCGATATGATAAAGTGGTATTCGCTCAAAAATGTGCGGTTGATTTTTGAGTAAATCAAGGTAACGTTGTTCTCCGTCTAAGAACAAAAAACTTTCCACTCGTTGAGTTGTCAGTTTGAAAGATTGCTCGGCTATCATTCTGCCAAAGCGTTCCCAATTTTGGGATTGATTGTAGGCACTTTGCAAAGCCGATAAATTGAATGTTACGGCTTCAACATCTTCCAATGCCTGTATAAAATAGCGACTTGGTTTACTTTGTAAAAAGCTGTCGTAGTCCGTTACAAATTCATTGTCAAATGTGAAATGCGTATTGATTTCTTTTCCGTCTGCAAGGTAATACGTTCGGAAACAGCCTTTATTTACAAAACCGATTTCCTGACAAACTTTTCCTTCTGTTAGAAAATACGCTTTGGCATTGTAGTTTTTTGTCTTTAAAAAAGGTTCAAAAAGCGAGCAGTCCTTTTCTGTCAGAAAAGAAGCCTGTCTAAGCCAATTTTTAAAGATTTTAAATTCGTCCATTGTCTGTTTGTTGTCCTTGCGGGTTGTCGTCTAAGGTTGCCCATAACGTTTTGGGTATTGCCGAAGGCGGGGAAATCAAGGAACAAATTGTTGAGTTCAGCACCGCAGTTAGCAAAACCATTTTTTGTTTGCTAATTTACATTTTTCAAAGCAAATAAAAATGGTTTTGCGGAATAGAAGTATAAAAGTTGAGGATTGGACTTTCAGCCCCGCTTTTGGCAATACCATGTTAGCGGCTGCCCTTTTTGTCAAGTCCACTTTGCAAATTTACTTTCGATGTCTGTCAACCATTTCACTCTTTTTTTCTGACTTACAGATTTTACATAAGCAAAATTTATCCAATTAAGATTTTTGTAACCCATAGGTTTAAAAACACTCCTTAACATTGCTTTTCGGATTAAATTTCCAATAAGCAGCGAATACATGATTTTTGGTTTGTTCATTGTGGTAATAATAGTTACACTTTTCAAATTTTTCAATAGTGGAACTAATCCAAATCCTCTTGGATGATGGTTATACACCACACCTGGACTTAAAACTCTGTCAACAAAACCTTTGGTCGTAGCCGGCATTAAATCCCACCAAATTGGAAAAATAAAAATTATGTGATCTGCTTTTTTAAGCCGCTCATGGTAATCTATTACTTGTGGGTCAATTGGCTTGTGGTCTATAAAGGCTTTTAAATCTGCTTCTGACATTACAGGATTAAATCCATCTTTGTCAAGATGCATAAGGTCAACTTCGTGATTTGCTTTTTGAAGCCCTTTGGTTACTGCTTTCAAGATTGCATTACAATAACTTCCTTCATAAGGATGATTAAATACTATTACGGTTCTCATTTTTTCAGCTTTAAAGTTCAGTGCAAAATTGAACCTTCCAATAGCTGATAAACGATAACAATTGTAAAGAAATTTAATTATCGTCTGTTTCGTATTCGGCTTAAAGAAACGGATGTAATTCCCAAATAAGAAGCAATGTAATGTTGTGGAACACGCTGAATAATATGAGGATGTTGCTCGATTAATTCTTCGTAGCGTTGTTTGGGATTATTTTTAAGAAAAGAATACAAAAGTTGTTGAGATTGAAAAAGTCTTCTGAATAAATGGATTTCGGCCAGGTAGTCTGTTTTATCCAGGGTACATGAGCCCGCCATGTAACCCAGTATGGTAAGAAAAAATAATGATCTCTTCATTATGGATTAAATAATTGAGCCATAGCTCCCGGAAGAGCGGCTCTCTCACGGGAACTTTGGCGGGAAAAATCAGGAATGAGGCGCTAGGAAGAAATACCGTATTCATGCACCTGGCAAGACACATTTACCTATACGGAGCTCTTCGCAGCTGACGGATAAAAAGAGGGTTATACCCGGAGTATTTCCGGTGGCTTTACCGACCGGGAGGTAAACAGGAACGAGTAGTCATGGCCATAACAGAATGGCTGCTTTGTTTTTGCGGGCAGGTAAAATAGTAGATTACCAATGAGGCTTACCGGTTTTACGGGAGAGAAGTAAACCACATCCAGCTGCAGCTGTTTGAGGAGATCGTGGGCTCTTTTTTCATTTTCTTCCTGCTGCATCTTAGCCAGCTTACATTTCCCGTTGCAGTTGAATTGAGGGCGGTCTTTGTTTACACAGAACATCTCAATAAAAGCGGCCCTGTTGTACTCATAAAGGGTATATAGAATAGTAGTCTTCATCATGCCTGACAGCATCAGGCACATTACAAAAACATTTACTATTTTAGATAACCGCTTCAAGGAAAGAAAACACCAAAACTTTTCACAAAGTTACAAATATTCGGGCGGAATGCACTCTATATAGGTAAATTCCATGATATTTGCTTTAATTCCATATCAGCAAACCGTTAGGTTGGTGACCCGTGCTGAGCTTCTTTTCCATTCTTCCCGTTTTAATATTGTATTGAATAAGTACATTGTGCCGGCTGCTGATCCCTATCAGCCTGTTCTGATAAAATTCAAATTCCGATAAAGGAAATTCTGTAGGGATGCGCTCTTTTAGAACCCATTTCTCCTTTTCCGCCTTTTGGTAGATATGGATTTCAGGGGTATTACCAGGGACTACCCAAATCTCCCCGGTGGCTACATTGTATTTTGAGAAAAGAGGGGAATAGTCCAGGTCAATAAACTCCGTCACTTTGAATGTATCATAATCCAGGAGATTAAGACTTTTCCGGAGCCTGTTTTCAATCAACAGCTTTTTTTCAGCCTCTACTCTCACTATATAGGGATAAGGATCTACCTTCACATCCCGCAGTTTCCTGTAGGTTACGGGATCTATCAGCGTTACAAAGCTGCTTTCCCCACAGGCTACGGCCACGTATTTGCCGTTTTGACTGAATACCAGCTCCGAAGGGTCTGACTCCACAATAATTTCCTTTTTCAGGTTACCGGAGGGAAACTCAAAGACGTAAACCCTGCCACTGTGGCTGTAACCGGCAGTCCATATTTCAGTTCCCGACGGGTTGAAAACGGCATTGTAGTTTGCCTTGGGGACATCTCTCTCTAATTTTTCTTTCAGGTTACGGGTATGAAGAACGAGTATTTTCCCTGGTTTACTGAGCCCGTGCAGGCCTTCGTGCCCCCCGGAGAAATCATATTCGGGAACAGCTATGCTCAGGTATTTCCGATCGGTTGACACCCCCAGGTGATGTGCAAAATACCCCGGTTCAGCCTTAAGATATTTCGTCTTTTTTATACTGAAAGTATGGAGGTCTACGATCTGTACCGTGTTATCCCCCCCGTTAAGCACCACTGCCCGGCCCGGTTGAAAGAGGGGCTTGGAGCATGAGATAAACAAAAACGATACAATAACCCACAGGCATCGTGACATAAGGCTACAATTATTGGAGTAAAACGTTTATGGCCTCCTTAAAGGTATATATCAGATAAACCATTCATCTGGCGGTTTAGTTTTTGAGAAGTTGTATACCTCAGGCCTCGACACTCCATTTATTTATCTCATTATGAACACATTATAACCAAATAAAATAATGCATTAAAATTGATTTTTAAAATAGAAAAGTTGAAAATCTGAATTTAAAAGTCTGAAAAATAAAGTAAGTCTCCGTTTTGCTCTTTTTTCGCTCATGGAATTATAAAGACTTTTGCGTAAAATATTGCGGGCATAAAATGAAAATGAAACTGGTTTTTGGGGTTCTGCTTTTTTCAGGGCTGGCTTTAAAAGTAAATGCGCAAAACACTATTCCGAAAGATATACAACCCCTTTTACAAAAATACACCTGTACGGCCTGCCATACGGTAGATAAACGGCTGGTGGGGCCATCGTTCAGGGATATCCGGAAGAAAAACTACAAGCCGGAAAAAATAGTGGATCTAATCTATGCCCCGCAACCTAAAAACTGGCCGGGTTATCCTCCTATGGCACCTATGAAGAATGTTCCTAAGCCCGAAGCACTGAAAATAGCCCGTTGGATAACCACTCTGAAGTAAGTTAAATCAATAGTGTAATATATGAAAAAACAGATTCTTTTAGTAGTGACTTTATGTTCTGCCGTATTGTTTACAGCCTGTGAAAAAGAGGTGATTAAAGAGGTAGAAAAAGTAGTCTATATCAATGAAAATTTTGACCCTGAAAAAGGAGTTGTCAGGCTTAACTTCAAGCATGTTATCGGCAACCAGGATTTTGAATTAAAAAAGAATTTCACGGATACGGAAGGAAATACCTATTCTTTTAATGAAATCAGGTACTGGGTTAGCAATGTGAAGCTCGTAAAAACCAACGGTGAAGAAGTGGCAATTCCCGATTCGTATTACCTGGTAGAAAACAGGGATACCCTGTTTTACTACGGTACTACTGCAGCCAATGTGGGAGCAAACTTCTCGGCACCTAACAAAAGAGAGGACATCCTGGTAGGGAATGTGCCCTTAGGCGATTATGCAAAAGTAAAGTTTGCCATAGGCGTGGATGCCAGGTATAACAACAATTTCGCCATTAAAGCCGGCGAGCTGGATATTAACCAGATGTCACAGGTGGCAGGCTGGGCATGGCATACCAGCTATATCTTCTTACGAACTAAGGGAGCTTATTTAGCGAAAGGAGGAAATGCACTGACCGATGCCGTTCGCTTTGTGGCCGAGACCGGGGGAAATGATCAATACAGGGAAGTGGAAATTGCTTTGCCGGTAAGCAGTAAAGCCGGTGTGATTTCGGAGGTAGATTTGAAAACAGATGTATTGGCCTTATTTAAAGGTCTGACGGTATCTGCATTCTCCGGCACCAAGCCGGCGGGCTGGGCGGCCGACCCTAATCTGGCCAAATATGATAAGTTTGTGAACGCCTCTTCTCCGGAAGACATGCAAAAGCTCGCAGATAATACCAAGGTAGCGATCCAATAGCACCAAAACTTATAAATTAAATTAGTTTTTAATAAATTGTAAAGGCGTGACAATTTTGTTCACGCCCTTTTTTATGACATATAACAACCTGAAATATTCTCTCCTGTTTTCCTTTATTCTTTCCGCCTGTTCTTCCGGAGACAGGCTGGAACCGGATGAGATGACCGGTTTACCGGCACCGCCACAACATTTCCCTGCTATGCCCGAAGTGGATTATAACCCCATGACCAAAGACGGGGTAGTATTGGGCAGAAAGCTGTTTTTTGAGCCCCTCATGTCAGGAAATAATAAGATCTCCTGCGCTTCCTGTCATCACCAGGACAAGGCTTTCACCGATGGAGTAAGCCTGAGCAGCATAGGATTTTCAGGCAACAGGCTCCACCGGAACACCCAGGCCATTATCAACCTGGCCTGGGCTACCAACGGCTTGTTCTGGGAAGGCGGCAGCACAAACCTGGAATCACTGGCCATAGGTCCTATCACGCATCTGGATGAAATGGGACAGAACGTCCTGGAATTACCGCAAAAGCTGGAACGGTCAGGCCATTATAAGCTGCTTTTTGAAAATGCCTTCCCTTCTGAAAAAAGTGAAGGTATCACTACACAGAAGATATTAAAAGCCCTGGGCCAGTATCTCAGAACGATCGTCTCGGCAGACTCACGGTATGATCAATACATTTTGGGGAAGCTGTCGCTGACCGATAGGGAGCAAAGAGGACTTACTGTTTTTGATACCAAATGTGCTTCCTGCCACAGCAGAGACAAGCACCTGTTTACCGATAACCTGTATCATAACATCGGCCTGGACGATACTTTCAGTGAAGCCAATGAAAGAGTAGAGCAGGGAAGATACCGTATCACGTTTAACCCCGATGACATGGGTAAGTTCAGAACTCCCACATTACGCAATATAAGTTATACGGCCCCGTATATGCATGACGGGCGCTTCGGTACCCTCGAAGAAGTGCTGGATCATTTTCAACACGGTATCCGGCACACTGCTACCACCAGCCCGTACTTATCTGGATTTACCCTGAGTGATGTGGAAAAAGATCTGCTGCAAGTGTTTCTGAAAACACTGGATGACGAAGCCTTTGTAACTAATCCTGCCTTAAGGCCTTAATCAGATTTGTCAGCTCTTTTTCCGCTTAGTTAATGAAACAGGTTTGCTTCATTATTGAGCAGCTCTTTATCCTTTTTCTTCAGGATGTGAACCATCAGATTGATATTCATCAGGGTTTTAGCAATGAGAAGGCCTAAAACAAATACGAACAGAGTTAACAGAACAGTCATAATTATTGAAAATTTAAAATGTAATGCGTTAATTCACTGAGATCGCCGTCGCTCATGCCGGGAAAGCCTGGCATCTGCGTCATGTTGGCCCGTTTTTTACCAGGCGCTTTTATCCATTTCTTCATCCCTTCCGGATCGTCTTTATAAATGTCGATCATTTCGGTAATGGCCGGGCCTACCAAAGCCTGATCTTTCATATGGCAGGCAGCGCAGTTGTTCTTAAAGATGGTCTCACCTTTGGCAAATTCACCGGTACTTTCATCTATAACAGGCTCTTCTTTAGGCGCCGTACGGGCAGCCAGGCTATGCTTCTGATATTCTTCGGTATGCTGTTTTACCAACTGCTGATGCTTATCGAGGGCATTGTGGCGGTACATCTGGCGGCTTCCGCCATAAGCCACCAGGAAAAGCGCCACCGCAGTAACCACTTTGCCAAAGTGGAGATCAATCCCCACCGGGCCTTTGGTTAGGGAATCTGTTACCCACCACAGCGCTAAAACGAGCAGGATTCCTGCTGAGCCCATTACGGCTATAACGCCGTAGCCTACTCCCTTGGATGGGAGCGTAAACAGCACGATGATCCCCGTTACGATCTGAACGGCAAAGCCGGACGCGGCTATAGTGTAGCCAAGCCGTTTGAGCTTATATCGGCTGAACCCAACGTAAATTTCCTCCACCCGGTAAGCTTTTCTGCGGTTATAGCCGTAAATGAATACCCCGGTGATAGCCACACATCCCGCCAGGAATTCGAAATACCTTGGCCAGACGTTAGGAAGGGTCATGGCACTGAAAAAACCTTTAACACCTTCCCATTTTTCGGGAAACATCATCAGGTTCACATTGGTAAGGAATATCAGCGGAATGAATAGAAAAATGCCTACGGAAATACCGATAATGCCGATATGAAGCTTTTTATTATTTTCGAGGTACTCCCAGGTGTATTTGTGCAGGTACGTCAGCAAAAAGGCAACGGTGACCAAAGGAATGATCATGATCCAGATACTGCCGGTGAGCGCATTGGCCGAATAAAAATAGAGGGCATAGAGGGCATTGATACTCAGCAGGGGGGCCACACCCAAAACTACGGCAATGCTCTTGTTTACTGTAATGGTTTTAGCAATTTCATGGGCAAAGATGTCATATTCTTTGTCTTTGAGACCCCTGATCTGTGCCCAAAGCGTTACGATGCTCCCTCCTACCATCAGGTTTACAAATAAGATATGAAAAAGAAAGGAAACAATAAGTAGGGTAACCAGTAACCACTCAGCCATGGGCAGCGCTAAGGGGATGTCTTTAGGTACAGGAGTCTGGTATTGTAAAAGTATCATTGTTCTTGAATGTTTTCGTTTGATTCGGGGTTATTTTCTTCCACCAGCTCCGCGTTTTGCTGCTCCAGGGACCTCACTACACTGACTGAGTTATTCAACGGGTTTATCTGAATACCCTCGGTTTGTGCACCCACCAACGGTTCATGAGTAGCCTGCAGATGCTTAATATAAACCGCCAGTGCCTTCAGTTCAGCTTCATTCCCCGGAAAGGGCGGCATAAAGGCCCTGCCGTTGTGCATGACGGGGATATAGGCGGCCATGGCATCTATGCTCAGCGGTTTCCCTTTACCGTACATTTTTTCGAATACATCCACGATAGAGTTTACGCCTCGTGAAGTATGACATCGGCTGCAAGTCAGCATAAATACATTTCTTCCGGCTTCGGTTTGGTTCTCTTCCGTAATTTCATGGACTGTGGTATAGGTGGCATGTCTCAGGATACCGTCTTTTTGCAGGAGAGGGTAATCTTCCTGGCGGATAAGGTTAGAATACATGTAGTTTCCTATAATGTAAGGTTTACGGACAAACTCACGCACACGCTCAAAAATGCCCAGGAGGCCAAGGATGAACAGGCAGGGAAGAATGACTACGACAAAGTTGACTTTTGCGGGCCTGAATAAGGCCCATCCGGCCAGCAAAACCGATAAGCCGGCCGCTCCTGCAATAAAGTATTTTAGCAGGTCATAATATTGAGAGAAATCCATTGACCCTACGGCCACACTCATATTATCTTTCATGGCTTCGGGCATTACTTTCCAGTAATATACGGCGCCGATAATGGCAAACGGAGTCCAGACCAATATCCATTGTCCTGCATATTTTACGGCTTTGGCACGCATTTCAGACCCTGACCTGGAAAAAATGGTGGTGAGCAGCATTCCGAAGGTACCGCCCACCAGCATAGCCACCGGCGTTCTGAAAGCCAGTTGGGGAAGATAAATGGGGTTGGTAAACCCGTTCAAAAGGCTTTTATCATTGTTCCAGTTGCCGGGGTCCATCATAAAACCTAAGATAGAGACGATAATAACCATGGTGATCCAGGAGGCAAAAGCCAGGAACCACCCGAAACGAATATGTCTTATTTTTCCCCGGAGCGACTTGTTCGCATTTTTCCAGGTCAAAAAATAGATGAGGATAAGTATCACCTCCGTCACAAAAACCAGCCACTCGGTAAACCAGGCCCAGTAAAAGACCCGGATAAGGCTTCCGATAGAAGCGGGACTGACCAGGGCGGCAGAAAACCAGATGCCCACACCGGTCATGGCTCCGATGGTGGTAGTGATAATAAAAGCGACCTTCATCTTATTATACACCATCTGGTCCCAATCGGGGTCCGTTATCTGATCGGCTGCAGAGTTCTGAACCCCTTTTTGCTCCAGCCAGGTAATGTAGGGAATAAAACCCACGGCAAGTCCGTGGTTAATCAATACATGAATGATGGCGATAACGGCTATCAGGAAGCGGTCATTCAGCCAGTCGAGGTGAAACATGGGAAAGTCCATAGAAATGACTTGATTTTATTGAAAACTGCTTTAGGAATTTCGATGCAAAGTTCGGATGAAGTACGACCAGACAGAAAAACAGGCCGGGACGATTATTTAGAAAATCAATGCCTGTTTTCAGAAAAGCAGTTCTGTTTTGATAAAAAATAGTATCTGAGTTTTAATATTTAGCAATAGAATTTATGTATTTAATACGGTTTGGACAGAGTTGCCACAAGCATTTGCACCTTGTCTTTTTATTCAATAAATTTGTTGTGGTTTTAATCTGAATATCTTGGGGCTTGTGAAGCAAATATGGGCTATAGGTTTTGCCGGACTGATCCTGTTCAGGTCCGCAGTGATTCCTGTGGTCTTTATAGAGTATGAGCTGCGCAAAGATTATATTATTCAGAATTTTTGTATTAATAAGGATAAACCCCTGCTGAAATGTGACGGGAAGTGTTATCTGGCCAAAAAGCTGAACGAAACCCGTGAAAAGCAGGCTGAATCGGCTTTTGTCTCTTTTCTCTTCAGCATGGAAAGTAATTATGTTCCGCCCGTTTTCAGTTTTGAGTCCCTGGTAAGGGTTTTTCCGGAAGACGAGGGACCATTTTCTTCTCAAAAGTCTTTTTTTATACAGGCTATCTTCTTTGATTTCTTCCGCCCTCCCCGGTCCTGATTTCCATGATAAGGTCTTACACGGGCCCCTCTTGCCGGGCCTGAACACCTGTATGTATTTTAATTAAATTTTAAGGAAGCATGAGGAGATTTATGGCTTTATTTCTCCTGATTGTAATCAGCTTTCAACAGCTTTACAATTTGTGGAATATTGCCTGGTTCTATACCCACAGGGAATATATCGTTGAAAATTTGTGCATTAACCGGAACGAGCCCATGACCATGTGCGGGGGAAGTTGTTATCTGGTAGAGAAGCTTACGGATTTCCGGGGAAGTGATGCCGATTTGAGCACGGGCAAATCTTTTGAAAGTCCGAAAATCTTCAAAGAGGAAATCCGTTTCTGTTTTTCACCTGTAGAATTCTCACCGCAAGAGCCAGCTGATTTTTGTATTGTGTGCTCTGCGGTAGAAGGGTTTAAGGGGCGGGTCCTGCACCCGCCGATTACCTGCTGATTACCCTAGTTAGTAATGAGTATAGTAATCAAACCTTAATGAGAATGGTAAAAAGTATGATTTTCAGTATTTGGAACATGGGCCTGTTCGGAAAAGAAACAGGCTCATTCTGGATGGGAGAGCTCACCGGGCTGCTGGAGAGCTTCCCCCAGTTAGAAATACCCCATAAGCAGGATTTTTATATGATCCTGCTGGTGGAGGAGGGAGAAGGTGCGGTATCTGTGGATCATCAGACCATACGGATCGATGACGGTAAGGCCATTATTATCCGGCCGCATACCGTCTCTGCAATAGATATGAACAAACGGGCAAAGGGAAAGATCATCTGTTTTACAGACGGCTTTTTTTCCATGCGGTATAATAACAATGTGCTCAACCAGTTTTCTTTTATGAAAATCGATGCCAAACCCTATATGTGGATATCGGGGGAAAGCCGCGAGAGATGGAACGTGCTGCTCGGGCTGCTTAATGATGAATTCCGGCAGAACAAAACGGAGCAGACCATCCTACGCTCTTACCTGAATATCATCCTGTTTGAGCTGGAACGGCTTTATAACCCGGCAGGCTTTGTGAAATCCACGAACCTGAAACAGGAAAAGATTTACCGGTTTGAGCAGTTGATCCTAAAGTACCTGGATACCAAGAAGCTTCCGTCAGACTACGCGGAGCTGTTGAATATTACGCCCAATTACCTCAACAAGATCTGTAAGGAGGAAACCGGTAATACCGCCGGAAGCCTGATCCGTAAACGGGTAGACTCAGAGGCCAGGAGAATGTTAAAGCACAGCAATCTACCCATTAACGAGATCGCCGATAAGCTGGGCTTCGACAGTACTTCATATTTTGTAACATTTTTCAAAAAACAAACCGGGGTAACACCCGAGCAATTCAGGAAATCGGAATAAAATGAAAAAGATCATCGTATTTTTCGGAATATGGACGCTGGTGCAAACCGGCTATGCCCAAAAAGCAGGAAACGTGGAAATCAGTTTTGATCACCTTTTTAACGGAGAGCAAGTGGTTTTCGATAAATCGTACACCAACGTTCACGGGGAGGATGTGAAGTTTACCACCATCAATTACTTTATCAGCAATATCAGCCTGCAGCGCAGAGACGGCAGCTTTTACACCATACCGCAGGATAGCTCCTACTTTATTGTAAGGCATACACCGGAAGCAGACCTGCGGAAAATCACGCTGAAAGATATCCCCGAAGGTGAGTATAACGGCATCCGGTTTGTTATCGGGGTGGACAGTCTCCGCAACACCATGAGTATTGAGCACCGTACCGGTAACCTGGATGTGGCTGCCGGGGCCAAAGGGATGTACTGGGTGTGGAATTCGGGTTATATTTTTTTCAAGCTGGAAGGCACGTCAACAGCCTCTACTGAAAAAATGAAGAACAGGTTCACCTATCACATCGGCGGCTTTGGCGGCTACCGTACAAAAACTATCAATGCCCTGCGGGAGAGAAAAATGGAGTTTTTGTCCGTGAAGGTTTCGCCCGATTTAGCAGGACAGTTGAAAATCACGGTAAACCTGGATAAATTTTTCCATGGCCATTACGACCTTCGAATTTCCGAAAAGCCGAGTGTGATGTGGGGGATAGAAGCAGAAAAAATTGCAGATAATTATCGCGAAGCATTTGTAATAAAATGAGAAAAACAGTTTTAGGGTTGACCCTGGCGCTCTTTACGGGCGTAAGTGCTTTTACGATTCGTCAGAATGGCACCCCGGAGGTCCCCCCCCATTTCCCGGCGCCGGTGTATGACCTCTCGGTACATCCGGTGACAGAAGCCGGGTTTGAGCTCGGGAAGACCCTTTTCTATGACCCTCTGCTGTCAAGCGACGGCTCAATCTCCTGCGGATCCTGTCATCAGCAGTGGGCGGGCTTCACCAATGAAGATCATACCGGCAGCCACGGGGTAGATAACCAGTTGGGCTTGCGCAATGCGCTTCCGCTGTTTAACCTCATCTTTTACGAGCATTTCTTCTGGGATGGTGGGGTGCATAATCTTGACCTTACGCCGATGAACGCCATTGAAAATCCCATAGAGCTGAACGAGTCGCTGGATAACATTCTTGTTAAGCTGAATGCATCGGATTTCTACAAGGAAAAATTCAGGCAGGTGTACCGGGCAGAGCAGATCACATCCAAAGAGTTTCTGCAAAGCATGACCCAGTTCCTGGCCAGCCTGATCTCGGCCGGCAGCCGATATGACAGCTACATCCGGAAAGAGGGAGAAGTGCTTACAGCCGATGAACTCGCAGGTATGGCTCTGGTGCAGCAGAAATGCACGCCCTGCCATTCCACAGCCCTGTTTACCGACCGGTCCTTCCGCAATAGCGGCGTGGAAAACAATTTCCGTTTCGATAAAGGCCGCGAAGAGATCACACTGAATGCGGCCGACAGGGGCAGGTTCAGAGTGCCCACGTTGCGAAACCTGGATTATACGGCACCCTATATGCATGACGGCAGCATCAATACCCTGGAGGAAGTACTGGAGCATTATAACTCGGGAATGGAAGACCAGGAAACCCTGGACCCCGTTTTCAGGCAGCGAAACGGCCCGCCGGGCCTTACGCTCAGTGAGCCGGAGAAAAAGCAGATACTGGCTTTCCTGAAGACATTAAACGACCCGGATTTTATAAAAAACAGGCGCTTTTCCGAACAGTAAAATTTTTAACTGCCTCCGGTTTAACAAAGACAGAGCTCCGGAGGCCTTAAACGTAAAAATAAAATGAAGAAACTATTATTAATTACCCTCGTAAGTATGGCCATCGCGGCCTGCAAAAGAAAACATGACGGCCATAGGCACGCCGGTCATGATCACTCCGGCCATAATCATGGAGATCACGGCATGGAAATGAAGACTACGGCACACCGGGGCTATCTCGACAGCCTTCAGGCCGGCTTTATCACTGAAGATACACTCAAAGGCAGCCCCACCCGTGTAGCCATGGCCACGGTAGGCAAATCGCATGTGCATATCACCTACCAGTCGCCGGGAGTAAAAGGCCGGGTCATCTGGGGTGGACTGGTACCTTACAATACCGTTTGGGTAACCGGAGCGCACACGGCTACCAGCATGCTGGTCATGCACCCGGTGGAAATTGATGGTAAGCGAATTGAGAAAGGCACCTACGCCATTTTTACTATCCCCGGAGAGAAGAGCTGGACATTTATTCTCAATAAGAATTACAAACAGCACCTGACCGATAATTATAAGCAGGATGAAGATATTCTGAGAATGGCGGTAACGCCCCGCGAAAATACCTACACACCCAGGTTAACCTATTCGGTAGAGGCAATAAATGACCGGGAAGGAAAAATCGGCATGGCCTGGGATAAGATAAAAATAGAGGTACCCTTTAAGAGCCAGGAGGAATAAGTGCTTTATCTCCCACTTAAGCTCCTTAATCCATGGGGCTTAAGTTTTTTACGTTCCGGTAGTTAAAGTATCCTCTGATCAAGCACATTGATTTCCGAAGTGGGAATAAGTCTTTGGGTTTACATGGTGGATTATCCATTAAACAACAAGAAAAATACAATGAATATGAATTTCACGGATAAAAGGCGTGCATTGCGATATTAGCAAAAAATGGCATTGAGGTCGAAGATGATCAAGCAACCGTTATAGTGGACTTCCTTCATCTTATGGCAAAAAATTATAAAAAAGCCGGGGAAGAAAAGAAGTTTTGAAAATTAATCTAAGTCAGTAAAAATTTAGAATGCCATTCAATAAAATCGTAAGTAACAGACATAGCCCAATTATTACTATATTCATTGTTACCCTACAAAGCCATTTCTTTCCCGATAAGTCATAGTCAATGTATTTTGCAGCCACAACTGCAATTCCCATTAAGAAGAACCAAACAGAAAAGAACAATGATAATTTAACCCTGACCAATGTTGTCACTAAATCGTGAACCATTCCGCAAAAAATAAATGTCAGAATTAAAGAGATAGTAATCGGAAAAACTCTTTTCAGAGGTTTAAATATTTTAGTTCCGAGATAATATCCGAAAATCGGGTTCCAAAAATTCCAAAAGGCAGAAAAGTTTTTTGCTCCGAGTGACCTTTGCAAATTATATTGCAGTGACCTGGAATGTCCAATAGGAACTCCGTTTCTCTTTTTTACATATTCGGATAATTTCATTTGGCTTTTTGAATGTAGTCAGGTTAAAATAGTCCTTTTTATTCTGAACTGATGACAAATTTACCAATTTTTAAAGGCTATTTGTAAATGAGTAGGGTTCTTTTATCCCGAAATCTCTATTTTAAATTCGTCCGGTTTCTTGGGCAGAGGTCAGGTGCTTTAAGTCGCTCCCCTTATAATCTATTTATGAGGTTTAGCTTTGGGCTAAAACCCCATAACTCCTTTTGCATTTATTTAATTGTAATATTTCTTTTTAAGCCACAGGCTTATCTTTACCAATAATATAAGAACTGGAACTTCTACCAACGGTCCAATTACGCCGACAAATGCCTGAGGTGAATGGATTCCAAATACAGCTATTGCCACTGCAATAGCTAGTTCAAAATTGTTTCCTGTGGCGGTAAATGCAATTGCCGTATTTTTATCGTAGGGAACATTTAAGGATTTATTGATAAAGAAGCTTACGAAAAACATTAGTACAAAATAGACAACTAAGGGTATCGCGACCTTAATGACATCCATTGGCAACTCTACTATTTTATCACCTTTCAAACTGAACATCAACACTATGGTATATAATAATGCGTATAATGTAATGGGCGATATTTTGGGCACAAATTTACGGTTATACCATTCTATACCTTTTGATTTTACAAGGAAGTAACGGCTAAAAAAACCTGCCAAGAAAGGAATCCCTAAGTATATCAAAACACTTTCGGTTACATCTTTTACAGATACAATTACATTGAAACTTGCAAGGCCAAATTTGCTTGGCAATACATTGATAAACAGCCAAACTAAAAAACTGTAAGAAAATACCTGAAAGATGCTATTTAATGCGACCAAGAGCGCCGTATACTCCCTATTACCTTTTGCCAAGTCATTCCATACGATTACCATTGCAATACATCTTGCCAGGCCTATCAATATCAAACCTACCATATAATCTGGCTCACTTCTTAAAAAAAGAACGGCTAATCCGAACATTAAAACAGGTCCGATAATCCAGTTTAACAATAAAGAGATACTAATACCTTTTTTATCCTTCAATACTATAGGCAATAATGAATAATCCACCTTTGCCAATGGCGGGTACATCATCAATATCAAACCTATTGCCAACGGAATATTTGTAGTCCCGACAGATAGCGTATTTTTAGTTTTTGAAATACCCGGAAAGAAATATCCTAAGCCTAGACCAAGTGCCATTGCAAGGAATATCCATAAAGTTAGGTATCTGTCTAAGAATTTTAGTTTGGGTTGCATCGGCTATTTAGTAATTTTTGAAAACACATAAAACATTTCCTTTGCTATCTGTAAACTCCTTTCTGAATATATCTTTGTCTGATCGGAGGTATTATCTGAAATTTTAGGATCTTCAAATGTGATCGGGATCCTTTTTTCAGCACCAGCGATAAAAGGACATCCACCGTCAGCTTGCGAGCAGGTCATTATAGCCACAAAAGCAGATACTGGATTAAAAGGATTGTCATACTTTTTAGAAAATCCAATTATCGGTTGGGAATTATCGCTATATTTTATGGCGTAAACAGGATTGGTGCCATCATTTATTTTGAAAATATTAAATCCCTGATCGGATAAAGTTTCAGCTACTTTTGGAAATAATGCGGTTTCTTCAGTACCTCCCGAATAGCAAATCACATTCTCAATACCGAAATGAAAAGCCGCTGCTTGTGCCCAAACCTGTGATAAATGGCTCCTGCGTGAATTATGGGTACAAATGAAGTTTATATTTATTTGCTGTTGGCTATTTATTTTTAGCTGAATAAAATCGATCAATGGCTGTAACGTACTTTTACGCTCATCATTATTGATTTGTTCCCAGTTTAACTGCTGAATTGTCTCTGACAACATTGGATACATATAGATTCTATTTTAAAAGTTTAGCAACATCCGGAATTTGGAGTGCAAGAATTTGATTGATTTACAGTTAATTCGGAAAGGCTTCTGTTTTGTTTTTCAGCAGGAATTCCGCAAACATCCTGAGCCAGGCAAGCAGTCGTTTTGTTTTTCAATACAAATGTATTTTCATTAAAATCCAAATCGTACTTGCCAATAGTATCACTTTGATATTCTACTTCTATATCAGCATCTTCAATCCCTAATTTTTCTTCTGAAAGCTTAATTATACTTAATAGCTTTCCTGGCTTCAACCTGTGCTCATAATCGTCGGCATTCCACAGTTGAAAATTGACTGCTTTTTCCTTACGGATTACGCCACCACAGTCAATAAAATTTTTGATGATTTGTCCCACTTCTGTAACGTGAAAGTGCTCAGGAACAAATGTTCCATTTTCTAATTGAAATTCAACATTTTCTAATGTTGGTAAAATTTCTTTGATCTCTGATAACTTCATAATACAAACTTTTAAAAGGATAAAATAAATAATTAAATAAACAAACGTTATATAGCAATATAACGATATTAAAATATAAAAAAATGCGTTAACAGCACTGCTTTACGTTTACATCCTGATTAAAAAAGCCATTAAATTCCTCTTGAAATTGTTTCCATACCTCTTCGTCAATACAATAACAAACTGATTTTCCTTCAATTGAACCTTGAATAATCCCTATAGCTTTTAATTCTTTTAAATGTTGTGAAATAGTTGCCTGCGCTAGTCCTAATTCCTCAACCAGATCATTACAGATACACGTTTTTTGGTTGATAATACATTGCAGGATCGCTATTCTGGCAGGGTGCCCCAAAACTTTAAGAAGCGATGCAAGTTTGTTTTGCTCATCTTTATATATTTCTGTTTTTGTAACTCCCATTTCTCTATATTTATTTACATCGCAATATTACGATATTAGATTTCAAATACACAACATTTTCATTTTTTATTTTTGAGAGCTCACTATTAGATCTTTTAAAATCAACTAAAAAATTATACCAAAAACTTGGATAATAACACAGAATGTTTTCTTTGGCCGCAGATGCGAAAAGAAAAGAAGTCCGTTAAAACAACAACAGGGATATCGAATATTCTTATAAAAACAGATCACAACCTGTTTGATAAAATGTGAAGTGAGCCGGGCCTGGTTTTCTATTATGTTACTGTATGGCAAAAAAGGAATCTTACAATACTTTTACAACATTAAATCCAGACTATAGTTTTCACATCCTTGCCTTCTTCAAGTCTCTCCTTTTTTCTTATCTCGGCTTTTATTGGAAGTAAATAAGTGCTTGCTTTTGTATCAAACCAAATTGCAGTTTTCCATTCACTGCCACCAATTTCCGCCGTTGCTTTCAAACGCCCCCAACCTTCTTCCTGCCACTTCAGATTGTCTCTTATTTCTTTTGACAGTTCCATTGGAAACGAAACAAAATGCCAGCCGCCCTGACCCTTGTACCGCCAAATCTTTGCCGAAAACTCATATTTTATTCTACCTTCCATTTATATAAGAGATCTTTCATTCTGACTATTCAATCTGGGTATCCCGAACAAGCAGGATGTCCGCAATGCCCATTCGTTCCTTAAGCCATTTTTTTACTCTGTCCTTGTCTTCGTCTTTTAATTTTTTATCCGTTTTATACAATACCAAAAACTGCAACCGGGTACTGTCGGTATCGGGGTATTGTTCTATTTTTCCGAGGGTAATGTTCCGGAATTCCGGGAAGAGGATATTCATTTCTTTCACCAGGCCGGGATTGTTCGCCTTATACCTGTCAAGCTCCTGCCGCAGGTTACTGATCGTAATGTCTTTTTCTGAAACCGATGCATTTTGCCTGCTGATCTCGTTCAGTATTTCCGCCTTGATATCTTTCTCATCCTGCCTGAAAGTCAGCACCGTGTTATGAATGCCCTTTTCATCCAACAGCCGGTTATACATGGCCATTTCATCAGGGCTGAGTTTTTTATTCAGAAAAGCTACGTCCACCCTCCTGGGATCGGAGTTATAATTTAACTTCTTATAAATTACGGTAAATCCGCGGCTTCCGAATTCGGTATTAATAAATTCTTCCACGGTATTGGTGAATTTCTTTTCGTTCCAAAGGTTATAGGCCAGGTAAAAGCTCGGAATGATCATAATCATAACCAATGCCGTGATGCCCAGCCGTATTTGCTTTTCAAAACGTCTTCCCTTAAAGCTGGCAGCCGGATAGTTAAGGTATTTTACTACAAAGAAGGTGGCAATGCAAATGAAAAAGCAGTTGATGGTATAAAGGTAAAATGCGCCCAGAAAGTAATAGAAATTAAAAGTGGCCAGCCCGTAACCTGCCGTACACAAAGGAGGCATCAGGGCGGTAGCGATGGCTACTCCGGGGATGGGGTTTCCTTTCTCCACCCGTGTGATGGCAATCACGCCTACGAGTCCTCCGAAAAACGCGATCAGCACATCATAAATATTAGGGGAGGTTCGGGCCAGGATTTCGGACTGGACATCTTTGAAAGGGCTCAGGTAAAAATAAAATGCAGAAACAAATAAACTTACTGCGGTAGAGATGAGCAGGTTCTTCATCGATTTCTTCAGCAGGGCAAAGTCGTATGTTCCCAGGGCGAAGCCTGCCCCTACAATAGGGCCCATCAGAGGGGAAATCAGCATAGCGCCTATGATCACGGCGGTTGAATTCACATTTAAACCAATGGAGGCAATGATAATGGCGCAGGCCAGGATCCAGAGGTTGGAGCCGCGGAATGAGGTGTTGGCGAAAACATTTTCAAGGACTTTGCTCTTTTCTTCTTCTCCGTAATGAAGATCAAAGAAATCAAACAGGTTATTGCTCATAAGCGCTTCGAAACAAAGTTAAATATTCAATGTATGTCCGCAATTATAACAATATTCTGCGTCATCCCAATGGCCTTCCTTATTGCAATGAGCGCAAACGATGCCATTAAGCTTACGGTGTTCAGGATCGGTTTTGTAATTTTCCTTCATGGATTTACCGACTTCCCTGGCGATTTCCACCCCCACAATACCCGTAGGAACTGCAATGATTCCATACCCGATAATCATCAGTAACATGGAGAGAAACTGCCCCAGCGGAGTAGTGGGCACCATATCTCCGTAGCCTACCGTAGTCAGGGTAACAATAGTATAAAATACACTTTTGGGAATATTGGTAAATCCGTTTTCCGGCCCTTCAATATAGTACATCAGGGTTCCAATCAAAACGGCAATGATCAGAACCGTATAAAGAAACACCATTATTTTGGCCCTGCTGGCCAGGATGGCCACTTTTAGTCTGGAGGATTCCCGCATGAATTCCATTAAGCCGAATACCCTGAATAACCGGAGCAGCCTCAGTATGCGGAAACTGCTCAGGATATGGCTTCCTTTGATAAAAACAGACAGGAACATGGGCAGGATAGACAAGAGGTCGATCAGGCCGTAAAAACTGAAAATATATTTAAGTGGCTTTTTACTGACGAAAATCCGCAATGCATACTCCAGGGTGAATACGGCGGTAAATATCCATTCAAGAATAACGAGTTCCCGGTGATAGATATAATCCACCCCTTCTACCGTTTCCAGCATAATCGTAAATACACTCAGTAAGATCGCCACCAGCAGGCCAATATCAAATGCCTTTCCGGCAGGAGTGTTTACACCATAAATGATGATATAGACTTTCTGACGAAACAAATCCACTCTGCTTTTCGGCCATTTACGGTTTGCGGGCATCGGCTGATCTTTAATTTTCGCTATGTTTTTTACTTTGCCTGTTGAGTACGAGATACCCTAATACGCCACCGATAATGGAAGCGGCAAAAATACCCACCTTGGCCTGCACCTTGTAGCTATCATGCGTAAAGGCCAGCTCGGTGATAAACAAAGACATGGTAAAACCGATGGATGCCAGCAATCCCAATCCAAAAAGGTTTCTCATATTCATTCCGTTCGGGAAAGGTGCAATTTTTAATTTTACACAAAGCCAGGTGAAGCCCACTACTCCCACTACCTTCCCGATCAGCAGGCCCAAAGCCACACCAAGGGCCACATTTGTACTGAAGAGCTCATTGATATCGATATCCAGTACCGATACGCCGGCATTGGCTAAAGCAAATATCGGGATGATCACAAAGGTAACGAAGGGGTGCATGGCATGCTCCAGCTTCTGAAGGGGAGGAATGGCCTTCTCCGTGTCTGAATTTAGCCCTTCCAGTATGTGGAGCTGCTTATTGGTTAAAGTAGGTACCTTATCATTAGGGTCAGCCTGGGTAAACTGGTTCAGATGTTTCCTGATCCGGGCTATCAGCACCTGCTCCTTTATTTTCACATCAGCAGGAATGGTAAAGGCGGCCAGTACGGAAGCGATTGTAGCGTGCACGCCCGATAAAAGAAAAGCCGTCCAGACACCACCAATACCCAGAATAGCATAAAACAGTATGCTTCTTACCCCCATTTTGTTCCCCAGGTACATCCCTAAAAGAAACAGCAGCCCGATGCTCAGGTTCATCATGGAGATATCAGACGTATAGAAAAAGGCAATGACCAAAACAGCACCCAGGTCATCTACAATGGCCAATGCTGTCAGGAAGACTTTTAGCGCCAGAGGGATCCGGTTACCTAACAGGTACAAGACACCTAAAGCAAAGGCAATGTCCGTAGCCATGGGAATCCCCCAGCCACTGTGCACCTCTCCCCTCGGATTTAATGCAAAATAGATTAGGGCCGGAACGAGCATTCCCCCGATGGCCGCCGCTATGGGGAGCATGGCTTTCCGGGGATTGGAAAGCTCGCCCGCCACGATCTCCCGTTTCAGTTCCAGGCCCACCACGAAAAAGAAAACCGCCATCAGACCATCGTTGATCCAGTGATGCAGATTGTATTCCAGGTAAGTATTTCCGTTAAATACGAATCCTAATTCCTGTTCAAAAAAATGATGATAATGGTGATGCCAGGGGGAATTGGCAAGGATTAAAGCAACGATCACACTAATGCCCAGCACGAGTCCGCCTGATTTTTCCTGCTCTATGAATTTTTGAATGGGTCTGACTACCTTATCAATAGGGGCTTTCTTAATTTGACTCATGTAATTTTAGGATCCGGTATTCTGAATTCGGACAAAGTGCAAAAATAAGAAATCAAAATTGATTAACACCCATTATGATGAAACCATTAACTCTACTTTTGCCTGTGTACCGCCCTGACTTCCTTTTGAAATCTTAAAATTACCGCCTATCGATTTTAAGCGTTGGGCAATGCTATAAAGTCCTTGATTTTGCTTACCGGCTGTGTTATCATAGCCTATTCCGTCATCTGTTATTTCGATTAGAAGCCCATGGTCTAAGTCACTAAACACAATTTGGGCATTTTGTGCCTGCGAATGCCTGATAATATTATTTACCAATTCCTGGATAACTCTGAAGAGCATCAGTTGCAGTTGTTTTGAGTACTTGCCGGCCTTACTGTTTTTGTCTCTTATGGTTATATTGACCAGGTTTGTTTCATTGACTTCCGAAACAAACTGTGCTGTTGCTTTTATTAAGCCCTCTTTTTCCAATACGGTCGGGAGCAGGTTATGGGCTATGTGCCGTATATCAGCATGCGAATGTTCCAAAATTCCCTGAATCTTTGAAAGCTGTTCCATTCTTCTCTCCTGTGGAAGGTGCGGTATAGCTTCCAGGCTCATTTTGGCCGCGCCAATCATAGCGGCAACCCCATCGTGCAGCTCGTGAGAGATCCGATTTCGCTCCCGTTCCTCCCCCAAAATAAAAGAGTTCAGAATTGCATTCTCTTTTTCCTGCTGCAATTGTTTCAGTCTTAGCTTTTGGGTTTTTCTATTGTAAATAAAGACACTGCCAAAACCAATCACCAACAAGGCTCCTCCCAAAATCGCATACAATAAATTGGATTGTTGTTTCTGAATTTGCAGCTCCTGTTCTGCAATTTGCTTTTCTTTCTTTTCGGTTTCGTATTTGGTATTGAGCTCGTTAACTCTCTTCTTGTTCTCGTCTGAAAGTATTTTACTGTACAGGTCGTCATACTTTTTATAATATTCGGAAGATTTTTTATATTCACCTGCATTATAGTATATCAGGCCTGCGTTGCTATAAGAAGACTTGAGCCCTGTATTATATCCTGCTTCCGTATGTATTTCAAGAGCCTCTTCTATACTTTTCTTTGCTTCCGCATGTTTCCCTTTTTCAGACAATTTAGTACCGTAAATATCAAGCGCATCTGCCAAGATACTTTTGTACTGGAATTCACGAGCTTTATCTACCGCTTTCTTAATATAAATAAGGGACTTATCCAGATCCTTCTCTGTAGTGCCCATTATGTAATTTCCGTAACTATATGCACTGGGGTTATTATATCTTTCCGCAAGCCCGATTGCTTTGGAAGCCCATTTTCTGGCTTCCTCAAAATTGCCCGTTTTCTTCACATAGATAGCTGTATTGGAAGCTAAATTCGCAATTATAGTAGTGTCCCTGATTTCCTCAAGAATCTGATACCCGTTCTTGTAATATTTAATGGCGCCGTCGTAATTTTCGTTTATCCCCATTACCGTTGCCAGGTTATTGTAAGCATATACCAGCCTTAAGGGATTATCTTGTGCTTCTGTAACTTTGACAGTGAGCAGCATATATTTTATGGCATTGTCATAATCTCCCAATCTGAAATAATTGGCTCCCAACGAATTTAATATCATGGGATAGGCCGAATTAGGGTCATTTTTGTTCGTTAATTCGAAAGCCTTTTGGGTATAAAACAGTGAAGAGTCGTATTGAGAGCGAACATCAAAATAGTAACCTAACTGGAAATAAAGGTAATCCATATAAGAAACTTTATTCTTCGTTCCATATTCAATTGCTTTTAGAAATAAATGTTTACAATCTTTACCCGGAATTTTGAAACATTCTTCTCCCTGATCATATAATACCTGTACCTCCTGATCCACTTTTGGCTTCTTATTGTACTTTATTTGAGCAAAAAGGAGTATAGGAATAAAGGAAAGAATTATTGTAAATGAAGCTTTCATACTACTTTTTTAAACGTTTACCAAACCCTGCATAATTGCTTTTTTAACCATCCCGGCAATATTTCGTACTTCCAGCTTCAGCATAATATTTCCACGGTGTGTTTCTACCGTTTTTTCCGAAAGACACAATTGCTCTGCTATTTCCTTTGTAGTTTGTTCTGCTACAATCAATTGTAAAATTTCTTTTTCCCGATCGGTTAGCTCAACTTTATTTTTTGTTGTATTGGCTTCAAAAAACACCTGCTGCGTTTTAGGGCTAAAATACTTTTCGTTGTTTGTAACAGCCATCAGGGCTTTTTCTATATCCTCTCTGCGATCAATCTTTAAGAGATAACCATCAAACCCTGCATTAACCGAGGACTTAATGGTGACGGAATCTGAATGGCTGGTCAGGGCGATAATTTTCGCGTCCGGCATCAACTCTTTAATTTCCTGGATAATTTCCCTGCCATCGTGCCTGCCAAAGTGAATATCGAGCAGTATAACATCAAAGAACTGTTCTTTTAATATATTTTTAAGTTCCGTATAGTCCAAAGCTCGTTTTGTTTCCTCCACAAATTCAAAAGTTGACAGAAGTACCTCCAAACCGTCTAACACCAAAAAATGGTCATCCGCAAGCAAAATTTTCATTCGGCTACCTTTAGATTTTTATATGTTCTAAAGGTAGGCATTTTTATTTCTCCACTTTGTAGCTTATTCTCCTTTTAAATCAATAAAATATTCTGTATGGGAAATTTCCTTAAAAACCAATCGGATCTTCACGTTGTTTACTTCGCTGTTTTCCTCTAGCAGCAAGGTCTGTTTAGGCAAATCTTCCGGGAATCGGAATGGTAATTTTGCCTCCGTGTTCAATCGGTTGAAAAAATACAGGGGTAAAAAATCAGCTTTAAAATCACTTACAAAAACGGAACTCTGGTCGTTGGTTTTACGGTAGACTACCTTAAATTCCCTGCCTTTTATTTTCGAAAAACCTAACTGGTTTTGGTTAAACGTTTTTTTCTTCCCGGTAGGCTGAAGATACTTCGGAAGTGTTTTATTTAATGGGAATTCCAGATTTTGCTCCGTAATGGCCTGTTTCCCAGATTCATCTGTAGCACACAAAATATAGCTGCCGTCCGGTTTGCCTACAATCCAGTTATACATTTCGCCCGATGTGCCGTAAGCCTCTGCTGTAAACAGCCAGTAATTTAGCCTGGGCTCATAATACACCACGAGTTCACCTTTGTGTCCGGGTTCGCTTTCAGCGACCAGGTCATTTTGGTATTCCCATACCCAGGCCTGGGTAAACTGAATGGGCTTAAGGCTTTTTGTCTGTGCCTGTATATATCCGAAAAACAGTGTAACCGTCAATAGAAGCAGCAGTTGTTTCATCTTTTCAATAAGTAAAATCTTCTTTGGAGCTGCCCACTGCCTGAAAAACAGGATAATTCAGTGTGATAGTACCTTCGTATGACTTCCATTTATCCGGACTTTCGGCATCCATAGAACTGCCTGTCTTTCCCTTTACCTTAATGACTACCTTGTCTTTTTGCAGGGAAACGATTTCTCCCCAGGCCTCATAAGACAGTTGTACATCCATACCGCTATCCGTAACTTTCGTCATTGAAAAAGTAAATCCTGCATTCTCTCCTTTTACCATTTTCCCTTTGATGGGCCGTTCTGCGGTAAGGTCTTTCCCCTGAAAGCCTATCAGGATGTTGTCCTCCCCATTTTCGCCGCCTGCAATGGTAATGGCAATGGTTTCTTTGGTAGCCGTAATGCTGCCAAAACCTTTTTTGAAATGATCTTGCAGATTTTCATCGCCTACTATGATATCTACTACGGCCTGGTTATCCTCGATATGATTTACATCCAACGCATCCATTTTTTGCCCGCTGATGGCTTCGGTGGCTTTTTCAATTAAGGAGGTAGCAGCTTCATTTTTCTTCTCTTTTAGCTTACTACACCCTGTCAATACCAGTAGGCTTCCAGACAAGACAATTACTGTTTTTTTCATAATTATTTTTTGATAATCAAAGCTTTATTTTATTCCGAACCTGAAAGATGCTGGTGAAATCTGCCCCTTTACGTTTACAGCTTTTGCTTCCAGGACAATTTCATATTTTCCGGGTTCCATTTTAGAAACGTTATCTCTTGAGTTTTTTCCATTATCTGATAATAAAGAAATAAAGTCAAATGTTTCTACCGGCATAAGCATGTCACCGGGAAAAAAAGGCATCGGTTCCCGCTTTTGTTTTTTGATCACTTTCCCGTCTTTTTTGAGAATTGTGGTAAACACAAACTCCACTACTTCCTTCTTTTCCTCGTTCAGGGGAATGTCAGCGCCTTTAAACCTGAAAAGGATGGGGATTTTCTGTTCCCGGAATGTGGCATACAGATCCACGGCTTTGTCGGTTCCTAATTTAATTTCCGTATTTGATTTTTCAGAGATAAGGATTTCTCCTTTTACAGACTGCGCCTGTACTGCAAAACTGATTACGATGAGAATAAGGGTGATGATGATCTTGTTCATTACTGTTAAGGTATTTAATGTTAAAAATATTTTATCGTCCGATGCTTTTATATCCGTCAGTATTAAAGTTGTAGCTACCATTTTCTATTGAAGTGGTTCTGATTACCAATCCTGGTCCTGAAATTTCCGTTACCGAATAGGTAGTGTTATCTATGGCAATATATCCGAGGTTAAAAAACCCAAGAGCATCAAATTTCCCCTGTGGCAAACACACATCATAAGCGGGCCCCAACCAAAAAACAAGCTCTGCTCCTTCGTCATCTTTCCCTTTATATTCAAATTCAGAATCCGCGGTATTGAGATGAGGCCTTTTATTTCCCGTAGCTTTAAAATCTCTTTTAAAACGGGCTTCGTTTTCTTCATCATTTCCAAAATTCACCACATTCGTACCAATAGGCATATTACTTTTTATTTTACCACTTTCGGGATGATTGATATAGGTGATATATTGATAATCCTTAAAAAACGCATCAATGCTCATTTCAGCCACACCTTCTTCTCCCGCATAAAGCTGCTGATAAGCGGCATTGGGCATGTAGGCCTCCTGCTTATCCCAACTGATAAAAAAATAGCCGCTACCCGAAAAGTCGGAAGATAAAATCGTAAAACTGATTTTTTTAGTAGGGTTCACACAATTGGATAAACAGGTGTTTTCTGCCAGGTATTTTTCTAAGTCAAGGTCTGTGATTTTCCCAGGAGTACCGGAACCTCCGTACTGGCTGTGGATCTGCTGAAGAGTCAGTTTATCTTCGCTTTTAAAATCACATTTTTCAATAATCAGGATAGTGTTTTCTGTAAAAGCGGATACCAGTTCAGGGCGTTTAAGTACCTGTGCTATCTCACTTTTACTATGTTGGGTAATGACTTCTTTACAACCTTCTCCATTTTCACACAGGGCAATAGTCAACTTTTCTTTTTGCACCTGTGAGCAGGACGTAAAGCTGACAAAGAGAGTAAAAATTAATATTAAGTTTTTCATCTGTTTCAGTTTATTTATTTAGTATCTTTTTCCTGCCTTTTGTCAACATGGATTATTCACATTTCTTCAAAATGTTTTTTGCCAGTTCAATAGCCACTGATTTATTTTTTTCGTTGTCATCATTTACATCGCACAGAATGACGAATTGAACACCGTTTTGTAAGACATAGAGTTCGTTGCTTACAATATTCCAGCGTGCAGCATCGCCCAAATTCTCTACTACCCGATAACCTTTGGAAACTTCTTTCATCATGTCCATTATTCCACCGCCAATATCTTTTACCTGCTCCTTGCTTACGTTTTGGTCTTCCGCTTTTTTTACCGCTGCATCCGCTTCTGCATCGCCCGATTTCCCTTCGGCAGCATCGTTCAAAGCGTCTTTGGCTACCTGCATTTCTTCATCCGAAATGGCTCTGTATGTATTTTCAAAGGCAGATAGTGAAATGGCTTTAATACTTTCCACCTTCACTACATCGGGCAATGCCATGCCTTTCGTTATTCCCGGCTTTTTGCTTACTCTTCCATTCTTGAATTTGTAAATAAATTCATGGTATTCCGGATTTTTCAAAGATTTATTGCTTTTAGTTTCCATCACATCTTTGGAAAAGCCTGTAGCCGTCAGCACATTGGCTTCGTTCAAAATCTGGTCGTATCGGGTCTGATAATCTAAAAGACATTTATTCCCACCCGAAGCATTGGGGTCGGCTTTTCGTCTGCTTTCCGCATTTTTGATGGCACTTTCCAAATCCACATCCCCCGAATCGGATTTTGTGCTTTTGTTTTCTGAACAGGATGCCAGTGCCATGAAAAGACTAAACACTAAGAGATATTTTGCTTTCATTTTTTCGTTATTTAAAAATCTACGGATGAGTTATTATAGGTTTGCAAACCATTTAGCGTAAAGGTCGCCTAATAAGGGAATGGGTTGTTCTTTTCCGTTGATGGCATTCATCAGGCCCATAAACCATAGCACCATTAGTCCGATTACTCCGACAATGGATATAATCCAACCTAAAAAGGGGATGATATTGACAAACGCGAGGGCAAAGCCTGTACACATCAAACCCAGACTTTGACGAATGTGATAACCGGCAAATTTGTTTTTCTTTTCTCCGTTTTGTACAAAAGCTACAATCAGCCCGATTAAGGTGATATAGGCAATAGTGGCGGTGGTTTTTCCTTCGGCTATATTATTTTCCATATTATTTAATTTTAATTCTCAAGTCTCTGTACCTTTGTTTTGGGCTTATCCTCAATTCTCGGAATATTGGTTTTAGGTTGGTCTTCCAATCTTGGAATGTTGGGTTTGGGTTTATCTTCCAAACGGGGAACATGGGGTTTATCCTCTATTCTCGGCACATGGGGCTTTGGCTTTTTGCCAGGCTCTACCGGTAGCAGATCGTCATTTTTAGGATTTACGGGGAGCAGCTCATCTTCATTGCCTTTAGGCGTTACCGGTAACAGGTCATCATCGGGATTAGCGGTTTCAAAATCTTCCCACGGATCTTTCCATTCTTTTTCTTTTACGCAGAGATAGGTAATGGAAATTTTATTAACGCAAGGCTCTTTTGTTGGCACTTTGATGGTGGCTGTAAATACACCTTCTATTTTCTTTTCGTTGATGATTTGTACATCGAATTTTAAATTGATGTATGCATTTCCCAAAAATGCTTTGTATAAGTCCGGCCTTATTTGTTGCCATTTTACATTGGGATTATTCATCAGAAAACGGGCATGGAAAGGATGGGGAAAATTCACATTCCCCGATTGGGACATACCCTGCAGCATAGATTTGAACATATTGCTTTCCTGCCCGTAACAAATATCTCCCGTAACGGTGCCGATCTTCACCTGCCATTCTCCGCTGACAGGCTGAAAGTTGGGATTGAACGGATAAATCATCGTAAAACCATCGCCGCCGTAAAATTTGTCCAGCTGCGAACGACTCATTTCGGTTTCCACATAATGTTCCCAGCTCCCCTTGATTTTTGCATCTACCACAAGCGCATTTTCGGGCAGGTTTTCATGGTACCCTGCTTCAGAATTATAAATAACATCGTAGTCGCCTGCATCTGCTTCAGAAATCTGAAACGTGCAGCCACTGCCTTCCTCGCAGGTGGCCACCATTACCTTTTTTGCATGGACAGTGGCCGGTAACAGGAGTAACAATAACAAGATTCTCATTTTGACGCTTTTTTACGGATTGTTGTTAAAAACTAATTGTGCCAGCTCGATAGCCTTCTCTTTACTGGTTTTGCCGTCATCAAAATTGGTAGTTACCGTAAAGCAAATGCCTTTGGCAAAAATGTGGAGTGCATTTACAGGCGTTTCCCAATAAGACAGTTCTCCCACATAGTCGAGTTTTTCAAATTGCCGGGCTCCAGCATTTTCAGCCAAATCTCTGGCTTCTGCAATAGCTATATCTGCATCGATGGTTTCATCTTGGGTAATCCTGTCCATTTCTTCCTGCACAGCGGTTTTGCTTTCATATTTTTGCTGGAAACCGGCCTTTGAAATTTTCGCTATAAAGCCAAGACCCAATGAGCTGTAACCCTCCACCTGTAATTCTTTGCCTTCGGAGGTTTTGATGGATTTCTTTTTACCGTTTTTCCAACTGAAAAGGACTGTTCGCTTTGAAACATCAGAAGCTAAGTCTTCGCTGTACGCGAGGATCTCCGAGGCATCAGTTCCGGCAATTTTGGCTATGCTTTCTTTAGAGAGCGATTGCGGGTTTTGCATAATTGATATGAGCTGTTTCGTCTCAAACGCCGCGGGAACGGCTACCGGTTGATGGGTAGTATTACAGGCGGCTATCAGTAATACCAAAGCCGGCAATGAAATATTTCTTTTCATTATTTTACAGTTTAATAAATTAACTCCGTTGATTTTTGCCCGGTCCGGCACAGCTCAAACCTGCTGTCTGGCTCTGCTCTCACAGCCGTAAAAATTCTACTCTCCTGTTTTGGGCTTTTCCGTCTGCCGTATTGTTTGATTGAACAGGCTCACTTTCTCCTTTACCGTCTGTCTGCATACGGGAGGCGCTGATTCCGTAAAAATTGATTAAAGCATTTTTTACGGCTACAGCTCTTTTCTGCGATAAGACCAGGTTGGCATTTGCATCGCCGTCGCTATCGGTATGACCTATTATTTTTACGTTCACTGCCGGGTTTTCCTGAAGTGTGGCTGCAATTTCTTTTAGCACCAAGCCGCTTTCGGGCCTGATGTTGTCGCTGTTTACATCAAACAGAATCCCGTTGGTAACTAATTTACCTTCGGTAATCAGCTTGCTTCTGGTATCTTCCCCTGCTACAGCATAGCGGATATGGGTCATCAATAATTCGCACTCACCAAAAAAGCGCCTTGAAAATGCAAAGTGGTAAGGTTTGTTTTCTGCAAAAAAGCGAGGGGCATCCACCAATTTGTCTTCGTTTACATACACCCGTAAACGCCCTTTTTGCCGCCAGATAGAAATTTTCGCAAACCTTTCCCCGTTTTGCGACCATTGCGGCATCGGGATATCGTTGCTAATTTCATTTTCGCCGCTACCTGGTAATATTTGAATGGAAGCCAGATCAGCACCGGGATGCAAATACAGGATGGAAGAACCCCAACCGAATAAGACGTCTTTAAAGAGCTGCTCTTTATCGGTAGTAAAATTGAGCGCAAGCCCGGAATAGTTATTGCTGGCATCGCCAATAAGTCCTGCTTCAAATTCCAGGGTAAAATTATCCGGCAATTCTTTGATGCTTTCGGGAATAAAAGCCCCGTTCTTGGTCATAGAAAGCCATTTCCCCGGTTTTTCACCTACATTTACTACTTCACCACTGGCGTTGGTATTAAATTCGGCCGGAAAATCGCCGATATTCAAGCGTTCAAAGTTATCAAAATACAAAACTTTGTTTCCCGGCACGAAATCGAATTTAGAGCTTGATTTAACGGGAGTATTGTTTCCGCTATTGGTATTGTTTCCGCTACTGATATCATTTCCGCCGCTACTATCACTTCCTTTATTGCTATTGTTTCCCGTTCCGGAGTCAGATGGGTCTGAGGAGGTGTCAGAATTTTTGTTTTTTTTCTTCTTATCCTTCTTTTTAAAAATACTACCGACACCCTGCTCAATTTTATCCAGGCCTTTGTCAATGGTTTCGTCAGCTTTTCGGTTTGTCCTGTCCTCTGCTTTGCGTTTTGCGGTTTCTTTAGGGTTAATGATTTGTGCATTTACGGAAAATCCAATTACCAATGCCAGTGCTGTAAGAGTTACTTTTGTTTTCATTTCTTAAATGCTTTACGTTTATGAAGCAAAAGTAGAAAGAGGACTAAAGGCCTGTTTAGGGGCAATCATGGAAATTTACGCTAAGGGTTTTCCCTGAGAAATGCGTAGCGCCAATTTAATGTGAATGGGATATAGTTAAAGATTAAACATTGTATCAATCTCTAATATAGCAATAGTAACCAATTCTCTTTGCTGATGCGTAAGCTCTTTACTGTCTAAGTCATCTGCAATGTCGCGTCTGCCTGATTTTTATATTACATTTGATCGGACATTCGGCGCTACCTCTTAATTATAACAAAATGAAAATAGCCATCCTGACCCTGGGCACCCGGGGAGATGTGCAGCCTTATGCGGTTCTCGGACAGGCACTCAAAGATCGCGGACACCAGGTGACTTTGTCCACGGCAAAAAATTTCGAGCAATTGGTAAGATCATATGGTATTGACTTTATACCTGTAGAAGCAGACTTCCAGGCAGTATTGGACTCAGATGAGGGGAAAAAGATGCTTAAAGGCAACCCGTTTGCTATCAAAAGGAATTTAAATACCTGGGTGTATCCTTTAATTGCGCAGTCGCTACGCGAATTCTACCAGCTCGCGCTAAAGAGTGATCTTGTACTTTATCATGTAAAGACTTTAGCAGACGCTTTTGCCGATCAGTTTCCTGGAAAAATGATCCGGGCTTCTGTTTTACCAATAGTAGAGCCTACCCGGGCGTTTGCCAATCCCGCATTTAGCGGTTTGACCATACCCCGTGTGTTGAACAGCTTAACCTATAAATTATCCAATCTAAGCCTGAAGCTACTGGCAAAACCGATCCGGCAATTCCGGACAGAGTTCCATCTTCCTGCCCGCTTTCGTACGGAGAAGGTACGTAATATCTATGGAATCAGTCCTACTTTTCTACCCGTTCCGGTTGATTACCCTGAAGAATCAAAATTTACGGGCTTCTGGTTAGGCACTTCCAGCTCTGAGCTTCCCCACGACCTGACAGAATTCATACATGCCGGAACCCCGCCCCTTCTACTGACTTTTGGAAGTATGCCTTTTAAAAGCAGGTTTGATTTATCTGCGGCAGTTCTGAAAATAGTGAAACAATCAGAAACAAGAATAATTCTTATCAGGGGCTGGGGGCTTAACGGAGCAAAAGAGCTTGAAAATCATCCGAAAATAAAGATAATTGACGCTGCACCCTATGAAAAATTATTCCCGCTGACAAAGGCCATTATCCATCATGGCGGAATAGGGACTACTGCGGAATGCTTAAGGGCGGGCAAACCATTCATGGTCTGCCCGTGCTTTATCCTGTTGGCGACCAGCAATTCTGGGGAAAACTATCCTGGAAAAAAGGGCTCGCAGTAAAACCCGTTGCATTACAAAATCTTACCGAAAGCATGTTCTCAGACCGGGTCAGGGAACTTTTAACCAGCCCTGAACTTTATGAAAATGCCCGTCAGATGAAAGTATGTATTGAAAAAGAAAACGGGCTGCAAAGAGCTATAGAGGAAATTGAGAAGCAAGCTGATTTCTTAAAGGTGAATTTTCCACTTTATTGAAAATTCAAAAATAGAATGCTTCTATATAGATGTATAATGCAATAGCAACTACAACTGTCATCATTGTCAGGAATAATAATTTATAGGTATTTATCCACTTTTCAAATTTCGAAGGTCTTTTCATTCTCTTTCTCTTATTCATCTATCCGCCCCTCACTCCCATTTAAAGCCATATCGAAGATAGAGTATTTTGTTTAAAACATATATATAATTTCAATAGGCGACCGCCTTTTCTGCCGGCCGCCTATTATCAATGGCAGCTAGGAATTTCGAAAGACATAGCCGTCAGAATACCAATAGTCAGAGCAGAACAGGTCCTGAGCGAAAGCCTCATAGTCAAAGTACTGCTTTACAAAATCTGTCAGGTCAATTATTTCATCAATCAGCTCCCTGGCGAAGTCTTCCTCGGAGTCATACCGGCCTATATAGTCGTCTTCAAAGTTACTTATCAGTTGATCAATATCTTCGTCTGATAAGCTATGATGGCCGTCTGAGGACCAGATCAGGAATGCTTCCAGTTGGTCATCATCCATATCTTCCAGGGCCTGCAAAACCTCAATGGTGTTTTCGCTTAGCCAGCTTTCGTCTATCAGCCCTTCAGGGATATTCTCATAATCCTGGAACATAAACTCGGGATCTTCTTCATCATTATGCAGCTCATAGCAGGCACTGTAGAACTCCTTGATGTCATTGTAATCTGACAGGTTAAGCCACTGCCCGAAAAGTGAGCCTTCATTATATTTATGGTATGTTCCTACATATACGCTTGCTTGTGATATATCGATTTGCTTACTCATTTCTTTAGTATTTAAAGGTGTTTTGAAAAGATTTGATCTGCCTGGTAATAAGAGAGGCTGGTGCCATAGTGGATTGTCCTATCGGATGCTGCTACTCTTCATACCTGACATTTTTTTTGATCCGGGAGCCGGGCCAAGCCAGGTTTTGGTTTCGAGAGCAGGTTTTGGTAGTGTTTTCGGTGACGAAAGGTTTTGAAAACAAATACTACCCCAGGTGGAGATTTTTTTTCAAACTGCGCATGACCTTTTGTCGCCATGAAGACACGGACATACCTTTGCTCTTGAAATCAGAACAGAGGCTGGCCAGGCTCCGGGAAAAAAGCGTGGAAGTAATGAAAGGCTACATGCCGAGATGGCATCCGCTGGATAGAAGTCTACGTGCCAGTCCGTAAAATTTTCAAAATACCCTGCAAGTACGCTGTAGAAATGATGCTAAGGGTAGAGCACAGCAGCGGCATGGGCCCAGCATGCGTAGTGATAAGGCAAGGGAACGGGCTTAGTATTTTCTGATCACCAGGTGCTTTAACGAAGGATCACTGAGAAGCCTTTCCATTTCTGACTGGATGATGTCCTGGATATCCTGTTTGATTTGCAAGAAGTTTCGTTGCACCATTCCGTTATCCAGCTTGCGGATCACCTCCATATCCTTGTAGCCGTCCTGCTCACGTTTAAGGGCCTGGTGATCGTTGATGATTTCGCAGTGAAAGGCTTTGAGCTCGATCTTATTGGTCGGTTCGTCGCCTACCAGTCCAACCACCTCACCCGAACTGAGTCCTGCTATTTTGGACGGTGGTACAGCTATCTCCAACTGCTTCGATCGGCTGATCGACGTGTCTCCACTGTTTATTGAGTAGCTTTCCCTGTCCTGCATGGTCTTGCCAATCTTGTCGGATACCAGTTTGGCGGAATCTCCGGAACTCTGAGCAGCAATGATATTGCCACAAATATTGATAAGCACTTCTGCCTGCTCTCTGGAATAATCCCGTCTTACCTGCTCTATACTCTGCACCGCTATGGTAGTAGCTATCAAATTACTTCTGCCAGTGGCCACCACGGTGTCCAAAGGAGCATAAATGGTGGCGTACTCATCGAAAATGATGCTGCTTTTAACCTTCTCTTTCATATTAATCAGTTTCACCAGGCGATTTACGTAGAGGGATAGGACTGCCCCATAAATCTCTATTTTCTGCGGATTATTTCCCATACATACTATCTTAGGATCGGCCGGATTGTTAATGTCCAGGTTGAAGTCATTGCCGGATAATACATAATACAGTTGAGGCGAAGAAAGCCGGGCCATTGCCACTTTTGCAGATGCAATTTGACCTTCCAATTGTTCCATTACATCATTCAGATAGGCGTTGACAAAGGGGTTAATCAGTACCTCAATTTCTTTCTCCGTCCTCAAAAGGGTAAACAAACTGTCGTAGTCAGCTTGCATAAGTTCTATTACGTGCGGCAGGCTGCAAAACTCACCGTCCTTGTATTTTCTTAAATACCAGATGATGGCGGTTACAAAGTTGATTGGAGACTCGACAAAAAAGTCCCCCTGACGTTTTTGCCATTGACGATTGAGGCCCAAAAGAATAGTTCTCGCTGACTCTGTTGCATCCGTAATATCCAGCATTTCCGAAGCTACCAGAGGATTGCAGCGGTGGCTGCGGCTTAAATCGTCGAAATTAATAACAAAAAACCTGGGAGGAACCGGGTACAGGTGGCGGTACTTTAGCCAGGCGTTGTAGGCAATTTTGCTGAGATCATCGTACTTAAAGTCGTACACGAACATCGCAAAGCCTTTGCTAATATGCTGGGTTATGATGTGGCGAACCACAAAGTAACTCTTACCGGACCTCCCTAGGATCCGGGGCTGCCCAACAGAAGCAAGCCCCGGAACGGATTAATGATATTGATCCAGCTGTTTCTAACTTTGTTTTTAAGACGATAGCGTGCTGGCAGGTTAATGGAATACTCGTTCTGTAAAAGGCGTTCTTCCTGGGGAAATGTTTCGTTTTCCTTATTGAAGATATCCTTACTATTTAACTTGTTTTTAATGATACGTGATAGTAATGTACCTCCAGAGAGCAGCAGCAGAAACCCGGTCATGGTTATTGCCATATAAATACTGGCAACAACCGGAGGGCTAACAGATAATAGCAAGGCCAGATAGCTTACAAAATAAATCAGCAGGCCTGTTAAGATGTAGGCGAAGGCTACTTTATAGTTTAGCTTTTCATCCTTGCGGCCCCTGGCACCCAGCAATGAGATGACAAGAAATGCCAGGGAAATCAACTTGGAGCGATGAAACTCTTTGAAGATTCCACTGTTGTGGATATTTCCCAGAAGTCGGTCACCCAGCTCATTGACCAGGCCCCAATGACTAAAAGCCGAATAGCAGTAATAATAGAAATGTAGTATCAGTATGATGATACTGATCAACCTTGTCATGTCCAGAACTTTCCTCAGCGCCTGTTCATTCTCCCCAGTCTGCAGTGCCATGATCCTATGAATTTTATGTGTTATTGATTGCTTACATTTTTTCTCTTCTTTCTTCTCCGTTTTCTCTTCAGGGCAGCAGGCAGATAGTCCTCTTCTGAAGCGGGCCTGAGCAGCGCGTCCAAAACATCCTTGATTTGACCAGGATCAGACTCCCAGTTCCCAGCATTGGTATCCCCTGTCTTACCTATCAGCAGATGCTGAGACAATGGAAGCTCACTGGAAACCGAAGGCTGGATAGATGGCAGATTAAGGTCCTTACTCGCGCCTTGTGTAGCCTGACATCTTTCCTGCAAACCTTTCGCGCTGTAGGCCTTGCCCAAAGCACTACCATTGAAAATAGCGAAGGTATTGTGATCTACGAAGGTGATGCCGTATATCATGCCGGCATCATTTTGCCGCAACAGGACAGAGATTCCCTGTGTGTCAAGTGTGGCTGCCAGCTGCTGGACGGATAGGGGTTTCCTACCTAATAAGGCCATATCCACTGCATTCCTGATCCGGGATTTATGAGGACTGCGCGCATTCTCATTTGCAGCATACCGGGCCTTGAGATACTTCAGAGTGGGCCTACTGTAAAAGTCGCTCGCTTTGATAGGCACTCCGATGGGACTTCCCTCTTCACCGAGTATGCGGTATACCAGTCCCCCACCCTTAAAAATCCTGGAGTTTTCACTTCCCCTGTCGGCCTTTACGTTATAGAGACCAAGCACAGCATTTAGCTCCGGCAGACTGGTGAACCGGTACTTTTCCAGCACAGCGTCCAGGACATTGGTAATAGCTCTTTTGGTGGCTGAGCGGCCATATTGCACTTTAGCAGCATTCACCGCCTCCAGCCGGAAAGCTTCTTGTCTGCTGCGATCATCAGCTACCACAAGATCAAACATTTTTTCAATCTCTTTCCGGGCCGGCTCAGACTTACGAATGCCCAAATGATGCAGATTAATCCCACTCCCGTCCGGGCGGATGTTAGTAGTTACGATATGGATGTGGGGGTGCCCTGCGTCAAAATGTTGATAGACCAAGTAAGGCTGCTCACCAAAGCCCAGCTTATCCATATACACCCCTGCTATAGCGGTCAGTTTATCCTGTGTCAGGTGAGATTCCGAAGGATCAAAATTGAGTGATATATGAATACTATTGCTTTTGATATTCTCATTTAACTCCATTCTCTTCAATAGAAAATTGAGCTTTATTTTTGAGATCATTTCCTTTACATCGAGCGGATAATTAGCCGCTCCTATACACTCGGCCACGCCTTCTTTAACTTTGTTTTCATTGTAGTTAAAGATGTTGTGCAGGGATTTGCTGACCTTAATTACTGCAACCATATTTCAAGCAATTTTTTGATGTTATTTTTCACTTCATCCAGCTTGTTTTGAAGGGTCCTTCTCTCCAACTCATGCATCACCAGCCAGGCTTTAAATTCGGCTATTTTCTGTAGTGTGTGAAGCTTCTTAACTGCCTGGTTAAAGTTGTTTCCAAGGCCGTTAAGCTCCGTTCTCAGACGGGTTAATTCCGTCATGATATCGTCCATGGAACTGTTGCGATAGGTAGTCACTATCGGCTTATCAAAGAGATTGCGACGGATGTAGTCGCTCAGCTTACGGCAGGTCGACGCTTTCCATTTCTGATGGATATGGGCATACTCATGGAGAGTAAGACGCAGCCTTACCTGCCGCGTACGGTTTGATTTTTCTTGTTTCTTCATGGTTCTTTCTGATCTTATCAAACTCACTAATGCTTAAAAGACGCCCCGGCTACGAGTTCCGAGTAAAGCCGGCCAGTTAGCGATTGTGTTACAATCGTTCATCTGGCCGATTGCGAAAAAAACTGCAATCTGAAAAGTCCTATGTGGCATTCCGGAGGTTAAAACAGAATCCTTCAAGGCTACAGACAATTTTAAAGTTTAAGCCTTTGGGACTTTTTGGGGTTCTGCTGCTGACGGGTGTTTTGCTCTGCTTTCCCGAAATTCATTACCCAATCATTGAAATCTTTATGCTGGCTGTAGAGGTGGCTATGGTCTTCATATCGGCTACTGAGAGAGAGTGCATTCTGAGTACAATTCTGGCCGGCTTGATCACGGTCCAGATAAAGCAGAATGCGGTGGTGATTTTCCATAAAACTTCGAGCTTGCAAAAAGAAGGAAAGAGAGTTCAGCACCAGGAAATTGTAATCGTTTCCAGACTGCTCAGGCTGCATAGTTTTGAAGGATAGAAAATCCATGAAACCTTCAAAAACGAGAACATCATCCGAGCCGTTTTGAAAGGTGGTTACAGCCTTTGGGCTACTGCTTATTTTATAGTAGGGATTACGGATTTCATACCCTCCCTGATCATTGCGAAACCCGATCCCGTAATAAGTCTTTCCTCCCACCTGGTAGTGTACCTGGCAGCAGTACTTTTCGGCCACGTGCGCAGCTATATGGCGATGCTTCAGATAGCGAAGAAGATGAGGAGAGCTCAGACTACCTTCCGCTATAATTTTAATCTTTCTTTCCTGGGGCTGGGATATGCTGTCTGCAGGGCGAGTGGCAGTAGGCTGATGAAGGGAAAAATGGTCACGCAGGCCTTTGAGAAATTCCCCTACCGTGCAGCCATAAAACAATACTCCAAAATCAATAATACTACCTCCCCTACCCATCCCGTGGTCATACCAGCGATTAAGGACACGGTTGACCTTAAAGGAAGGTGTTTTTTCACCGCGCAGCGGAGAAAGATACCAGTAATCATTACCTCTGATTTTTTCGGGCTGAATGCCCAGGGTAGACAGATAGTCCACCATATCCATTTCTTTAACCTCCTGGATGGAAAGGTTTTGTTTTCTGAGATCCATAACTCCACAATTTCAACTTCACATTTCAGTAACTGATCACAAATGTATGGGACCCAAACGACACTATGACCTCCTCATCATATTTTGATTAAGCATCTATTCTTCAACATATTATGTGTGGGAATATTTATCAATCAAGAGCTAGTTTTGCAGTTAGATTTTTAACCAAATAAAGCAGAGTAATTATGTTAACAACAAATGATGTGGCCCGGGTGTATGATACTATATTGAGCACCCCGGGCATGGGTGAGACGGTGAAAATTGATCTGAAAATTTCGCGTAAAAATGTGCTACTGTTAAGTAATGTGATTGAGCGCGGGCTAACGATCCAACAGGGAGATAAGTCGGCAGACCTACTCAAAAGTGTGCCGCAGGAAAATCTGGAGGAACTTAAGGCCCTGGCAGGTGAGTGTCTCAACAAAGCCGGGCTCATTGAGCTCAGCGAAAAGCTCAGCTTACTGGGTAATCTTAAGTAATATTACTTATACGCCAAAGGCCGCGGTGGTAGAGCGGCCTTTGCGTAAAAAATGAAAAAAGGCTGACTCAAGAAATCTTGAGCCAGCCTCAATTAAAGGGTTACAAACACCCGTTTTCAGCTAATGAATAGTAGCCCTCGGAGGTAACGATAAGATGATCGATAACGACCAAGTCCAGGTAAACTGCACCCCTTATCACGGCCTTGGTAAAGTTTATGTCAGCTTCACTGGCTGTGAGATTACCCGAAGGGTGATTATGAAAAAGAACCATGCCCTTGGCATTTGCTTTCAGGGCGCTGATATATATGAGCCGGGGCTCTGCGAATACGCCGCCTATACCTCCGGAAGCTATTTCGGATATACCCAGAACATGACCGGCAGAGTTAAGAAGCAAAACCTTAAACTCTTCAATGAAATCAATTTTATCCGGATTCCAGCTCTGGATCACAAGCTCATAAGCCTCAAGGTTAGAATCAACTCTGGGTCTCATGGATGCAGGGACCTTGTTACGGTAAATCAACTGGATTTCAGCTACCTGGTGAAGCATTGCAGTTTCCATAATTGTTAATATTTAAGTTAAAAATTATGCTGCCTGCTCCGGCAGGTGATGAGTAAGTGCAAAAAGCAACGCAATAAATGTAGGGTGGCGCGGTGGGCATGTGTTTATGGCGGAATTTTTTGCAACGCCCCGAAATCATCCGGCCGAACTTTGTAGCACAATTAGGCAACGTAAAGACTCCACTTTACGCAACGGTGCGATAAACGAAACATCTCCTGCTTATTTTCAGTAACTTTTGATCTTTTCAATCATACGCTCCAGCGCATCAATGGCAATTGTCTTGTCATTTTCCTCCACGTTATACATGCGGCTTCTTACCCCGTGCGAGGATAATTCTTCTTTACGGGGAGTGGAGAGAAAGGGTACAATAGTCTTAAATATCTCATTGAGAGAGCGGGCCTGGAGAACCTTGGCCTCATCGGCCGAGCGAAGGATAAGTGCGATCTGATCGGTGGAAAGATTACAAAGAATTTTGGTGCGTGGGGCCGAAGGCCTGCTGACATCGGAGTCCGGGCGCGGAGTGTCCAGCAGTGGAGAATGATGAGTGAATTCCTTATAGAAATCAAGCTCCTGCTGAAACCAGTTACTTACCACGGTATCAATATCATAATAGAGAGGGTTAAATTTCAGGCCGGGCTTAGGTTGAATCTGTCTGAAGGTTTTAAAGTGAAACCGAAGCGCCCTGATTCCATCTTCTGAATGGTTAAGGGCAGTAATCTTTTCAGAGAAGCTGGTAATTAGGTGGCCAATATAGGTCTTGCTATTAAAATTAAGATAGATAAGAAGCCTGTCTATCTCTGGCAGTTGCCCGTCTTCCATGCTGTTAAATTGCAGTTCCTTTAAGCCCTTTATCAGGGCTTTTTTGTAGCTGACGGCGCGGTAGGTTACTTTATGATCTTCATAGGCGGCAGCGATAAAGCGGTCCAGAATTTTAAAAACGATTTTCAGGGCCGGGTGGGAATATTCCAGGAACTTTGCTTTTAAATAGGATATATCCTTAGCAAACTCCAGTTGCAGTGACTCGAAATGCAAGGCAGAAATTTGCTCCTCGTGGCTAAGGTGAGCAGCGTACCTGTTTTCGATGTAATAAAGTACGTCCTGGATACACTGCTGCAGGCGGGCCAAGATATCTTTCAGATCCCGGTGTTTAAACTGCTCGTCATTTTGATAGTGAATCAATTGGGAGAGAAGCAGAGTAAGTGTTGAATGATACCGCTGAACGATAAAGTCCCGCCTGGCAGGTTTTTTAGCTGAAAAAACCTGCTGTGTAATCAGCAGTTGCAGTCTCCTGCTTTCCTGCTTTATCCTGGGATATATTGCCTTGAGCCATTCCGCTGTCAGGCTTTCAAATTCCTCTGTGAGAGGATTGAGAATCTGCGATACAAGAAGATCAATCCATTCGAGGATATAGCCATTTTCATGCGTTTTCATACCCACCGGATTCGATTAACTAAAATTTATCTGACCAACAAATTGTTAAAGCGCTCCGGCAAACTTTCTTTCCTAACTGGCTATTTTATCATAGCATAAATTAATAATTTGCTTCAGCGCGTTTTCAAATCTCTGCTTTCCCTCCCGCTTATTCATATCGATCGAACAAAAAGTACTGCCGTTATTAGTAGCGTGGATGGAAGAATAGTAAATCCCACTGATCATGATTGCCAGAATCGCCCGGATATCCAGGCCCGAGTCTTTAAAATCATCTTCCACAAATTGAAACAGTAGTTCCCCTAATTCTTCTCTTTCCCGGGAAATTTTGCTAAGTATTTCATTTTGTTCACTAAGTTCCCAAAGCAGCACCTGCTGAAGGTCTCTATTACTATGTACACTGTTCAACTGATTAATCAAGAGTGTATGAAAATCTTCGGCGCCACGTCTTCTGGGGTTGGCCAGAATCTCCTGAATATGGGCATTGGATTCCGGTGTCCAGAAGTCAATCCTTTTTATATAGGCTTCAATAAGGCTATCTATGCTCTGGAAATACAAGTAAATCATTCCCGTATTTACCTTAGCTTGCCGGGCGATATTGGCACCGTTTAACTTTTTATGACCCTTTTCTTTCAGGACTACTCCTACTGATTCTATCATGTTTTCATAAGTCCGGGCTTTGTCTCTAACAGGTCCCTGGGCTGGCTTTCTTTCTTTTTTAGGCTTTTGCATCATTTGAGGTAATTGTACCTCTAAGTTTCAACTTTTTGTTGGCAACTTCAAATACATTTAACGCTTTATCAAGATTTTCTCTCGTATGGGTAGCCATTACACTCATGCGGATGCGAGCATCCTTAAGAGAAATTGCCGGATAGGTTATCGGGTTGGTGTAGATTCCGTTCTCTAACAAAATCTTGGCCAGTTCCAATGTTTTGTCCCGATCTCCAATTTTTACGGGAACAATCGCAGAAGCTGTCGTGCCCACATCCAGCCCGATAGTTTGCAGGCCTTTCTTATAATAATCGATATTTTCCCAGAGTTTCTTCTGCCACTGTGGTTCCTGATCAATAAGATCTATCGCCTTGCCGACCGTGAGTATAGACGGAGGCGCTGAAGCAGAGAAAGCATACTGGCGGGATTGAAAGTGCAGATACCTAATGATTTTGGGGTCTGCAATTACGTAGCCGCCAATGTAGGCAAAAGTCTTACTGAAGGTACCGGTAAGGATATCCACTTTATCCAAGAGGTTAAACATCTCTAGTGCACCACGACCGGTTTTGCCGATGACTCCGATGCCGTGCGCATCATCTACAGCCAGCAGTGCATCGTAATGCCTGCACAGCTCAGAAATCTTATCCAGGGGAGCAATATCTCCATCCTGAGAATATACGCCATCTACGATGACCATGCGGTTCACGTATTTACCTTTCGTAGTTTGTAATATTCTTTCCAGGCTGCCGACATCATTATGCAGGAAGCGTTTGGTGTTGGTCGTTCTAACCCCTTCGTAAACGCTTGTATGGACGGCCATGTCTACTATGGCCATGTCCTGAGGGCTTAGAAGACTCAATAGTGTAGCACTGTTAGCTGTATAGCCGGTCGTATAAATGATAGAAGATCCGGGAGACCGAGAAAAGAAAGAAGATATCTTGTTTTCTATCTGTCGATGAAAATCGAAGTAGCCTCCAATCAGAGGGGATGCCCCTGCACCACTACCGAATTTAGTGATGGCTCTTCGGGCAGTTTCCTTAATTTTTGGGTGCTGGGTGAAACCGAGGTAATCATTACTGACAAAACTGACATACTGGCCTTTTTTAATGTAGCCGGTCTGGTCTAGTTCTACTACAGGCCCGCAACCTGAAAGGGCCGGAATACGGTAGTTAAGCATACTCTGGGAATCAAGGAAGTCAAGGTAGTCACAGGTTTTCTCTACACGATCGTAGATAAAGGAGTCGGAGAGCTTCTCAAAGTCTCTTAAACTGATGTTTTCATAATTGGTTTTCATAAGGTTTGCTATTTAGTTGGGTGAAAATATAAAAAATAATTAGCGAATGCGCTAGTTATTTTTATATTTTTTTTATACTTGAACTAAAAAAACCTTTATAAACACTTGTTATATGCCAATTTATAGTGTTTAAGTTTTTGGAAAGATTCTATGATTGGGCAATTTTAAAAGCTACCTTAAACATGAGCAGTCCCTACATTTTTCATTTTCCATCATCCCCTATGGAGGCAGCGGAAAAACCGGGCTTACTTAGCAGGTATCCCTTTGCCACGGCCACTGATCATCACCAACTTGTTTTCCCTGGTGCTGGTTTCATTATTCAGCAACTCGACTTTCCTCCCTTCTTCATTGAACTCTTTGAATTGAAGGCAGAAAGCACCTTTCCCCTAACATATGAAGTATTCAGGGGTCAGTATTTTCTTTTCTTTATGCTGGAAGGAAATATAAACTTTCAAACGCAAGAAGGCTTTTATGTGTCATTTGCCAAGGCAGGTTATTACGGCTTCGTATTTAATAACCCGGGATTGTACAGTATACACATGCCTCCTGGTAAATACACGGCCTTATCAATAAATATATCCCCAGAATGGCTTCGCTTTTTTTCACAAGACCAACCGATCATCAAGGAGTTTCTTGAAAGAGACATCAAAAATTTCGGTGCACTTCCCTACTGCCGTGCTAACAGGAAGGTTGCAAGTTGGCTGCAGGCGCTTTATACGGATATCGTCAAAGGGGCAGGATCTTTGGACGGGAAGTTGAGATCGACCATTTCACTTATGCTGGAGCAGTATAATTTGATTGTGGGAGAGAAGCTTCAAACGTTACCATATGTATTAAAAGATTACCTTGACGATTATTTTCTGTTGCCAGACCTCTCGTTGAAAACAATATCCGACCATTTTATAATCAACGAGCGCACGCTGCGAAATCATTTTAAAAACGAATTTAACACTACCATCCACCATTACTACACTTGCCGGAGACTATCCTATGCTCAGGAATTGATCAATACTCAAGATCTACCGTTGAGTAAGATATATTATTTGGTCGGTTACAATGACGAAAATACTTTGCGCTATGAAATGAGAAAGTTTAATCTTCTTTAGTATACTGAAAATAGCTAAAACAATTCCACCTATCCTGTATTGCAAAGGGCCTGAAAGTGTCCATGAATCCCCAAAACGATAAATCCGGAAAGGTTTTCTCAAAAATTGGCTGAAAATCTGTCAGAATTCTCTTTTTCTGCTTAAAAGGGCTTAGGAACTTTGTAGTGTTAAACAATAGCACTATGAAAACAAAACTATCAATCCCTTCTCATCTAATGTTTTTGGTGCTGCTGTCAGACATCACCAAACCAATTTTTAAATATTGCAAGCCATGAAGCGTTCGGATTTACAAGTTCTATTTGCAGTACTGCTAATTATTCTCTTTTCCTACACAGCAATTGCCAAGCTGATGGATGTAGCCGAGTTTGAACGACAGTTAGCTGGTCAGCAGCTGCCTTCCTGGGCAAAAAAGCCTTTGGTTTGGTTGATTCCGGCATCAGAGCTTCTTCTTTCCGTTTTACTGATAATCCCTTCTACCCGTCGGCTTGGGTTTTATGGTTCAGCACTACTCATGGTACTTTTCACGGGTTATGTAGGTCTAGTGGTATTCGGTTTCTTTAAATATACACCCTGTAGTTGTGGCGGGGTTCTCAGGTCAATGGACTTTGGAACTCACCTAGTACTTAATCTCTTTTTCTTGACGCTCTCTTTACTGGGTATATATATGTCTCACTCAAAAAACAAATCTGCCGTGACATAAAATACATTATGCATCAAGATTTCGGCTTGCCGCTTTAGAAGCTGTATGTCGGAACCAGGTTTATCCCCGACAACCTGAAACTAGTGCCGGGGAAAATATTTTGTAAACTCTAATTTTTTAAGATCATGAAAAAGATAATTAAATTTTTGCCTGTGGCTGCGATTGTCCTGGGTGGTAGCTTGGCACTTGCTACAACAACTAAAATGGAAGCTCCTAATGTATACAAACACCCGATAACGGGGAATTGGACACCACTTGCTCCAACATATCCTCCGGGAAGTTACACCTGTCCTGACGAAGGCGAGTGTACTGCATTTAGAGATGGAAGCGGTAACATCACCGAAGTAACTCCCGGCGTATTTACGCCAAACCCGCCCAACAATTGATCTATTTATTTCAAATTGACCTATCCGTTTAACACCGGATAGGTCAACATTTGCTACTATTTACCCCAAGTAATTTATTGAAGTATTTCCGAGTCCGGAATTGGCAACATATACTTAGGATCATTGGGATTTAAGACAAATTCAGTACCGTTAACAATCCGTTTTAATGTCTTAGAAAATCGTGGGTCCTGATTTAACCGTTTCAAATCAGACCAGCGTACCCCACGAGCAATCAGCTCCTTTCTCCTTTCTTCTATAATTCTAAAAAGTAATTCTTCCGAATCCTCAATTAATATTGGTTTGTAAGAATTACTGTCCCATCTCTTTGCTAAAAGAGTATTTAAGTCCGCAAGGGAATTTTTCATATCACCTAAACGAGCATAGCACTCTGCCCGTGCAAGATACATTTCATCAACTGCCAAACCGGAGAATTGATAGCGCCTTTCCCCCATATAGCTCCCGCGAAATAATCCTGAAGTATTAAAGAATATACTCTTTCGCAAGTCGCTTTTAGAATAGGAATTATAGAGCGTTGTATCCACACGAGTGTTATTACTACTACCCAGATAAATATTAGGCACCAGGATCGTCAGGAAAATAACTTCTGGATTTTGGGTAGGCTTTCCATATAAAGGAGGCATTGGATATGGTCTCGATGGGTCGAGTACATTGTAATCAAGTAACTCGCTTTGTAAGGCCAACGTGCTATCAGCATACAGCTTAGCTTTCGTATAATTCTGCGTAATCAGATGTAAACGAGTCATTAGCGCATAGGCAGCAGCTTTTGTTGGCCGAGTAGGGACAATCTGTTTAATCGAAAGAAGTTGCAAAGCTAGAGAAAGGTCCGATTGAATACGATCATAAGTATTCTGGAGGGTTCCAACCTCAGAAGGCAGGGTAACGTCTGCGCTAATACGAAAGGGAACTCCTTTTACACTGACTGCCCCACCAGGGGTGTACGGTGCACCAAAAAACTGAGTAATCTGAAAAAGAGACCAGGCTCTATAAAAGAGAGCCATACCCCTAAGATTTTTAACCTGTTCATCTTGAGGAGAGTGCCCCTTTAACCCATCTAAAACCACATTAGCGTAGAAGATCTGTTTATAAGGAAGATCCCAATCCTGCACCGAAGGAGTCGAGTATATTCTTTCAGCCCAGATATATGCATTTCGTTCTGTTTCAGAGTAGCTTTCAAAAGTATTTTCAGCCATAAAGAAATCATCCGCACCAATTTCCCCTAAATAAGGAGTAAGGTTCATTACATTCAATGCATTGTCCAAAAGTGCCTGATAGTGATCCAAAGTGGTTGGCACCAAAAGTGATTTATTAGGTTTTGCATCAAGGAAGTTTTTTTCGCAGCTACATAAGAACCCTAAACCACAAATCAGGAAATATTTAAATTGATATTTAATTTTCATAAAAAGTCAAACAATTAAAAGTTAAACCTAATGCCGCCCGCCAGTGAACTTTGTGGTGGAAAATTAGAAATTGGGTAATCAGGATCAAGGTTAGTTTTAGTCGCTTTCCAGATGATTCCTAAATTGTTGGCATAGACATAAATCTGTCCATTATCCAGCTCAAAATTCCCGAATTTCACTTTCTTCAATGTATAAGATAACTGAACGTCTTGTAAACGGATATGGTCACCTTTCTCCACTAAAGCTGCTGAATTCATATAAAACTGATTTCTGATTGCATTTAAGCTATTAGGTATTGAAGGCACTGAGGTAAGCAGCTCATCACCTGGCTGCTTCCACCGTTTCTCATAATCTCCATGAACTATTAATCCCAACCACAAAGCCGCATAATTTACCGAAGATCTCCTGAAGTAATATCCCATACGGTAGCTTACATTGCTTGATAAGGTGAAATTTCTCCAGCGAAGGGTATTTCTGAATGAACCGAACATAGTAGGTCTGGCGGATCCATGATACCGCAAATCTTCTATAGTACTCCTTTGTATAATACTTCGCCAATCATTACTAACCTGCCCATCTAAATAACCTAAGGGATCCCCGTTTTCAGGATCCAAACCTGCATAATCATAGCTATAAAGTGCGTATTGAGGTTTACCCTCACGTACGTAACCACCACTCTCTCCGGCAGTAAGAAAAAGCGAGGTACTATATTTCGTCTTAAATTCAGTTACTCTATCAGTAAGGTAGCTAAATAAAAAATTAATATTCCAATCGAATCTACCCCTTAGAACCTGAAGATTAGTGGAAAGGTCTACTCCCCGACCTTGAGTCGCGGCTGTATTCCCATTAAATACACTAATGCCAGTTGATGGAGCGTATGGCACCTGGCCAAAAAGATCCAGCCCTCGCTTCAGGTAATACTCCACGGAGCCACCCACTCTACCGTTTCGTGTTTCAAAATCAAGACCAAAATTGAGTGTTTTCACTTTCTCCCATCTTAAAGAAGGATTGGGTGGATTCTGTATTGTGGCATACGGAAGTAAAGAAAGCAAATCGCCTGAAGAAAAAGAAGCCGTAGTTTTAGCTGAAAGGCTTTTATTAACATTACCGCCTGAGCCATAAGTAGCCCTCATTCTAAGATAAGACAGTGGGGCTTCCTTCATGAACTCGTCGGATGACATTACCCAAGCTAACCCTGCAGACCAAAGGGGGACCCCTTTCTGATTGGCACCTACGCCAAAAAGGTTACTTTGATCCAGTCGGGTACTCCCTGATAGCACATACTTATTCTCAATACTGTACGCCGCATTAGTATAAAAAGATAAATATCGGTCTATAAGATAAGATTGTGCTGAGTTTCCAGGTATTCTTGTTCGGAATCCACTCGGATATATATAAGGAGCAAATGAGGTAACATAATCTACCTGAACAGAGGTAGCGTATTCGTCATCGTACCCATACCAACGAGAGTTTACTCTTTCTGTGTGATGATCTCTCAATTCGGCCCCTGCTATAGCATCGAGCTCTCCTATACCCGCTTTTTTACTAAAATTCAGTTGACCACGTAAACTATGTCCTGCCATAGTGCTTATACCTCTGTCAAGTATACCCCCTTTCGGAATCGGAAATACCAATCTGCCATCGGCACCTATCTGCGTGTATTGGTTAATCAGGTCCCTGGTAAAATATGTACTCACACTATAATGATCTCGTAATAAAGAAGTACTTTTTTGGTATAGATAGAAGATTTCAGCGTTCAGAAATGGAAGTATTTTGTAATTCAGTCCCGCTCTAAGCCGAATTTCTTCACCTCGTGTAGTTTTATCAAATAGTTTCATTTCTTCCAGGGGATTATAGGTCCAGTTTAGTAAACCTGCTTCTATTGCCTTCTCTGCATAAGACAGACGGTGATTTTTTTCAGCTATCAACGACCTGCCATGCTCATCCGCAAGGCGTGCATAGGGGTAGAGAGGTTGTGTGCCTTGTATACTCTGGTAAGTCAACTGATCTAGTGAATTCCGCTCCTGTGATTGGCCAGAGTAGTAAATTCCCGTATTTATCTCCAGCTTGTTGTTAAACAATCCGTAGGTATGATTGGCATTAAGAGTGATCCTTTCTCTCCTTTCTCCTATTGAGGCTGGCAATATCTTATCATACCCTACTGAAAGTGCATATTTCTGATTCGCTGTTCCCCCACTTAGAGTCAGCGAATATTGGCTATTTAAACTATACCTATATAAATATTTGTTGATGTCTCTTCTTAGATCATAACCTTTCAAACTCTCTATCTGCTGCTTCACTACATCTTCTGAGATCTGCCCGTTATTTTGCTGAAACAGCAACTCCACTGCGGGAGTAAACGCTTCCATATTAGGACTATTTATAAATGAATTATAATACCCTCTCTGAAACATAAACTGTTCCCAATTTATGTAATCTGTAGAACTCATCTGAGGTTGGTAATATTGGTTAGGTTTCTCTGCAACGGTTATATTGGTATTAAAAGTAATAACGGGTGCCCGCTGGTAGGCGCCCTTACGCGTAGTAATTACAATAACTCCGTTTCCGGCCCGCGCCCCCCAAATAGAACTTGCCGCAGCGTCTCGTAGTACAGTTACATTCTCTATATCATTAGGGTTTAGAGATGACAGATCACCTTCAAATGGGAAATTATCCACCACTATCAAGGGCTGCCCGTCACCACTAATGGTGTTACGGCCTCTGATAGAGATATTATTGGCTCCATGCCTGCGGTTAAAGATCAGTCCTGGAACGACATCTTCTAAGCGTGCCAATATGTCAGGAGAAACCCTTCTGTTGAACAGTTCACGATCTACCTGGCTGAATGAGCCCGTCATCCGTTCACGCGGGATTTGCTGATAACCGGTAGATATCACTACTTCATCCAGTTCAAGATGCCCGCTCTTCAATCGTATTTCGAAAAAAACTTTCGGATCTCCATTGAGCGGCCAATACACGCGCTCATACCCCACATGCGTAATCAATAGTGTTATGGGCCAATCTTTAACTATAAGTGAAAACATTCCCAACGAATCACTAGTTGTCCCGTTGTCAGAATCAAGCACTTTAATTGAGACGTTACTAACGGGAAGATCAGTAGCTGCATCAATAATCTTTCCAGATATATTGTTCTGGGTTATGCCGGAATTAACCCTTCCAAAGATCATTAATCCCAAGATAAATATAATTTTAACCTTCATAGCTTTAGCCCTTATTTATCTGTGAAAACTAGTATACTAATATCTCTGTACTCCTGAGTCAGCTTTAGTCCGTAATCTCTAAGCTCATTCGCAACAGCCTCCATATCATTAAGATCTGCTTTAATATGCATCGTAAACTTGTCTGTTATCCCGGTCTCATCCACTAAAGGATTCGGAGATCTCTGAAGTGTGAAAACATTCATATCATCAATAAATCTTTTAAGGTAGCTATTGTTCAAAAGGTAACCGTCTGATTTGTCTTTCGGATCCAATGGTTTTTCAGAGCCTGTTAAAGGTTTATAGTTATCAGCTCTTGCGAGCACCCAGCAGAGCTTTTTTCTATTTTCAATTTTCGCCTCAATATCTGGGAACATGCGATTGAGATCTTGTCTCAAAGCATTAAACAAAGTAAATCTCTTAGCATTAGGCAAAGTTAACTGATAGCAAAAGGCGTATTTTCGCTTCCATTCTTCATACGTCCCGCTGGTGTCTGAATAGTTGATTCTTTGAGGCTGCTTCATATTTATCTCTATCCGGTTTCGACCAAACCAAACAGAATCCGCTCCAAAGGCCGCCCTGTAAAACCAATACAATGGAACATTAAAAAGAGATAGCCTTCCGACACCCGCACTATCTACGGAAATGGAGTATCCATCTTTTAGCCCGGGGCTATGGGTTGTTAAAACTGATTGATAAACCAGATTACTGCCATCTCCTCCGTTACCATTTACCAGGAAGGGCTTCGAACTGTCAAAGACTATTCGGGTAGGATCTCTCTTAGTTAGGAGCTGAATTTCCCCTCTGCTCAAAACTGCCCTGATCTTTCCAGATGTAATTTCCTCATGGCCTGTAATAGCCTGGATTTTACCATCAGAAGTAATCCAGATATAGTGTGGAATATAAATGTGCGGAAAAGCCTGATGTAGCCCTTTATCCTCTACTACCTTAGGAAGCTGTATTACTCGACCCGTACGGCGTATATATTTCTCCATAAACTCACTTACCTCTTTGCGGGATTGATAGGTAAGAGGAAGTATCTGTACCTCCCCAGCAAATTCCTTTTGCAAACTATCCATCTTGGGTAACATAGCTACGCAGGGAGTACACCAGGTAGCCCAAAAATCCAGAATAATTAGTTTGCCCTTGTACTCTTCAAGAGAAATAGCTTCTTTACCCTCTGGATGATTAAGTACCTGAAGTGGCAGGTTCCAAAACTCTGAGGGCAGGGCGTCTCCCACTTTAAGCGCCTGAGCGTGGACATTATATATTGACAGTTGAATAGTAATGTAAAGGCATAGCAAAGCCCTTACGTAGTTTTTTACGTTCATTGTTTTCTTGTTAGTTTTGATGAATAGTTATAGAATAGAAGAAGATACTACCTTCTTACACCGGAGCTTTGATGATGTTTTTGAAGAGCTGCTTAGGGAAAAAGTCTCCCCTACGGTCAGAAGCGACCTTATGGATAATGGGAAGAAAAGAGAAGCGTTTCATAACTCGTATAGGTTACGAGTCTTGTGGGGTGTAGGTACACAGAAAAATGTGGAGCCTACACGCCATGGCCACAATAAAGTTCTGACGCCTTACGTAACATGGGCTTACAGATAGGCTCCACATCTATCTTATCGGGCGCAAAGATACGCAAAATAAGGATAGACATGGATACTCGCCTACTGTCTTGTGTTACGGCGTCAGAATGTAGCCACAAGACTCTATTGAATATCCAAACTAATGAATCAACAGACAAATATAGCCATATAATTCTTTTTGTCAAATTTTTCTCTAAGTTTTTTCACTCCATTTGGGGTATGGGAAAGACAAATGAGGAATACAATCTTATTGTTGCTGAAAGAGTTAAGGCAATACAGCTGCTATCAGATTTAGAAGTTGAAGGTTTTGCTCAAATTACCGGTTTGTCAAAAGATATCTTTTATTCTATTTACTCAGGGAGAAGAAGACTTACATTAGAAACGGCAAAAATTATTGGAGAGTCATTGGATTTCGATGGTAGTATCATTTTCGACTTAAATACTCCCATACCAAGTTCTATTAAGCATAGCGTTAATCTAAAACGATTTAAAAGAGAACATATTTATAATGTCGAGTTTTTCTCAAAAAGTTGGAGTGAGAAGAAACTATCCAAAATAATTGAATCTAAACTCATTGAAAAAGGATTTTTCTCTTCTCCAAAATACACCTCAGATGTTATGAAGGAATTGATTTCATTAGGAGAAGTCGCCAATAATGACTTGCTGAATAAGCAACTAAAATACTTTACCATAAAAGGACAATTACGAAAGTATAAAGCTAAATTGAAGAATAAGTTTGGTGAAGAGCTGAATAGAGAGGTTTACGTATATTCTGATAAATGAGTTTGAATAGTATAGTCGTGATATATCCTCCTCAACAAATCGATCATATTGTTGGAATAACTAAATTTACAAATTTTAATCTTAGAGAAGATCCTTCATTACTCGTATTTGTTTTACGAGTCTCGGTGGGCAATAAAACATCAGTAATGTAGCACTGGGCACTACCCACCGCACAGCAAGCTTCCGACTGCCCTAGAGACGGACATGATAGCAACCCACGTGCCACATTGACAAAATTAGATAAAAGTGATTACACAGGTGTAGATACCCTACAAAAATTCATACTTACAATATCACTATTGGTATAGTGAAAATTAAAGTTGGTGTAAAATATTCCCTATTACTGGTACTTTAACAAAAGTTCAAAAGAGATACTCCTCTTTGAAGAAAAATGGTCTAATCAGGACTTAAAATTACACTTTAAGGGCTCGGTTCAGAAGTTTGACATCAAACTTACGTCATTTCCGGCCAGTATTTCTGGCAAATAGTTTTGTCTGATTAGAGACTTCTCTTAACTTTACATAAAGTTGTGTGGATTTAGTAGCTGGAAAGACCCGGATCGTTTTGATCCGGGCCTTTTTTCTTCGTGATATTATAATTTAATTCAGCAACCGCTGAGATAAACCTGGTTGCTTTTTATCTATTTTCGGTTGCCTTTCAATATTTTTATAAAAATATTACTATAAATTTGCTCAGAAACGAAAGCTAAAAGGTTTGGCGAACCGCATGAGATTTCGAGGCAAAATCATCGAGGAAGAAATCTATAAGGAAGGCGCGTCCATCTAATCAAGGCACCCCTGCCATAAAATACCAATTACAGAGCCTTAGGTGTTCCAAATTGATGGTCGAGCCACGAACGATAAAATAGTATTAAAGAAAATTAGAGTGGTGATTAACATAGTAATTACTTAAAGATTGGAGGTTAAGTAAGTTTAGTAACAATAGTATTTACCTCCTTTGATTTATGATTTTAACAATGCATAAGACTGTACCTAATGTTACCCCAGTTCTGTCATTATTAAAAATCCGGAAGTTGAAGCAGTAAATAATAAATAACTGCAGTAGCAACTATGTTTAAAAGTACCTTACAAAGCTATTTAGGCTTAAATAGGGCGATGTTTCTGGTTCGGGGTTTAGCAAAAAGCTAAGATATAAAAGTTAAGTGAAACAAGAAATGACTCAATGAGCAGAATACGAATAAAAAACTTCGGGCCAATAAAAGAGGGCTCAGGTGATGATTGGATTGACATAAAGAAAGTAACCGTTTTTATCGGTAATCAAGGCAGTGGTAAAAGCACTGTTGCCAAGCTGATATCGCTGTTCACCTGGATAGAAAAAGTACTCACTCGTGGCGACTACAATCCTAAATACTTTGAACGGAAGGGAAGATTGGTCAGCCAATACTTTGCCTATCACCGTATTGAGAATTACTTTATGAGTACAGGAAAAGATATAACAGAGATCGAATACCAGGGAGATGCATATCATTTTAAGTACGAAAAGCAGAGTTTTACAATTACTGAGAGACGAAACGGTGAGTATCCTTTGCCACAAATCATGTATGTTCCTGCCGAAAGAAATTTCATTGCTAATGTAAAAAAGGCGTCTGCGCTGAAACTAACGTCAGATTCCCTTATTGAATTTGTGACAGAATACGATAACGCAAAGAATGAGATCAAGGGGGCTATGCAGCTACCTGTGAATAATGTGAGTGTAGAATATGATAAGCTCAATGACATTGTAAACCTTAAAGGTAAAGATTATAAACTAAAATTGACCGAAGCATCCAGCGGGTTTCAGTCCATTGTACCCTTATATCTGGTGTCACGGTTTTTAGCCTATTCCGTAAATCGCCAAAGTGTCAATAAAGAGCCAATCAGCAGCGACGAATTGGAGAGATTCCGAAAAAATGCTGAAGCAATCCTAGCCGATAAAAATCTGACGGACGATCAAAAACGAGTGGCAATTTCAGCCCTTTCAAAGAGATTCAATAAAAGTGCATTTATCAATATTGTCGAAGAGCCCGAGCAAAATCTATTCCCCTCTTCTCAATGGGAGCTATTGAAGAAACTACTTGAGTTTAACAATCTAAATAAGGGCAATAAGCTGATCATGACCACGCACAGCCCTTATTTGATTAATTATCTCAGTATTGCTATCCAGGCAGACTATCTGAGTTCCAGAATTGCGGGAAGTCATGCAAATGAATTATTAAAGGAAGTTGAGAAAAATGTTCCTAAAGAATCGTTTGTGAAGGACGTAGTTATATATCAATTAGATGAAACCAACGGATCTATTTCTAAGCTGCCTAATACAGAGGGTATTCCTTCCGATCGCAACTATCTGAACGAATCTCTGAAGCACGGTAATTTAATTTTTGATAACTTATTGGAGATCGAGCAGGAATTATGAGTTTGAATTTTTTCAGAGGAGACTGTCAGCATCCACCGATTTCAGTACAATCATTTGGATTATGTGATGATCAGAATGGTACCAAAGCATATCCGGATACTACTGATTCTTCAACCTGGATTGCTGAAGTAAAGAATCGTAATCGTCTGCCGATTGTATTTACGGCTATTGATAAATGTATAATAGAGGATCATGAACTGCCGGATAAAGGAAGATGTGACGCTATGCTCACTACTAGTGATCACCTGTATCTTATCGAACTGAAAGACCAAAGGGCTGAATGGATTGAAGTTGCTAAGGAGCAACTAGTTTCAACCATAGAGCTTCTTTTAAAGAACCATGATATAAGTGGTTACAGATACAAAAAAGCTTTTGCCTGTAACAGAAAAAGAGGGAAATTTGCATATATTGACAATGAAGAAAACCTTACTCTTTTCAGGAGAACAGGATTCAGAATTGATGTACAGGCTGAAGTTGTGGTAGTTTAATGTTTACCATATAGTGGAAAGTAGTATTGTGGTATGAAACAATGATAAAGTTTCTATATAATTCAAATGGAGATTGGATAGCTTTTAAAAAAGGCCGGTATCTTTATAACAGCAATGCGGACTGGATTGGGTGGTTCCCTTGGGACGATGAACACGCAGTTGATACTTCCGGATCCTATCTTGGATCTATCTCCAACAAAGACCGCTTTTACAAGTTTGCATATTTCCCATATAGGGGCTATCCCGGATACCCAGGCTACCCCGGATACCCAGGCTACCCCGGATACCCAGGCTATGGTGGATATTCACCTTTACCGATTGAAGCTATAGACTTTTCTCCTGAAGAACTTAATGCATTATCCTAATGGAAATACACACCCTAAAGTATGAAATAAAAAACCCCTTATTAGAAAAAAGTCATCTCATTTTAAAAGAATGTATAATCACCCTGAATTCTCTACTTAAAATTCATGATGAGGTGAAAGATGAGGTGAAAGAAAAGCAGGATTTATTAAGAGCAATGTTTGTATTCTCTTCTGGAGGGTTAGATTCTTTAATTAAACAAGCAATTAAAGATGTACTACCTGAAATTATCGAGGTAAATATTGGAGCTGCAAAAATGTTTACACAATATGTAGAAAGAGATATTCAAAGTGAAAAGAAAGGAGATATAGGCTTGATTAATCCTAAACTTTTAGCTCAATTACTCACTTCGCAGAATCCAAGAGAGGAGCTTAAAAGGAGATTGGTTTATGAGTTAACAAGCAATAGTTTACAATCAAAAGATCAGATTTTAAAAATAGTTTCGTACTTTGATATTCCATCAAAGAATATCGTAAATGACTTTTCAAAGCTTAATTCTATTTTTATTGAACGGAATAAAATCATTCATGAGATGGACATTAACTTTGAGGGAGATCAAAGTAGAAATGAACGAAACAAAAATGAAATACTATCCTATATTAACGAATTGCTTAAGGTTGGAGAAAAGTTTATCAAAGAGGTTGATGCCAGATTAATTATGCACTATTAATTATAAAGATACGTAATTCACCATTTCAAGTATTTCGATCTGATAACTGTCCACAGCAAACCATAGTTCTTTCATTTAACACCAGTGTTATAACTCCTTTTTCGAAATGTCTAATATTTTATACGAAATCCCTAATGATAAATATTCAGAGGAGCTTGTAAATGAACTATTTAAAATTTCAAGGAGTAATCCTTCAGATGAGGTAATAAATAATTTACGTACACTACTTGGCTGCGAGCTAAAAGAGGACGCCATTACAGCACTTGTGAAGAGTTCCGATTTTATCTTACCACAAATTCAAACTGAAAATATAGAAATATTAGCAAGAATTAACGATGCCAAGTTTATTCTCGGTCATAAAGATAAGGTAAACTGCATTGTACGTGCTGTTGATTTATATTTTACCACATACGAAAAAACTAATGATTTAGATTACTTGATTCGGGCATTGCAGTTAGTTAGAAATGCAAAAGCTATTTTTAAACAAAAAATACCTCAACTACAGGAAAATATTTTAGAGCTAATTTTACAAATACATTCTTCATACTACCAACTACTAATTATAGAAACTGCACCTTTTCTTATCCAAGAAAAATCTTTAAATGTATTGGTTAATCACTTCACTAATCAACTTGCCAAAAGCTTTGAAAAACATGAATATTTGGAAGCTCAGAATTATATCCAAATCTTAAATAAACTAGAATATTTTTCAAAAAATGAATTCAAATTGCAAACGGCCTTGTGCTTAGAGAAGAAAGCAGATTATTATACTTCTCAAAAAAAACCATATACATACACTCCAGATATATTGCAGATATATACTGAAGCACTAAGAACAATAAAAGGAATTGTCATAGATGAAGCTATAAAGACCAGGTTGGAGCAAAAGATCAAAATAGAGCAAAAAGCAAATGTTGAGATGCTTAGTAAGATTGGAGTTAGTATCCAATCAAATTTGAATATAGCTGACTTGCTTGCAGATAGGAATATTAAAGATTTCAAAAGTGGTTTTAAATTTCTTCTTCGATACCCTATTATTGAATCAGAATATTTTAAAACTCTCAGCCAAGAAAATGGCAAGCCTTACCTGTGGCAGCAGTTCCTTGGACAAACCTTACGTTTAACTGACAAAGGTACCGTAAGCGGTATTTCCAATACAAAGGATTTTGGATTAAACCTTGCAAGAAATCTTTATAGATCTAACCTTATCTCGCTGCTGAAAGAAGTTAAACATATTATGGATTTGGATCGGCAGATAACGAAAGATTTGATCGCAGAAATGATAATTAGATGCAAAAGCCCCTTTATACCTGAGGGCAGAGAATATTTCTTTATTGAAGGTATTTATTATGGATTCCAAAATAATTTTATACTTGCCTCACACCTGCTTATTCCTCAAATTGAAAATAGCTTAAAACAAATCATAGAACTTAATGGCAGAAACACTATAAAACTTCCTGAAGAAATACAAAATGATAATACATTAGGTAGTATTTTAAATACCGAAATAAACGGAAAAATGCTAGATGGCATTTGCAACAGAGACTTATTGTTAGAATTAAATAGCTTTTTAGTAGATGGCAACAGTACAAACTTCAGAAATAGGATATGTCATGGATTAATCTCTACATTTGAGGCTAATCATTATGGCATCTATTTATGGTGGCTAACGCTAAAAATGATAAAACAGGCAGAGCAAAATTTCAAAATATCCTAACGATGATGATTATCAAGTACAATACGAATAAAAATATCAGGAGTATGAAAGATTTGAGCGCAGAGTATATACCCTTTAAATAGACTTGGGGCACAAATAGTATTTTAACTATCCGGAAAATGCAAATTGCTATTAATGATCAAAACCAACGTCTTTTTGCAAGTAAAGGCCAATATGCTATATGTCCCTGTTGCCAATCACGTGTAAAAGCATTTTGTGGAGAAACAAATGTATACCACTGGAGGCATATAAATAAAGCAGATTGTGATTCATGGTATGAAGCCGAATCACAATGGCATATCACCTGGAAGAATGAGTTTCCAATGGATTGGCGGGAAGCAGTTATAAAAAAAGAAACATCAATTCACAGGGCTGATGTATTAACACCGAATGGTTTTATTCTCGAACTTCAAAATTCTCCGCTATCTGCCGAAGTTATCAGAGAACGGGAGATTTTTTATCAAAACATGATTTGGCTTATTAATGGTACCAGTTTTAAGGGCAATATTCAAACCTATAGCCTGTTAAAGCAAAAATCAGATGAATTTGAAAGAGCAAATTGGCGTTTTTACTCGTCTAATCCAGAAGATTATATAAATATTAATTATGAAAAAAAAGAACTATGTGAAATTGTAGAAAAGAAAACCAGTTTCCAAGAGGAGTTAGAGAAGCTTTTAAGAAAACAAAAAGTATTGAGTGATATATTAAAAGACTATAAAGAAGCCACTATCACCTACTTAAAATGGTTTTCCTACCCAAGTCTTCACTTATCTGATTTTCACTATAATAATAAAGATACGTTTAGAAAAAAGACAACTGAAATAGAAACACTCAGAAAGCAAATTAACGGAATGTTTGGAACGCTACATTCTATAAATCAAATACCAAAATGTGAAGTTAACTCGTATGAAGATTATATTTATTTAAAACAAGGTCAATTTCTAGAGTCTAATTTTAAAGATTACATATTGATCGAAAAGAGTTCAATTAATCAAATTTTTCCATCAGTAATAAAAGCTGCTTCCGAAATTGATTTTAGTATAAAGATTAAACAAGGTAGTTACTTGGTTGCCATAAATCCCACGTCCAAAATTCTAAAGATCAAAGCTGAAATTAATAGCTTGGAGATCCAAATAGATTCATTGGAGAGTGATAAGAATGCCATCATAAATGATTGCGAGAATCAGCTAAAGCAATTTGTTGAAATTCAACTTGAAACCACTAATCTAGCCATAAAGACTTTAAAATCTCTATTGGCGGGCGTAGAACAAGAAGAAAAAGGCCTTCAAAATGAAATATCAAAATTAGTGGAAAACCAGCTAAAATTCGGAGAAGAAAGGATTGACGAACATACCAAAGAGCTGGAAAAAGAAAAAGCTGAATTAGTAAATAAATATCAATGCCATTTAGTTAAGCTATAGATTTTTGTAAACCATTGAGAATTTGGCTCTTGGTTTTTTCTTTCTTATGTATTTACGGCTTGGTCTTACCTTATTGACTGCTTTTGCTACGATTTTGTCAA
>NZ_JBFOLH020000015.1:0-110833 GCF_040829825.2 Leadbetterella sp. DM7 | reverse complement strand
GGTATCGGGAGGGCAGATGCTCCTCTACAGTGGTATAGGCGTGTTTCTTACGGGTTCTTAGGTGAGTAGCCAGCAGTTTGGATTTATGGTAGATACTTACCCGGTTATGCGTATAGACCACTTCTACCTTCTGACCCAGATAAGCATAGGGTACGCTGTAGTAATGCGCATCTTCACTCAGGCAGATATGGGCGTTCTTCTGAACGGTATACCACCGGTATTTCCTGATGAGGAAAGGTTCTGGCGGTAAAGGCTTTAATAAGGCCTTTTCGCTTTCATACAGGTCGTTTCGGCTATGATCTTTGCCTTGAAACAGGGTGGCATTGTGTTTTTCAAGAGGCTCACTGATCGCTTCATTGAGCTCGTAAATGCTTTTGAATACCCTATCTCTCAACGGAGCAAAAATCCGGCTGTAAGTGATCTTTACCATGTTTTCTACCAGGGATTTATCCTTAGGATGCAGTACCCGGGCAGGCATCACAGCGGTTTGGTAATGATTGGCAAAGTCTTCAAAGATCCGGTTAACCACCGGTTCGTAACGGTCACTTTTAACTATAGCAGCTTTTAGATTATCAGGAACTATAGCAGCAGGTGCTCCCCCTAAATACCTTAAAACCCTGTTCATGCCCAAGATAAAGTCTTCGCTGTTTTGTGATTCCAGGGCCACGACACAAGCTTTCTGGCTGTAGCCTAAAATACCGATCAGCACCTCTGCCTGTTTCTCTTCTCCTGTAGCCACATCATAGTAGCTTAGCTTTTTGCCGCTAAAATCAATAAAGAGCTTATCCCCAGGATGATGATGCATGATCATACTCGTAGATAAGGTTTTAAAGTGCTGTTGCAGATGATAGCAAAATTGGGTGTAGCCATAGCCTTCTCCCTGACGGATACGGTACTCCTGCCATAAAAGATACCGGGTTACTCCCGGGCGTTTTAGTTCTTTTTCCCAGTAGCTGAGCTGGCTCTTAAAATAGGCTAAACGTTCATTATGGCTGTCCTGGGGTGGCGAACTTAACAACTCCGAAAGTCCCGAATCCTCCATCTCTAAAAGCGAAGGAAGGCTGAGTCCGTGCCCTCTGTAGTTTTGAATATACGACTTAACCGTGTTCTTAGATACGCCCACTATCCGGGCAATGGTCTTAATACCTTTCCCTTCCTGATGCAGGCGTAATAGCTGTTTTACTGTACTCATCCTGATTCGTTTATTGTTCATATCTCTTAAAATCAATTCTGATTTTAAGTTCCACAATAAACGCCCAACAGGGGTCAACGTCTGCCGGAATGTCAGGCCCACAGAGGGGTCAACGACTTCCGGAATGAGGGGTCAGCATTTTCCGGAATAGGGGGGCAATGATGACCGGAATATACAGTCTTAATCGTATTTTGTAGAATTGAAACCTTAGCCGCCGTCCTTAATGCCTTTTCTGTAGGAATGTCTTAATCGTATTTTGTAGAATTGAAACAACCTTGGAGTGGTAAATGGAAGTGTTTTTACCCAGCAGTCTTAATCGTATTTTGTAGAATTGAAACATTGAGATACAATTAAGCCAAAGACGCTTAGCCCTGTCTTAATCATATTTTGTAGAATTGAAACACAAAATACTGCAGGACTGATGGAGAAGGAAAAGGAGTCTTAATCGTATTTTGTAGAATTGAAACATTAAAAAGCGTATTGGAGAGCTTGATTCTGAACTAGTCTTAATCGTATTTTGTAGAATTGAAACTCCATTAGCCCGTACAGCTCATCACCCAAAGACGGGGTCTTAATCGTATTTTGTAGAATTGAAACCTACTATCTATAATTTCATCAAGCATTATAGTTATAGTCTTAATCGTATTTTGTAGAATTGAAACGTATAAATGATTCCCCTGCAAATCTCACCGATGCAGTCTTAATCGTATTTTGTGGAATTGAAACTTTTTATGAAAAGTCCCAATTCCACGGGAGACCTGTTATCGTCACTTTATCGAAGTACACGCTATTGCCTTAAAAAAGTGTATGTCCGGGTGGTTGCGCGGTATTTCAAAGGGGTTAAACTGCGGGTCTGAGCACGAACAAAGCAGGCTGCCGGGCTGACTGCCCGGGCTCAGGCGCTTGATGATCAGCCCGTTTTTGGTGCTGATGGCGTGAACTTTGCCCCATTCAATAAACAGTTCAGGGTCAATGTGTTTGAAAAAGACGATGGAGCCGTCGGGAAATTCCGGGCCCAGCCCGTCGTCTGAAAGAACTGTGGCAAAATCAGCTCCTTTGACCGGGCTCAGCACTCTTTCATACGAATCTCCGAACTGTTGAAAATGCGACCGGTTAATTTCAAGGGGCCGGGCAGAAAGTGGCAACAGGTATACCTGGTTAGATAAATAGGGTAAGGCGTAGCCTATTTCGCCCTCTTTCACAACTCCCTTATCGGGTCTCATGTTGTCCGGTAAATGACTATAATCTGTATTCTTTTCCGATAATAATATCCCGATGTTCCTGATCGATGCCTTTTTGGATTCCGGTATGGTGCCGCCCTTCTCCCAGTTTTGGATAGTTTTGTAATGAACACCCAGCTTCTCAGCTAACTCACTCTGCGTTAACTTCAGGCTTTTTCTTAATTTCTTTATATCTAAATCGTTCATATACAAATATTTATAAATAATATCTAAAAAATAGACAATTTATTGTCAAAAAATTTTGTAAAAAGATATAATTATCTATATCTTTGTTGTGTAATCGTGATAACCACAGGAGTGATATAAAATATTACACATAGAAATAGCAAAAATAAGGTATTGATCGACAAAACGGTGAGATATGAAAAGATTTTCATTTAAGAAGGGGTATGACCAGTTACCGGCCGGCAGAGTACAGGAAGTGAGAGGAGAATTATTTAAGGCACTGGGAATTAACCGACGTTCACGCAAGGCCTTCCTGATGCGGATGCGGGGAGAGACAGAACCCAAAGTGACGGAGGCCGAAGCAATTGAGAAGATTTTCAGGGCAGAGGGGATAATTGATATATGGGGAGATTAAAATAAATTAACCGGTCACTTTATCGCAAAACTCATGCAATAATGATTAACAACAAAAAAACACTCTACAGGAACATCATCTGTTCTCCAGACTAAGTCCCGCGCTATGCTTCACAGCCAGCGGGTTCCCGCAGGCCTGTCCGTTTCATTCGCCAGGCAACCTGTTGACTGTCCCAACCTTTCTTATCCAACAAAAGCGCCCGTACAGCATAGACCCGTACGCAGGTCTGTATATCCTATACATTTAGCCGCTTTTTGTGCATCCTTACTACCGGTAGGCGGGGTTGGTTTTCTGTTCGTATCAACAAACCTAAACTTTAAAAACTATGAACGTAAAATTTTACGTAAGGGCGTTGCTATGCCTTTATGTGAGCCTGTCTGTGCATGATCTGTCTGCCCAGGCACTTAAGGCCGGGGATCATCTCCCGCTGCAGATCTGGAGCCAGCCCCTGAAAGTGATTAACCATCCGGAAGGGAAAGAGACCATCACGCTGAACGATTACAAAGGCAAGCTGATCATTCTTGATTTCTGGGCTACCTGGTGCGGGTCATGTGTGGGGATGCTCCCCAAAATGAACAGCCTGCAAAAAGAATTCGAAGGGCGTTTACAGATACTCCCGGTCACCTACCAGACCGGGAGAGAAGTATCTGAATTTATGAACCGGTACGCTCAGCGTACCGACAGGCTTATCGCATTGCCCGATGTGGTAGAAGATACCCTGCTGCGCAGCTTCTTCCCGCATACCTATTTACCCCATTACGTCTGGATTAACGAAGACGGTGTTTTCAGCATCGCTACGGAAGCAGGAGAGATCAATGCTCAAAAAATCTCCGATTTTTTAAATCATGCAAAACCTGTAATGACAGCCAAGGTTGATCCCACGCGTAATGTTGCATACGATATCGAAAAACCACTCCTGGCCAACGGCAATGGCGGTGACGGCAGCAACCTGATTTACCACTCTCTGTTAACAGGTTATACCGAGGGGCTTAAAGGCGGTTTTTCTATAAGAACAGATTCTGTTTCAGGAAGAAAAGTGACTGTCACAAACTGTAGCCGGCTATGGCTTTACCGCCTGGCCTATGCAGAGCCCGGGAAATGGTTTGACGAGGGGAGTGTGATTATCGAGTCTGATTTTCCCGAAAGGCTGACATCGAAGCTCTCCGGAGAACGGTACCGTCAATGGCTGAGAGCTGAAAACGGGTATTGTTATGAGCTGAAAGTACCGCGCTACCTGGTGGGAGAAACCAACCGGATCATGAGAACAGACCTCGAAAAGCTGTTTCCACAGTTCATTGCCTCGGTAGAGAACAGGCCCGTTTCATGCCTGGTCCTGGAAATAGCCGACAGCGCGCTGCTCCCTGCGTCAACAAAAGGAGAACCTGTTGTATACGTGGACCCCTACGAATGGAGAATAGCCAATGTGCCTCTCTACGTATTGGTGGACCGGATCAATAAATTGCAGAACTATCCTTTATCGGTCGTAGATCTGACAGGCTTAAAGTACCCGCTGACCTTAACAATAGAGGCCGGCCTTCATGATCTGACCAAATTAAAACAGCAGCTGGCTCTGAACGGCCTTACTGTTACGGAAAAGCAGGTGGATCACCCGGTCCTTGTCATTCGCGATAATCCAGTTTCAGGTAAATTTTAATCAAGAATTCAGATGATAAAGTATATCTACAGCTCACTACTGTTATTGATGTTCCCTGTAATTGCCTGTGCCCAGCACATCACTATACAGGGGAAAGTAATAGACGCCACAGAACGGCACCCGCTTGTGGGGGCAACCGTTACTCAGAAAGACCAGGTGAATGGGGTGTCTACCGATTCATCCGGCATGTTTCGTCTTACCCTGCCGGCTTCCGGCTCCGTAATTGTCATCTCGTTTATCGGGTATAAGAAGAAAGAAATGATGGTGAAAGAGGCGGGTACACTCCTGGTGCAGCTTGAACCGGATATGACCCACCTCGACGAAGTAACCGTTTCGAGCGGCTACCAGGAGCTGCCACGCGAGAGGCTGACAGGATCTTTTGTCCAGGTAGATAATCATTTGCTGAACCGGAGTGTCGGCACAGATGTCATCAGCCGGCTTTCTGATGTGGTACCGGGCCTGGTTTTTAATCGTTCAGGTACGAAGCCCAATGCGCAAACATCGATAAGCATACGCGGACAAAATACGTTATTCGGGAGAGAGGACCCGCTTATTGTACTGGATAATTTCCCGTTTACCGGTGACATCAGCTCTATTAACCCCAACGATGTGGAGAGCATAACCATTTTAAAGGATGCCGCCGCGGCTTCTATCTGGGGAGCCCAGTCGGGTAACGGGGTGATCGTTATAAGTACCAAAAAAGGAAAGCTGAACCAGCCCGCGCGGGTTTCGTTTAATTCGAACGTGACGATTTCCGAAAAACCCGATCTCTTTTATGTTCCTCAAATCTCTACTTCGGAGTATATTGATATAGAGAAAACCCTTTTTGAGCGCGGATACTACAAGTCAATAGAGAACAATGATGCCAAAACCGCACTGACGCCGGTCATTGAATTGCTGATTGCTCAGCGCGATGGCCGTACTACCACTCAGAAAGCTGAGGCGGAGATAAATGCATTCCGGAGCCGGGATGTGAGAGAAGAGATCAGCCGTTATTTATATAGAAATACATTTAACCGGCAATATTCGTTTAATTTAAACGGGGGGACCTCTACCCTGCGTTATCTGCTGGCGGCAGGCTATGATAATAATTTGTCTTCCTCTGTGGGGGATGCCTACTCGCGTATTACGCTCAGGTCTTCCAACACGTATTCGCTTCTCCGGAAAAAACTTGACCTGACGGCCAGTATTTACTATTCTGCCGCCAAAACTGCCTCGAATGCCCTGTCTGCTGCCAGTATGCAGACGTCACCGGGCCGGCCGTTATACCCTTATGCTCAGTTTACCGATGAGGCGGGTAATTATCTCCCGGTTATACATACTTACCGTACCAGCTTCCTGGAGACCGCCCGGGAACAGGGCCTGTTAGACTGGACATACAACCCGCTTAAAGACCAGGCTCTTCGTGATAATTCTTCGAAATTAACCGATTACCGGGTAAACCTGAGCAGCCAGTATAAAATTACTCCTTTCTTCACGGGCCAGATCCTGTACCAGTTTGCCAATACCATCAGCCGGTCATCTGACAGGCAGTATGGGGATAGCTGGTATGTACGCGATATGATCAATACCTTTACGATAGTGAAACCGGATGGCTCACTCACCCGGCCGGTACCTTTGGGAGACATACTTTCTTTAGTGGATGAACAGACATTGAGCCACGACGTAAGGCTCCAATTCAGTTACACAAGAGATTTTTCGGACAAAAGCAATATAGCCTTACTGGCAGGAAGTGAAGTAAGACAGGTAGGAAGCGACGGCTCTGCAAATCGTTTTTATGGATACGATGATGAGCTGGCTTCCAGTGTGATTGTTGACTACCTGAGTAATTTTGCCTCTTATGTCAATCCCGCTTCTACCATCAACAAAATATCGGCGCTGAACGGTATCAGCAGCAAAACAGACCGTTATATCTCTTATTATTTTAACGGATCCTATACCTTTTCCGGACGTTATATCGTGTCAGCCAGCACACGGTACGACCAGTCCAACCTGTTCGGTGTAAAAGCCAACCAAAAGGGCGTTCCGCTTTACTCTGCCGGCTTAAGCTGGAACCTCGCCCGTGAAAAGTTCTATGCTTTATCGTGGCTGCCGTATTCAAATCTGCGGGTAACCTACGGATATAACGGAAATGTGGACAAATCTTTGTCGGCTTATACAACAGCCCAATACCGGCCTGCCAATTTTTCGGCAGCTAACCTTCCCTATGCGTCTATAGCCAATCCTCCCAACCCCATGCTGCGCTGGGAGCGGGTCCGGATGATCAACCTGGGCTGGGACTTCGGACTTAAAAATAACATACTGCGGGGTACTTTGGAATTTTACCTGAAAAGGGGTATTGATTTGATTGGAGAGGCGCCGCTTGCTCCACAAACCGGCCTCAGTACTTTTAAAGGCAATACCGCAGAATCAAAAGGGAAAGGGGTTGATTTTAATGTATCTTCCCGGAATATAGATGCCCGTATCAAATGGAACACCGACTTCTTCTTCAGCTATTCTGCGGATAAGGTCACCAAATACCTGGTTACGCTGCCCAATGCCTTAGGTTCGTACATGATCGGAGGAATGCGTGTGCCTACGGTAGGCAAATCGTTGTACTCTATGTACAGCTTCAGGTGGGCAGGCCTGGATCCAGATACCGGCGACCCTATGGGGTACCTGGGAGATGAAGTAAGCAAAGATTATGCTGCAATGCGTTCTGCAGCTACTTTAGAGAACGTGGTTTACCACGGCAGCACACGGCCTTTGATGTTTGGCGCGATCAGGAATAATCTGCAGCTGGGAGGCTGGAATTTATCGGCTAATGTAAGCTACCGGTTAGATTACTATGTCAGGATGCCTTCTGTAGATTACGGCTTTATTCTTGCGGGTATGGGCGGGCATGCCGACTACAGCCTGCGCTGGCAGAACCCCGGAGACGAAGCCCATACTTACGTACCCTCTATGCCTGCTATATCTAATTCACAACGGAATGAATTCTATAATTATTCTTCTGTGCTGGTAAAAAGGGGAGATCACATCCGGTTGCAGGATGTTAACCTTACGTATTCATTTGGCTTGCCCCATGTAACGGGTCTTTCGAAAACAGGTTTTCAACTCGGCCTTTATGCCAATAACCTGGCTATACTCTGGAAGAAAAATAAAGGGAAGATGGATCCTGATGCCCTGACCTCTCCGCCGGCTCCGCGTAGTCTTTCACTGGGGCTTAAAATCGATTTATAGATCATGATCTCTCACCTCAATATTACACAAATGAAAAGGATAATAGCGGTTTTAATATTTTTTAACCTGTGGGGATGCACACCGGAGTTCCTGGATAAGAAACCCAGCAAAGACCTGGTGGTTCCCCATAAATTGTTTCATTACAGGGCAATACTTGACGCATATCCCAACGGAATGAATACGATGCCGGTGCTGCAGGTTGTTGCCGGCGATGAGTTTTTTCACCTGGAGGATAATGTATATAATCTTAATGCAGTAGAACGAAATGCCTACCTGTGGAATGAAGATATTTTTGAAGGCAAAGCCAGCAATGAATGGGATCTGCCTTACAGGTGTGTCTTTTACTCCAATATTGTGCTGGACGGCCTGATAAAGCTGGATAAGCAGGAACACCAATCTGCAGAATGGAAAGAAGTATATGGCGGGGCCCTTTTTTACAGGTCATACGCCTTTTTTCACCTTGCCCAGCTTTTTGCTCCCGCCTATAATAAGGCCGGCTCCGGGCACCTTCCGGGCATTCCTGTCAGGCTTACCAGCGATATAAATGAAATAGCACAGAGGGGAAATCTGCAACATACCTATGATCAGATCGTTGGAGACCTGTTGAAGGCCGTTGAGCTGCTTCCCAATACGTCGTCTTATAATTCCAGGCCTTCCAGATCAGCAACTTTTGCCATGCTGGCCAGGGTATATTTAGTAATGCAGGAGTACCGGAGTGCGCTTGAAGCGGCAGACCAAAGCCTGAAAATTTATGACCGGCTGTTGGACTACAACACACTTAATCCGCAGGCAACCCGGCCGTTCCCTGTCGGGTTGTCCGGCCTGAATCCTGAGATAATCTATTATTCCCAGATGAATTCCTATAGTATTCTTAATTCAACGTATACCGGGGTTAATCCTGAATTGTATAAATCGTATCATGATAATGACCTGAGAAAGACCTGCTTTTTTAATGCCAGAAACGGCTTAAATGGTTTTAAAGGAAGTTACCTGAGCGGGAACACACTTTTCGGCGGACTCACCACCGCTGAAATGCTGCTTATCCGTGCAGAGTGCAATGCCCGGTTGGGGAACAACCGGCAGGCCGTTGATGACCTGAACACTTTGCTGGAAAAAAGATATGTAAAGGGAACATTCGTGAAGCTGGAAGCCGGGGAGGAAAACCTTCTTGAAAAGGTATTGCAAGAACGAAGGAAAGAGCTTTTTGGAAGAGGCCTGAGGTGGTCAGACCTGCGCAGGCTTAACCAGGAGCCGGGTTTGGAAACAACACTGACAAGGACAGTTAACGGGAAAAAATTTGAATTACGTCCGGGTAGTAACCGGTATGTATTCCCGATTCCGGATAACGAAATTAGTGTAAGTGGGATAGAGCAAAATCCGAGAAGCGAATAAAGAGAGGCTGCCCCAAAAGGCTACCTTGTTTGAAAATACCGAACGTGCCTAAAAAGGAGCGGTTCGCCGCTGCAACAAAATGCAAAGTGTTGAGGAAGAGACCGAAAGAGTACACTGTAATGTGCTCCCGAAGTCAGGTTCCGGAAACAAAGAGCAGTTTGCGGACTTTTTAGACACGTTCTTAAGCCTGATTTACCCTGCTATTCCTGTATAAATCCTGTTTCTACAGTAGTGCTGAGGTTGTTAGCGGCATTGGTATTATTATCGTAGTCATTTGGGTTATAGCCATCCGCAAATTCTCCGCTACAGAGCAATTCCGATGAATCACAGCCTTCTGAAGGCGCACCCTGATGCCAGGTACCCGGCTGCTTATCATCAGCTGCGGTTCTGTACCATACCTGTGATTGTACATTTTTTACCTTCGGGGCAGGACTTTGCGCTCCTACGGCTAATCCGGCACCTAATACAATTGCCATTGCAGGCAAAAACTTCATTACATTTTTCATGATTTAAAAAAATTATAGTTGAAAATTAGTTTTCCCTACTCTGTTTTCAGGTTTTCGGGAGAAGGGCCTGGTTCCGGTATAGGGTTTCTGAAACGGTATACCGGAAACTTTCATTTGCATGCCTATGTCATGACGGTGTTTGTTTAGAATGAAACATGTATATCCCCAGAAGTGAAAGGGCCAGGAAAAAGAGGTTAAATGCGAGGTGGACCTCAAAGCTCATGGAGCGCAGTACACCGCCGCAGCTGCAGGGAGTACGGTCAAAATACCCGATAACTACCAGGCCTGTATAGCCCGTAAATAAGGCCATTAATAGAGCTGAGCCATAGAATCCCGACCAGGCGCGTGGCCGGGATAGCCAGGGCAATACACAGGAGTAACTCACTGCCCGGAATCAGTCCCGTAAGTACACCTTTTGACCAATCGGGCAGAACCTGATTTCTCAGCTGCTTTTCAAACTCAGCGAGGTGCATCAGCTTGGCTAGGGCCGTGTAGCAGAACAAGACAATTAATGCCCCGGCAGGCAGAACAGAAAGATCCGGATGTTTCACATACTTTTTCATAAGAACTGAGCGCTAAGTATATAAGGCGATTACAGCCTTAATACATTTTCTTTAAAACTTTATGACAAAGTTCCAGAGGGCTTACGGCTTGTGAAACAGAAAGTTGACGCGGTTTTTCGGTCTTTTTACAGGCTAAAAGTCAGATTTTCCTTTAGATAAGAAAAAGTTGCGGTAGGCGTAGCGGAAGGTGCTCTCGTCGTGGTAGCCGGCCGGGAGGTAAACATCGCGGATGGGCAGCCCCTCCTGCATAATCAGCCGGTGGGCCAGCTGCAGCCGTTTGTGGGTCAGAAACTGGTGGATAGAGATGCCGTATTCTTTGTAAAAATGATACCTGAGCCGCCTTTCTCCTTCTTTGAAGCGGGCAGAGAGATGCTGGTAGCTGATGCCGGGGTCAGTAAAGTGTTCCTGCAGGTGCCCGTATATCCTGCTGGCCAGGCCCTGTTGCCTGTCTTCGGCACGGGGAGCGTAGTACTCCAGGATCTCGGCAAACTTCAGGCGCAGGAAGCCGTCGAGCCGGCCGTGGCCGTTACGTTTAAACATGAGCACCTCTTCCAGGCGCTGCCTGATGTACGGATCTATCGGCACATAAGGCAGAAAAGTGCAGGAGAGTGGAGACCCGGCCGCATAACGGAAAACCGGCAGCTTTTCTGTGGCATAGTCAAGCCAGTCAGGGTCAAGATTTACACAGCAGGCCACGTGCCGCCCGCGCCTGAGGCTTACCCGGTAGTAGCCCGAAGCCTTGTAACAGGCGCAGAGGTGGGCCTCGGGGGCCTGGGAAAGATAAAAGCCTTCAGGGGTGGTGAACCGGGCCTGGCCGTGCCGCATAAAAAACAGGAAATGCCGGGGCACGGCAAGCTCAAGACCCAGAGAGAAAGGGTCACGGGTATTGAGCTCAAACAGCTCCACGTAAAAAGGGTGAAGGTTCAGGCGCTGCACAACCAGGGTGGCCGTATCAAAAACATACTGATCAGTGGCAGAGGCCGTAGTCAGCCGGTAGGCAGGGCCCAGGGCCGATGCCCCCGCTACGGTTTTAAAAGGTGCCTCAAAGTGCAGAAGATAAGGTGCTTTCATGAGTTATGTGGTGCTGCTGTGGAACACGCGGGCAGGCCGTGCCCACCCTTTTATGCTGCTGAAATTAGGGGAGTAAAATGAGAAATACAAGCCGGGGGTGAGGAATTGCGTAAAAAGTTATCTGCAGTTAAGAAATAGCCGGATTTTCCGTGTTCAGAGAGCATGCATTAACGCAAACCGGCCGGTGAGCAGTAAGCCGCCGGGAATATATCGCCCGGTGTATTAATATGAAATAGCCATGAGCAGTCAGCTATCAGCTATCAGAAGTCGGGCACACCGGGTGACGTATCACCAACCGGCCCATGAATAAGCGGTCCGCCGCTGCGGCTGACTGCTGATAGCTGAAGGCTGAAAGCTAAAATTTTATACACATGAAAATGGCTTTATACAATTGCACGATCATAAGGAGAATTTATCGGGCGAGCTTCTTCCGCTGGTTGTTTTTGACGACTTTTGAACTATTAAAACACCGGAATAAATGAACAGTTACCTGGAAAGCGCCCAAAAACAGTTTCTCTATTATAAAATGCTGGGAGAAAAAGCGATGGTGCAGCTGGAAGAAGAGCAGCTCTTTCTGCAATACAACGGGGAGAGTAACAGCATAGCCATGGTGGTGAATCACCTGGCGGGCAATATGCTGTCGCGGTTCACCGATTTTCTTACTACTGACGGCGAGAAACCCTGGCGTAACCGCGACGCCGAATTTACCAACCCCTTCCGTAACCGGGCAGAGCTGATGGGGCGCTGGAACGAAGGCTGGGATTGCCTGATGAACGCCCTGAACGCACTTACACCGGCAGATCTTGAAAAAATCATTTATATCCGGAATGACGGCCACACGGTTACAGAAGCATTGAACCGGCAGCTGGCGCATTACCCGTATCACATCGGCCAGATTGTGTTTATGGCCAAGATGTTCAGAAATGAGGAATGGCAAACCCTGTCTATAGCCCGGAACCGCTCGGGAGATTATAACCAGCGCAAGTTCTCGCAGGAAAAAGACCGCCGGCATTTTACCGACGATCTGTAAGGATCAGCTCTTTCGCTCAATCTCCTTCAGGTTTTCCATTTTCTTATTCTTCAGGAAGCTGTCGATGTCTTCGAAGTGCTCCCGGATACGCTTATTTCCGAACTCAAATACCTTTTCTGCCAGGCCGCTCAGGAAGTCGCGGTCGTGGGAGATCAGGATGATGGTGCCTTCAAAGGCCCGCAGGGCATCTTTCAGGATGTCTTTGGTGCGCAGGTCGAGGTGGTTGGTGGGCTCATCCAGGATCAGCAGGTTAACGGGCTGAAGCAGCAGCCTGATCATGGCCAGGCGGGTTTTTTCGCCGCCGGAGAGCATTTTTACCTTCTTGTTCAGATCATCGCCCCGGAAAAGGAAGGCCGCCAGCAGGTCTTTGATCCTGGTACGGATCTCGCCTTCGGCCAGCTGATCTACCGTATCAAATACCGTAATTTCTTCATCAAGCAGCGAGGCCTGGTTCTGGGCAAAGTAGCCGATCTCGGCATTGTGCCCCACTTTCAGGCTGCCTTCAAAGTCGATCTCGCCCATGATGGCCTTCACCATGGTCGATTTCCCCTCGCCGTTCCGGCCTACAAAGGCCACTTTCTGTCCGCGCTCAATAGAGAAGCTGGCGTCTTTGAATACCAGGTGGTCACCGTAGCTTTTGCCCACGTATTCGGCAATCACGGGGTAATTGCCCGACCGCGGAGCCGGGGGAAATTTGATGTTGATAGCAGAGGTGTCTACTTCATCCACTTCCACAATTTCCAGCTTTTCGAGCATTTTTACACGGCTTTGCACCTGGAGGGTCTTGGAATAAGTGCCTTTGAAGCGTTCAATGAACTCCTGGGTTTCGGCAATCATCTTCTGCTGGTCGTTATACTGTTTCTGCTGTTGCTCCAGGCGCTCTTTGCGCAGCTGCAGGTAGTGGGTATAGGGTACCTTGTAGTCGTAAATCCGGCCCATGGTCACTTCAATGGTGCGGTTGGTGATATTGTCTACAAAGGCCCTGTCGTGCGAGATCACGATCACGGCTTTAGCGCTGTTGACCAGGAAGTCTTCCAGCCACTGGATCGATTCGATGTCCATGTGGTTGGTAGGCTCATCCAGCAGGATCAGGTCAGGGTTTTGCAGCAGGATCTTGGCCAGCTCAATGCGCATCCGCCAGCCGCCTGAAAACTCGGAGGTTTGCCGGGTGAAATCTTCGCGGGTAAAGCCCAGGCCTTTTAATACTTTTTCTACCTCGGCATCGTAATTCACTTCTTCGAGCGAGTAGAACTTCTCGCTGAGCTCGGATACCCGCGTGATGATGTCCATGTACTGGTCTGACTCGTAGTCGGTGCGGGTTTCCAGCTGCCGGTTCAGCTCTTCCAGCTCGGTTTGCATGGCCTGTGCACCGGCAAAAGCTTTGGAGGTTTCTGCAAATACAGTAGTGTCATCTTCCGTAAGCAGGTGCTGGGGCAGGTAAGCAATAACGGCATCGGCCGGGGCAGAGATCTTGCCCCGTGTAGGTTTATTCACCCCCGCAATGACCTTCAGGAGGGTAGATTTTCCTGCACCGTTTTTACCCATCAGGGCTATCCGGTCTTTCTCATTGATGTTAAAGGTAATGTCTGAAAAAAGGGGGTGGCCGCTGAATTCCACCGTTACGTTATCTACCGAGATCATATCTGCTTTTTGAATTAAGGCGCAAAGATAGGGGAGAAGTTGTGAGTTCCGAGTACTTAGTTTCGAGTACTTACCCGGAACTAAGTACTCGGAACTAAACAGCATTGAGTTTGTGATGCAGCACTTTCCCGATCTCCAGCGCTTTGCTCTTCACAAATTCGGCGTTTTTGCCTTCAAAAAGCTGGTCGGTGGTGGTGAACCAGTAGGCCAGCCAGCGTTCAAACCGCCCGGTGGTCATGGGCTGGGTCTGGTGGCGGGCCGAGTGCTTCCACATCATGCCGCCGTCATAGGCGCCTGTCTGGAACAGCCAGTTTTCCCAGAAGTTGACTACCCGCTCTTTGTGATGATCCCAGTGCGGCAGGGAGTCTTCAAATACCGGACGCATGACGGGATCATTCAGCACCCCGTCATAAAAGGTGTCTATCAGCAAACGAAGGTCTTCGCGGCTGCTGATGTCTTTCCGTTCGGTTGGTTTTTCGGTTGTCATACAGGTATAACAAGATAGCAGCGGTTTAGGTTTGAGAAAAAATGCTATATTGCATCAACATTCGTAAGAATAAGTCGTTTTTAAGACATCAGAACTTTTTTGATGAAGAGAGGAATACTGTTTTTGGTGTTAGTGCTGGCTTTTTCAGCCTGTAAGGTACGGGAGAAGAAGCCGGCAGAGACCGTCATGAAAGAAGAAACACCCCGGAGCGTAGATAAGCCTACGGTGAATTCGGTGGTGGGGAAATACAATTTCATCGATTCGGTTTCTGCCCGGGTATTTATAAAAACCCATATCACGCTGCTGGGAGAGAAGATGTCGCTGGAAAAGCTAAACGAGAGCTTCCGGGTACAATGGACCCTCCAGACCGATTTCGGTATCCGCGAGAAGATCAGCGCGGGTAAGCTGGCCTTCACGCCTGAATTTGCACGTACCCAGGGTGATACCTGCCTGCTTACCTTTGATATTCCGCGGGTAAAAGAGCAACCGGGAGGAATTCTCCTCGTAGAGTTTGTGCACCCGGCTTCAGGAACGAAGTTTTCGTATGACATGGCCATAGATTTCACGGCGAAGCGAAGCAATACCCGGTACGAGATATATAAAAAAGCATCTGACGATATCCCCGATTTTCAGCCTTATGTGTACAGCGGACAGCGCTTTGTGATCAAGTCGGTGAAGCCGTCTTCCGAACCGCTCTTCCTGATTCGGTACCGGAACAACACAAAACCGGCGCTATCGCCCATGTCAGGCACCAAAAGAACGGCAGAAAGCGAATTTGAAATAGCAGAAACCCTGGAGATCAAAGACCGGGAGACCCTGACCCTTACAGAAACCGGGATGTACGTGCTGACCCAGAACCCCGACGAGGTGAAGGATGGCTACGGTTTCCTGGTGGTAGATAAACGGTACCCGCGCGACACCCGCCCCGAAACCCTGAAAGAGGCCCTGGTGTATATGAGCACCTCGAAGGAGATGGAGAATTCAGGCGTATATGAAAACGGGAAAGACGCCATGGACATGTACTTCCTGAACCTGGCCCGGGGCGATCAGAACCTGGCCCGCAGGATCATCAGGAGCTATTATAAGCGGGTGGAAGAGGCCAACGATTTCTTTACTACCTATAAAGAGGGCTGGAAAACCGATAAGGGCATGGTGTACATCATCATGGGGCCGCCGGCCCGTGTGCAGCGTAACCGTACCCGTGAAGTGTGGCTCTACTCCCAGAACCGGAACACCTCGGAAATCATTTATACATTTTATAAAAAACCAAACGTATTTTCAGAACAAAATTATGAGCTGGTGAGGTATCCGGAGTATAGTGCGTTCTGGTACCCTTATGTAGAATCATGGAGAACAGGAAAAGCAGCGGAGTAAAGAAATTTCATAAGCCCGTAAACCGGCCCAATAAAGCCGATTTCATTTTTGGTATTAATTCGGTAGTCGAAACGCTGAAAAGTGAGAAGGAAATAGACAAGATACTGCTTCTGAAAGATATGAAGCACGTGGAAGAAATAGAAACCCTGGCCCGCAACAGGGGAATACCCGTACAGAAGGTCCCCCAGGAACGGCTGAACCGGGTGACCATGAAAAACCACCAGGGCGCCATTGCATTTGTGTCTTCGGTTAATTTTGCCCAGCTTTCCAATGTGGTAACCTCTGTTTTTGAATCGGGAGAAACCCCGCTGGTGTTGATCCTCGACCGTATCACAGATGTGCGGAACTTTGGTGCTATCTGCCGCTCGGCAGAATGCAGCGGGGTGCACGCTGTGGTGCTGCCTGCGCGTGGTGCTGCCCAGATCAACGGCGATGCCATGAAGACTTCTTCGGGCGCTCTGAGCTTTATTCCCGTATGCCGCGAAAGCGACCTGATGAATACGGTGAAATACCTCAAAAATTCAGGCTTCCAGGTGGTGTCCTGTACAGAAAAGGGGAATGACGTGGTGTATGACGTGGATTTTACCCTTCCTACCGCTATCATTATGGGCTCGGAAGAAGACGGGATCACCGATTCGCTCATTGGAGAGTCTGATTACAAGGCCCAGATTCCGCTGAAAGGCAAGGTGGAGTCCTTGAATGTGTCAGTAGCAGCCGGAGTGATCCTTTTTGAGGCGGTGCGGCAAAGGAGCTGAAAGTGTAGCCGGGAGCCGGGCCTGACTTCAATATCGTGCATGTGTGAGAATTCTCTGACGAGCCTTCTCAGGATCCTCACAGATGAAAACCTGTGGGGATCCTGAGCGTTTGCTCGTTGTTATGACCTGTTGGCTTTTGCCACAATCCGCTCCTCTGCCACACTGCCAATCGTAGCCACGTTAAATACGCCCCAGTGATTGACGCTGGCGTTACGGAAGTCATCCTGGTATTTTTTGGTGATGGTCTCCTCTTTCAGGTAGGCGCCGATAGGCGTGGTAGGGAAGATCTCCTCGTAGCTGAGCATCTGGCTGAACGAGATGCGCCGGTAAATATGGCTGCGCGACAGGTTTTTGATGTCGTCGAGGCCGGTGGCACCTATGAGTTCCACTACGCTTTTTACGGTATTGTTGTGGTAATTGGCCACCCGTGTTTTCTTGTCTTCTACTACCAGGCCTACGGTCAGGGCGGGGTCCTGGGTAGCCACGCCCACCGGGCATTTGTTGGTATTGCACTGCAAAGCCTGGATACAGCCCACGGCCAGCATCATGGCCCTGGCTGAATAACAGGCATCTGCACCCAGCGCCAGCGCACGTACAATATGGAAGCCCGAGGTGATCTTCCCGGAAGCAAATACCTTGATGTGTTTTTTGATATCGAGCCCGCGCAGTACGTTCACCACGAAATCCAGGCCGTCGAGCAGCGGCGCCCCCACATAGTTGGAAAACTCCTGCGGTGCGGCACCGGTACCGCCCTCTGCTCCGTCTACCGTGATGAAGTCGGGGTAGGTATCGGTTTCGATCATGGCTTTGCAGATGCTGATAAACTCGCTTTTATGGCCTATGCAAAGCTTGAAGCCTACCGGTTTCCCGCCCGAAAGCCGGCGGCACTGGGTAATGAAATCAATCAGGCCCAGCGGCGAGTCAAACGCTTTATGGAACGGAGGCGAAGCCACCAGCGTATACGGCTCGATATTCCGTGCACGGGCTATCTCCGGGGTGTTTTTGGAAGCCGGGAGGATACCGCCGTGACCGGGTTTGGCCCCCTGGGAGATCTTGATCTCGATCATTTTGATATTCGGATGCTGCGCCCTTTCCTCAAACTGTACGGGGTCAAAACCGCCGTCAGCCGCCCGGCAACCGAAATAACCGGTACCGATCTGCCAGACCACATCGCCGCCGTGCTTCAGGTGGTATTCGCTTACCCCGCCCTCGCCGGTATTGTGCGCAAATCCGCCCAGTTTGGCCCCGCCGTTCATGGCCTCTACGGCATTGCTGCTCAGCGAGCCGAAGCTCATGGCTGATATATTGAGAATGCTGCACGAGTAGGGTTGGGTACAGTCTTTATTGCCCACTTTTATTCTCAGGTTATGATCCATTTTATGGAAATCTTTGGGCGCCATAGAGTGGGCCAGCCATTCGTATCCTTCTGAATACACATCCAGCTGGGTTCCGAAAGGCATGGTGTCGTTTTCCTTCTTGGCCCGCTGGTAAACCGTAGAGCGGTCTACCCGGTTCAGGGGCCGGCCATCAATATCCGATTCAATAAAATACTGGTAAATTTTAGGGCGCATCTCTTCCATAAAAAACCGGAGACGCCCGAATACGGGGTAGATCCGCATAATGGAATGCCGGGTCTGTACCATATCGTAGTACCCCATTCCCGTGAAAAATACCACCGTTCCTAACACCACATACCAGTTAGGGTTCATGTAAACCGACAACAGCAGCAGGAAAATAATCAGGGCCGTTGAGAAAATAACAAACGTCTTACGCATTGTAAACAGGTCAATTTGGATGCAAGCTACAGCGATTTGGGAAATAAAAAAAATGACTTATTGTTATTCAGAATAAATATAAAATAGGACGGATGGAAGAAAAATTGGTATTTTTCGATGCGGGGAATTTATTTGATCGCGACCTGACGGTAACGGAGGATTTTATTTTGTTTTTACGCGGGAAGGAATAAAAAAACCGGGACAACCGAAAAACATCGGCCATCCCGGTTAAAAAACAAAAACGCATTAGATGTTCTGCTTCTTCAACTCATTTACGGCGTGGTCAGCTGCTCTGGCCGTCAGCGCCATATAAGTGAGTGAGGGGTTAACGCAGGAAGAAGAAACCATACAGGCACCGTCAGTGACGTACACGTTTTCAGCTCCCCAAACCTGGTTGTTCCCGTTCAGCACAGAGGTCTTGGGATCACGACCCATCCGCGCAGTACCCATTTCGTGGATACCGATACCCGGTGCTTTTTCTTTGTCGTTATACGAACGAACATTCTTCAGCCCTGCGGCTTCCAGCATGTTCGCAGCCTCGCTTTCCATGGCTACCCGCATTTTCATTTCATTTTCACGCCAGGCTGCATCAAAGTTAATAATGGGAAGTCCCCACTGGTCTTTGTTTTGCGACAGGGTGAAACGGTTTCTCGGGTCAGGCAGGGTTTCACCGAAACCGCCTATGCCGAAGCCCCAGCCACCCAGGTGTGTGTAAGTGGCTTTCAGTTCGGCACCGATCAGGTCGCCGGCACCTTTGTTGCCCCGGCTGCCACCGCCCTGGTAGCCAAATCCGCGCAGGAAGTCGCGCTTATCCGATCCCCAGTTGGCAAACCTCGGAATATACACCCCGTTAGGGCGTTTTCCATAAAAATACATATCTTCAAAGCCTTCCCATGATCCTGATGCGCCTACGCCCAGGTGGTGGTCCATGATGTTTCTTCCCAGCTGGTCTGACTCATTTCCCAGTCCGTTAGGGTGGGTTTTTGATTTCGACTGCATCAGGATCCAGGCCGTACCCATGGCACCGGCATTCAGGAAGATCACCTTGCTGTAGAATTCTTCGGTTTTCTTGGTGTTCCGGTCAATGGTTCTTACACCAATTGCTTTTTTCTTCTCATCGTCAAAGATCACTTCGTAAACGATCTTGTCGTTGACCAGCGTCAGGTTGTTGGTTTTTTCCGCCGCCGGCAGGGTAGCCGCCTGTGTGCTGAAATAAGCGCCGTAAGGACACCCTTTGATACATTTGTTACGGTACTGGCAGCTGGTTCTACCCAGGGCCAGCTGCTCTTCGGTAGGGTTGGTGAGGTGTGCCACACGACCGATGGTCAGGTAACGGCCTTTGAATTTGCTTTCAATGCCTTTTCTCACCTCGCGTTCTACGCAGTTCAGCTCCATGGCCGGCTGGAAATGGCTGTCAGGCAGCACATCCAGGCCGCGCTTTTCGCCGGAGATACCCGCAAATTTTTCTACGTAGCTGTACCAGGGCTCGATATCTTTGTAACGGATAGGCCAGTCAACACCTACTCCTTCTTCGCCATTGGCCGTGAAGTCTCTTTCGTTCCACCGGTAGGTCTGGCGACCCCAGTGCAGCGACTTGCCACCGGTATGGTATGCCCGCATCCAGTCAAAGCGCTGGGTTTCTTCGTAAGGATCTTCACTATCCTTTACAAAAAGGTCTTTGGTAGCTTCGGTAATGGTATAACCGGTCCGGATACCCGCCCAGTAATCTTTCTTCATCTGTTCGGTCAGACGGTTCCGGTGCGGGAAGTCGAACGACTCCTTCATGGCGGTGTCATACCCTTCTATATGTTTTAATTCACGTCCTCTTTCAATCATGAGGACTTTCAGGCCTTTTTCAGTTAATTCTTTTGCTGCCCATCCTCCGGAAATACCTGAGCCTACTACAATGGCGTCGTATGTTACGGATTCTTTTCCTTTTCCTTGAATATTCATTGTTAAACGATGGTTGAAAACGGGTTTATGAATAAGCTCTTTGATCCGGGGTAACCTTCATGCAGGGGTCAAACCTGCCCGGAACCGGGCTGTAGTCGAACGCCTTGGTAACACCATACTCTGATGAGTAGTACCCGAATATGGTAAGGTCGCGAACCAGGGTAAAGAAAGGAATAAGAGGTTCTTTTTTGGTTACATCCTCTTTTTCTTTACCTGTTTCCGCATCCACAATTTTTACCTTTTCGGCATCTTCCTTTTCAGCCCGGGCCTTGTCGCGCATGGTATGCACTACCGCCAGCTTATTGGCTTCATCGAGGGATACAAAGCTTCCGCCCAGTTTTTTGGACTCTGCTTCCAGATCTTTCAGACCCGCTACAAAATGCTTTTGCTGTTCTTCACTGTAACAGTCTTTCAGAAGTATTTCAATCACTTCCGGTGTCCCTGTGTCTTTAGCGCCCGGAGTGTCGGTTTTAGGAATGATCACCTCTGCAATTTCAGCAAGGAGTGAACGTTGATCCGTATCCAGACTAAACCCGGAGGCCGCAGAATCAGAGGGAGACTTACAACTGTTGAGAATGGCAGCTAAACTGGGTGCGGTCACTGCGCCACCCACCATGAGAGCTACTCTCTGTAAGGCTAATCTTCTTTTCACGTATTAATACAAATGTTATGGTTGATGTAAAAACAAGTCTAAAAGTAACGAAGGATGTCAATTTTCCATGAATTATTAGGGTAATTTCTTCCTCAAACACCTCTATATAGAATATGTATAAATAATATCGGCCTGAAATGAAATCGGTTTGTGGAGATAAGATAAAATATTCAGTAGACCAATAAGTCTATTAAATGCTATATAATGTTTTTAGAGCGTAGTTAAATTTTTGTCGGATGTGATGCCTTTGGAGCTCAAAATGTTCATGTCCTGGCGGGTGATCTGTATAACCTTTAAAATTTTATTTTACCGTTTGTGTATTTCTGCTCAGCACCCGGAAGCAGAATATTTACTTTTACCGGAACGGTGGCCGGCATGGAAACGGAACTCCCTGCCCGGCGGCCGGGATTTTTTAGACGATGAACCGAAAACTTATACCCGGCACACTGGTGCTCCTGAAATTCCTCCTGCAATATTTCCTGGTCAGGGAGGTATACGAGCTGCACCGCGATGAATTCCTGCACCTGGACCAGGCCAACCATCCGGCCTGGGGATATCTCTCAATTCCCCCTTTTACCTCCTGGATCTCCCGGCTGATCAGCATGCTGGGTAACTCGGAATTCTGGATTCACTTTTTCCCGGCGCTTTTCGGTGCGCTCACCATGATGCTGGTCTGGAAGCTCACCGCTGAGCTGAAAGGAAACCGGTATGCCAAGATCCTGGCCGCCCTGTGTGTTTTGTTTTCTCCCCTTTTACGACTTAACAGCCTGTTTCAACCTAATTCTTTTGATGTGCTGGCCTGGACGGGCGTATACTATTTCCTGGTAAAATACCTGAACACCCGCCAAGCAAAATGGCTGTATGCGCTGGCCCTGACCTTTGCCCTGGGTTTCCTGAACAAGTACAATATCCTGTTTTTGCTGGCCGGGCTTTTGCCGGCGCTGCTGCTGAGCCCGCACCGTACACTAGTGCTGAAAAAAGAGTTTTACGGTGCCGTCCTGCTGGCTTTCCTGCTCATATTGCCCAATCTCCTGTGGCAGTACACCCACCATTTCCCGGTACTTCACCATATGAAGCTTCTGCAGAAATACCACCTGGCGCACATCAGCAGAACAGGTTTCCTGAAAGATCAGCTGCTGTATGTTATCGGGGCATTACCGGTGGCAATTGCTTCTGTGTATGCATTGCTGTTTTACCGGCCGTTTTCAGCGTACCGGTTTATGGCATGGAGCCTTATCTTTACCCTGGGTATTTTTACGTATTTTAAGGCCAAATCGTATTATGCCCTGGGCCTTTACCCCGTTTACATGGCCTGGGGAGCGGTGTACCTGGAGCGGGCGCTTCAATCGGGCCGCAAAAGGTACCTGCGGCCGCTGGTAGCCGGCCTGCCCGTGCTTTTCATCCTGCTGATTGTGCGCATTGAATTCCCGGTCAGAACGCCTGAAGAGTTTGTGGAATTTGCGAAAGCCCGTCCCGCACTGGGTATGCACCGGTGGGAGGACGGAAAAGAATATCCCCTCTCGCAGGATTTCGCCGATATGATCGGGTGGAAAGAGCTGGCAGAGAAAACGGAGAAGATATACAATGCCCTGCCGGACAAAGACCAGGTGCTGATCCTGTGCGATAATTACGGACAGGCCGGTGCCATCAACTACTATACCCGTGGCCGGCTCCGGGCCAACTCCTTTCACGACGATTATATAGGATGGTTTGACCTCTCTAAACCTTACCGGCACCTGATCAGGGTGAAGAGTGCCGGAAACCGCGTTGAAGAGATGCAGGAAACCGGCCCGTTATTTGAAAGCGGCGTGCTGGCTGACTCAGTAAACAATGTGTTTGCCCGGGAATACAAAACCGACATCTTTGTTTTTAAGAATGCCCGAATCTCTGTCAACGACAGGATACGGGAGGAAATTAAGAGCGAGAAATGGTAATTGAATGATGGGTACCCTTCATGGACTATTACCCGAAGATCTCATCGTACTCATCCTTCTTAAAGCCCACCAGGGTTTTCCCCCGGGCTTCCACTATCGGGCGTTTGATTACGGAGGTATGCTCCTGTATCACCGGGATAGCCGAATGCGGCTCTTCAAGCGCTTTACGGGCCGCCTCGTCAAGGCCCTTATACGTGCTGCTGGCTTTGTTAACTACTTTGTTAATACTTGCGGCAGAGAACCATTCTTCCAGCTTTTCTGCTGAAATTCCTTCCGTTTTAAAATTATGGAAAGAAACCGGTATGTTCTTTTCCTTAAAATAAGTGAGCGTTTTTTTTACGGTGTCGCAGTTAGGGATTCCGTACAATGTAACCATAAAGTAAATGTTATATACAATTAACGGGAGGATCCTGAAATTAGTTCTGCCCGTGAAACGTTAATACTATATCAGATATGCCTATGAAATACACGCTCTGTCTCTTTCTTTTTCTCCCGTTTTTCGCCCATGCCCAGGAGGTAAAATGGCAGCGCAGCCTTGCCGGGGCTTTTGCGGAGGCCCGCAGGCAGGATAAGGTGCTGTTTGTAGAGTTTTATTCACCCACCTGCCCTTATTGCCAGCGTGTAGCCCCGTTTTTTAAAGAAAAGGCTGTAGCCGACCTGTACAATTCGGCGTTTATCAATTACCAGCTGAATGTGGAAACGGAAGAGGCCGTGGCATTTGTGAAATCAGCAGGGCTGGATGTGTACGGTATACCGTATTTCCTCTTTTTCAGGGGAGATTCCACCCTGGTGCATGCCCGTGAGGTCTCGGCTACGCTCAGCTCGGTGCTGCAACCGGGTAAAATGGTAATAGAAAAGACCTACACCGGTGAAAATTATGCCCGCCGTTTCGAGGCCGGCGAACGGAGTGAAAATTTCCTGACCCATTACGCCCTGTTTACCCGGGTGAAGCAGGATACCGTGACCAACAGGAAGGTAGTAGACGCTTTGTGGGAGGTATTTCCTGCAGAAAAGCGTAATTCTGAAACTTCCTGGATCATCCTGAAAAAAGCCCTGACCGATGCCCGGAACGGGTTTGCCGATTACTGGCTCGGTAATGTGCCGCAGGCAACGGCCTATGAGGCGGCATCGGCCCATGGAAATGTGGAAAATGCATTCTCCCGCCTGCTTTACGGAACCCTGTTCAGCCGGGAAGCCGGTACCTTCAGCGCAGCACAATGGAAGACACTGCGGGAAAAGTTTACCCCCGTGCTCGGCGAAAAAGAAACCCGGGGGCTGACCTGGGAAAAGGAAATGCTGGCCCACCTGCGGGAAGGAAACACGGCGGCTGCCGTAAGCACTGGGGAGCAGATGGCCGGGTTTTTTCGCGACGATGCCCCGGGCCTGACCTACCTGGCCGACACCCTGGAGAAAAGCTGCAAAGAAAAGGCCTGCAGCCAGGCCGTTTCAGCCTGGCGGGAATCGGCACGGCATTTGCCGGAGAAAGAAATTAAGAAATGAAGTAACATTCGGGCTTTTTCCGGTGTTCTACTACTATAAAGAGTATTTAACCTAAACAGCCGGAAGCCCCGTTACAGCAAACAGAACAGGCCTGGCGCTGATTGTTTTTAAACATATGAAATTCAAAACCGCTTACTTACTACCCGCATTTTTATGCGCCCTTTTTTTTACTTCCTGCCGTTCGGAATCGAAGCAGGAGCAGGTTGAAGAAACCGTAATAGATAAAACTCATGTCACCTGGGTGCCTGACATCACCGAAGCGCTGGCCAAGGCCAAAGCCACCGGCAAGCTCCTGTTTGTGGAGTGCTATTCGCCCACCTGCCCCGTATGCCAGTCTATTGAACCGTTTTTCAGTGACCCGGAGGTGGCAGAGCGCTACAATACCGATTTTGTAAACTATAAGCTTGATGTGGGCGTGGCAGAGCAGGTGAAGTTCCTTGACGACAGGAACATCTGGCTGCCCAGCTTTCCGCAGTTCCTGTTCTTTGACGGTGACGGTCACCTGGTGCACCAGGGCGAGGTAACGGCCAATTCGGCGTCTCTCCTGGCCGTAGCTACCGATGCCAGAACGCCGGAAAGCCGTACGGGAAATTACAAAGCCCGTTTTGATAAAGGAGACAGGGACTTTGATTTCCTGGTGAAATACGGGGTATATACCCGTCTCACAAAAGATACGACAGCCAACCGTAAAGTGGCCGATGCCTTATTCGAAGTGTTCCCGAAAGACCAGATAAGCAGTGAAACCAGCTGGGCGGCCACCAAAAAAGTGGTGACCAGCGTTGACAACGGCTTCTTTAAATATTGGATCAACCATATCCCGCAGGCCGCTGAACTGGAGAAAAAAGTGGGCCATGCCGGCCAGGAGCTTAATACCCTCGGCATTATTGTGCAAACCTCGGTGGCCAAAGACAGTAAGACCTACGGTACGCAGAAGCTGGCGCAGGTAAAAGAGTATATCCGGAAAGTAGGGGGCGGAGAATACGCCGATACCTATGTTTGGGAACAGGAAGCCCTGGCTAACCTGCGCGAAGGAAAACCCGCAGCCGCCCTGGCCATAGGCCGCAATATGGCAGCGAAGTTTGCAAGCAGCGGCCCTTCACTGGTGTACATTACAAGGGTGTTTAACGATAATTTCCCGGATAACAGCTTCCTGCCTGTAGCCCGTGAATGGCTGAACACCGCCGGCCCCCTGGTGACCGAGCCTAACCAGAAAGCCGAATACCATTATGAGCTGGCCCGCCTGAGCCTGAAAGGCGGAGACAGGGCCGCTGCCGCCCAGCATGCCGGCGAGGCATTAAAGCTGGCAGGCTCTGCCGGTGCCGACCTGAAGAAATTTAATGACCTGGTGAACTCAGTGAAGTAGATATATGCGTATAACACTTTTTCTGATTATTTCGATAATTAGCATTTTCCCGGCGCCGGCCCAGGAAAAAGTGCAATGGGAACCCAACGTACAGCAGGCGCTTGACAAAGCGAAGGCCTCCGGGAAGCTGCTTTTTGTGGAAGCTTACCTGCCTACCTGTCCGGCCTGCCAGGCTATGGAACCCAATTTTTCCGATAAGGAAGTAGCACGGAAATTCAATACGGGGTTTGTGAATTACAAGATGGACCTTAGCGTGGAAGGGGCCCGCAAGTTCCTGGACGACCGGAAGATCGAGATCCCGAGCTTCCCGCAGTTCCTCTTTTTTGACGGAGACGGCCGGCTGGTGCATCACGGGGAAGCCAACCCTACACCGGCTTCTGTGCTGGAGGTGGCTGAAGAAGCCCTGGATCCTGCACAATGGAGCTCTAATTACAGAACCCGGTTTGACCAGGGGTACCGTGATATGGCTTTCCTGGTGAAATTTGGGGCCTATACCCGTGTAAGTATGGACACGCTGTATAACCACAAGGTAGCAGACACCCTTTACGAACTGTTCCCGAAAGAAGACCTGGGCAGTAGCCTGAGCTGGTCGCTTACCAAACGGGTAGTGACCGATACGGATAACGGGTTTTTCAGGTACTGGATCGAGCATGTGCCCCGTGCGGCAGAGCTGGAAAAAGCGGGCGGACATCCCGGCTATGAAATGAATGCGCTGGGACTGATCGTGCAGCGTACGGTTTTCAGCCCGGCCAGTAAAAAATACAGCGTGGCGCAGGTGAATCTTCTGAAAGGCTATATGGAAAAGATAGGAGCAGGGCAGTATGTGGATACGTTTCTCTGGGAGCACAGCGCGCTGGCTTACCTGCGCGAGGGGAAAAAGGCCGAGGCACTGGCTGCCGGGGAAAAGGCCGCCGGGTTTTTCCGCGACAGCGGACCATCACTGATCTATGTCACCCATATTTTTAACGATAATTTCCCGGATACGGGGTACATTGCATCGGCTACCGGTTGGCTGAACACAGCCCGGCCCCTGCTGAAAGACAATGCCTACCTGGCCGAATATCACTATGAGCTGAGCCGTTTAAATAAACGGGCCGGTGATATAGCAGAAGCCGGGAAAAATGCCACCGAAGCGCTGAGGCTGGCCCGCCTGGCCCAGATTAGCACAGACCGGTTTGAAGTGCTGGTCAATGGCCGTTAAGCATGTACGCTTAGTGCGCCTTTTGAACAGAGGCGTCGGAGAGCGTGATGAGGCCTTCGCGGTATAGTCCGCCTATGGCCTTTTTAAAAGCTTTTTTACTCATACCCAGCTGATCCTGTATATCTATGGGGTCTGAGGCATCGCTCAGGTGAAGTATGCCGCCGTTGCTTTCCAGCTTTTCCATAATTACACGGGCGTTTTCATCGCGTGCATTCAGGAAACCCAGGGGCTGAAGAGAAACATCGATCTTGCCGTCTTCCCGGATATTTTTTATGTAACCCGTGGTTTGATCGCCCCAGGCCAGCCGGCGGAAGATCTCATTTTCATAGACCAGGCCTTTGTAGCGGTTATTGATGATGACATTGTACCCCAGGTCTGTTTTTTCATAGACCAGGATGTCTGCCTTCTGGTTTTCTTCCAGCTCGATGGTGTCGTTATTCTGAAAGAATTTATTGATTTTGGCGGAGGCCACCAGGCGGTCGGTCTCTTCGTCAAGATAGAGGTAAACCGGTACCCATTGCCCGTTCTGAAGCTTATGGTTTTGCTCTTTAAAGGGCACGAACAGGTCTTTTTCCAGGCCCCAGTCCAGGAAGGCACCAATAGGCGATACCGCCACTACTTCGAGGATAGCAAACTGGTTGAGCAGGATAGCCGGGGTAAGGGTGGTAGCAATCAGGCGGTCTTCTGAGTCGCGGTAAATGAATACCTCAATTTCACCGCCCATTTCTATGTTCTCAGGAATGTATTTGTGAGGAAGAAGTACGTCATTGCCTTCTGCATCGCCCAGGTAAAGTCCTACGCTGGTGGCCCGTAAGACCTGGAGTGTGTTGTATTTGCCTACTTCCATACGCTTGTTTTGGATGTAAAGATACAACGGGAGAGCAGATAGTAGTTAAAAACTAAAAGTTAAAAGTTAAAAGTTGCGGAACAATTGTACATTAACTTTTAACTTTTAACTTTTAGTTTTTAGCTTTTAACTTAATCCACGTTCGGTTGCGGTGTATAACGCAGATACGGCTTCACCTCTTTCACGCCTTTCGGGAATTTCTTGATGGCATCTTCCGTAGAGATAGACGGAGATACGATCGTGTCTTCTCCCTGTTTCCAGTCAGCCGGTGTAGCTACCGAATAATTGGAGGTCAGCTGGATGGAGTCTACTACCCGGAGAATCTCCTGGAAATTCCGGCCGGTAGAGGCAGGATAGGTTAAGGTCAGCTTGATCTTCTTATCGGGCCCGATAATAAATACCGATCTCACTGTGGCTTTTTCTGAAGCGTTCGGGTGAATCATATCGTAGAGTTCGGCTACCTTGCGTCCCTCGTCGGCAATAATAGGAAAATTGAATTTAACGTTGTTAACTTCTTCGATATCCGGGATCCAGCGACGGTGAGAATCCAGGTCATCCACTGAAACGGCGATTATTTTTACGCCCCGCTTGGCAAAATCGTCTTTCAACAGAGCCGTCATTCCCAGCTCTGTCGTACAAACAGGTGTGAAGTCTGCAGGGTGAGAAAACAGCAATCCCCAGGAATCGCCGAGCCATTCGTGAAAACTGATCTGACCGTCAGTGGTATTCGCTGTAAAGTCAGGTGCAGTATCTCCAAGTCTAAGTGACATAATGTTGAAAATTTTGATTTAACAATTAAACTACCAGTTTGGTAGACTAATGCAAATAACGCGATTATTTTTAAGAAAGCCCTGAAAAAATAAAATTATTTCCGATTTTTACTTTTTAAACTAACCGTTAATGCTTGAGACCCGTTCGTTGGAGTTCCACTACGGCGAATCCGCCCGTTTTGACTTTCCGGATGTCCGCTGCGCTTCAGGAGAAACCCTGCTGATATTGGGAAATTCGGGTTCCGGGAAGACCACCTTCCTTAACCTGATGGCTCTTCTGCTGATGCCTGCCAGAGGCGAGGTGCAGATCAACGGAACCCGCACCACCACCCTCCCGTTAAGTGCGCTTCCGGGTTTTCGTGCCCGGAATATCGGCCTGGTATTCCAGAAACCCTATTTCGTCAATGCCCTGAATGTCAAAGATAACCTTTTAATGGCCAATTATTTTGCCGGTAACCCGCCCGATAAGGCGAGGGTAGACCACCTGGCAGACTCGTTGGGCTTTTCGGCCCTGCTTCACAAAAGAATCACCGAGCTCAGCGGCGGCGAGCAGCAGCGGGTAGGCATTGCCCGGGCGCTGATGAATTCGGCCAGCCTGATCCTGGCCGATGAGCCCACTTCTGCACTCGACGACCTGAACTGCCGGAAGGTGGCCGATTTGCTGGAGGTGCAGGCCAAAGAAAACGGGGCCGCACTGGTCATCGTTACCCACGATCAACGTTTGAAAACCCGGTTTCCGAATCAAATTACTTTGTAATCATGCTGCTGAAAATAGTCTGGAAAAATATAGTTGATAAGAAGCTGAACAGTATCCTGGCCGTTTTGCTCATGGCTTTCGGTATTGGCATTATCTCCCTGCTTATTACCGTGGGGAAACAGCTCCAGGATAAATTTGCCAAGAATATCTCGGGAGTTGATATGGTGGTAGGCGCCAAGGGCAGTCCCCTGCAGCTTATCCTTTCGGGTGTGTACCAGATTGATTCCCCCACAGGGAATATCGCCCTTAGCGAGCTGGATATGCTCCGTACCAACCCGCTGGTGAAAGAGGTGATCCCGCTTTCGATGGGCGACAATTACCAAGGCTACCGGATTGTGGGCAGCAATGAAAAATACCTGCAGCACTTTAAAGCCGAACTGACTCAGGGACGTGTTTTTGAGCGACCCATGGAAGTAGTTGTGGGGGCCACGGTAGCGCGTAACCTGGAGCTGAAGCTGAACGACACGTTTGCCAGCTCGCACGGGTACGATAAAGAAGGGCATACGCATGAAGATCAGCGCTATACCGTGGTGGGTATCCTGGATTATACCAACTCGGTGCTGGATAACCTGCTGGTAAGCAACCTGGAAAGTGTATGGCAGGTTCATGCCGGGCATGAGGAGCACGGAGATCATGAGGAGCCAGACGGGCATGATGAGCACGGGGAAGAAGATGCTGGCCATGAGCCGGAGGTCACCTGTGCCCTGGTCAAGTTCCGTTCGCCCATGGGCATGATGTCACTGCCCCGGCTGATCAACCAGAATACCAAAATGCAGGCCGCTTTGCCGGCCATTGAAGTCAACCGGCTTTTTGAGCTGATGGGGATTGGAATGGATGCCGTGAAGGCCCTGGCCGCTGCCATTATGCTCATCAGCGGGGTGAGTGTTTTTATTACCCTCTTCAATGCGCTTAAAGAAAGAAAATACGAGCTGGCCCTGATGCTTTCTATGGGTGGAACACGGATTAAGCTGTTTTTCATGCTCCTGCTGGAAGGGATCTTCCTGGCATTGTCAGGATATGTATTGGGTATACTTTTCAGCAGAACGGGCCTGTGGCTGGCCTCAGGTGCCCTGAAAAGAGGGTATAATTATAGCCTGCAGCAGCAATTCCTCCAGAAAGAGGAAATTTATTTGCTCGTATTAGCGTTATGCATAGGTATAGTTGCAGCCGTTATTCCTTCATCGGGAATTTATAAAATTAATATTTCAAAAACTTTAGCAAATGAGTAAAAAGCTGATTTTGTCCCTGTTATTCGTGCCGGCCGTAGTGTTTGCCGCTAACCCCGTTAAGATAACCTGGGAACAGTTAAGTGATGTTACCTTTAAAAAGAAATGGAATGCTACCGAGAACATGTTCCTGCTGGAGCCGCAGTTCGGACCCAAAGTGCTCGAATTGAAAGGGAAGGAGGTGCAGCTGGGCGGTTATATGATCCCTGTAGATGTGGATGCCAACTATTATGTTCTGTCTTCTAACCCGTTTGCTTCCTGTTTTTTCTGCGGCGGGGCAGGCCCGGAATCGGTGGTCTCGATCAAATTTAAGAAAGTGACCAAAAGATTTAATACCGATGATAAGGTAACCATTAAGGGAATCCTGCGTCTCAATGTAGATGATATCAATGATCTGAATTATATATTGGAAGGGGCGGAGGTGCTTTAATTCCGGGTGGAAAGTTGGAAGTAGAAAGTTCCGGGTGGAGAGTTCCGGGTGGAAAGTTGGAAGTAGAGAGTTCCGAGTAGAGAGTTCCGGGTGGAAAGTAGGTGTCGCCTTTTTGCTCGGATATACATGGCGAACTTTTATTCGACAGGATGTGACCCCGAAGGGGTCAAATATTTGTAGAATACAGGTAGCACCCGGCACGACCGACCCCGAAGGGGTCGAATAGGGGGGATTAACGCTGTTTTCGTTAAAAAGTTAAATTTCCCGGTAACCGGATAAAGAATACAACACAAAATTTTTGGTTTTACATATTAACATAAACGGTATGAATAAGAAGCTTTTCCTGCTTGTTGCTTTTTTGGGAATAGGTATAAGCACTTCTTTTGCGCAAAATTATAATAACTGGGCGGTAGGCCTTAAAGTAGGTGAGCCGGTAGGCCTGAACGTTAGGAAATACTTTGACGGCGGTTCCAAGAACGTAGACGTCAATTTCGGTACGTACGGCTTTTTGTGGGGCCGCACCCGGGAATACAACAAAAAGCCTTACTACAACCAGACCGGCCTGATGGTGCAGGGAATTTTCCACTGGAACAAGCAGCTGGGGTCGGCTGAACGCTTCCAGGTGTATTACGGTTTCGGCGGACAGGTGAATTCCCGCAAAACCGTGCCGCCGGTAGGAAACAATGTAGCCCAGAAACAGATTTCGCTGGGAGGGGTGCTGAACAGTGGTTTGGAGTATAGTCTGCCGCAGAATGACCTGAGCATTTTTGCTGACCTGGGCCTGTATGTGGAGCTGGCTCCGAAGATCCTCTATATGGCTGTACCCGCCAATGTGGGTGTAAGATTAAATATTGGCAGGTAATTCCAACCTTTTGGACGGGCATTTAGTCTATATACTAAAAGCCCCTCCAACTATGGATAAAATCAGACTTGTAAGAAACACGACCGTCCCGGCAGAGTCGGTGATTTATCTGAAAGCGGAATCAAACTATTCAGAAGTTTTTTTCGCAGACGGAACCGTGATGACCTTGTCCAAAACATTAAAGCGGCTGGAGCCGCTGCTGCGGCCTTTCGGTTTTTTCAGGCCGCATAAATCCTTCCTGATCAATCCCAGTCATGTGGTATCCACTTCGGTATACGAAGACCGTCCGAATATTGTGCTGTCCAATAATCACCAGGTAGAAATAAGCCGGAGGCGGAAGAACGATATCCTGGAGATCCGCCGGAATAAGCTGATCTGAGGTCGGGTTTTGGAGTGTGATACGTTGGTATTCCGATAAAATAAAAGCGAGTCAAAACTGACCCGCTTTTATATTGAATTATTCTCTAAAACCGATGATCATTTATCTTTTATCGAGATCCACATAGTGTCTTTTGGTAGCGCCGGTATAAATCTGCCGCGGTCTGCCGATAGCCTGGCCTGAATCGCGCAGCTCCAGCCATTGGGCAATCCAGCCCGGTAGTCTTCCTATGGCAAACATCACTGTAAACATGTTGGTTGGTATGCCCAGTGCCCGGTAGATGATCCCCGAATAGAAGTCTACGTTCGGGTACAGCTTGCGCGATACGAAATATTCGTCTTTCAGCGCTGCTTCTTCCAGTCCTTTGGCAATTTCCAGTACAGGGTCGTTTACGCCCAGCTTGCTCAGCACGTCGTCGGCTGCTTTTTTAATGATCTTGGCGCGGGGGTCAAAGTTCTTATACACCCGGTGTCCGAAGCCCATCAGGCGGAAAGATGAATTTTTATCTTTCGCCATGGCGATGTATTTGTTTACGTCGCCTCCGTCTTCCCGGATCGCCTCCAGCATTTCGATCACCTCCTGGTTGGCTCCGCCGTGAAGCGGTCCCCACAAGGCCGAGATACCGGCTGAGATGCTGGCATAGATATTGGCTTTGGATGAGCCTACAAGCCGCACGGTGGAAGTGGAGCAGTTCTGCTCGTGGTCAGCATGCAGAATAAGCAGCTTATTCAGCGCACCTGCCACAATCGGATCTACTTCATAGTTCTCTACCGGCAGGGCAAACATCATGTGCAGGAAATTGGAACAATAGTCCAGGTGGTTTTTAGGATAATTGATCGGGTGTCCCTGCGATTTTTTGTAGCACCAGGTAGCAATGGTCGGGAATTTCGCCAACAGCCGGCGGATATGCGTTTCCGTGAAGTCGCCGCTGTTCTTTTTGTGATTATCCGGGTAGAAGCTCGACATGGCCCCAACCAGTGAAGACATCACACCCATCGGGTGAGCATTAACGGGGAATCCGTCAAAAATTTTGCGCATATCTTCATTCACCAGCGACCGGGTAGTTACCTCGTGCTTGAATTTGGCGTATTGCTCTTTGGAAGGAAGGTCTCCGTAAATCAACAGGTAAGCCACTTCAAGAAACTCTGCTTTTTCAGCCAACTCTTCTATCGGGTAACCTCTGTAGTGCAGGATACCCTCTTCTCCGTCAAGGAAAGTAATACCGCTGTATGTAGAGCCTGTATTTTTAAAACCTTCATCTATCGTGATGTATCCTGTCTTGGATCGTAAAGCTGAAATGTCGATAGCTTTTTCTTTTTCTGTGCCTTCAATCACCGGGAACTCATATTCCTGTCCCTCAATGATCATCTTAACCGTTTCTTGCATTAGTCGATTAGGTCTGGTTATCCAGGTTTTGTTTACTTATTTGTTGCTAAAATACTCAGAAAAGTACTAAACCCCAAAGAAAAATTGAAAATATGGTAAAAAGGCACAGAAAGTAAGAAAATGGGCAAAACGGGCCTTCTTTTCGCTATTCTTTATTTTGTTTTTGGTGCTGATATTTTACTTTTCAGCGGATTATCTACAAATTGCAGATAGAAATTTAACTTTATTCAGTTTATGTCTATAACAGAGTCATTCAAAGAGACTATAGTGAACGGTTATACCAGTAAAGGAGACTCGCTGATCCTGGGTGCCGCCAAGCTAAACGGTGAAGTGGTGCCGGGTACACAGGTGAAAGTGCCGCTTAAAACCATGAACCGTCACGGGCTGATTGCCGGAGCTACCGGTACCGGCAAAACAAAGACCCTCCAGGGAATAGCCGAAGGGCTCTCGAAGGCCAGTGTTCCGGTGCTGTTAATGGACATCAAGGGAGATCTCAGCGGCCTGGCTGAGCCGGGATCAGCCGAACCTTTTATCCTGGAGCGGAGCAATGCCGCAGGGGTAGCCTATACTCCCCAGGGTTTCCCGGTAGAATTCCTGAGCCTCAGCGATGAGAAAGGCGCCCGGCTGCGGGCTACCGTTTCCGAGTTCGGCCCTATTCTTCTGGCTAAAATACTCGGGCTGAACGACACCCAGGAGGGGATTGTTTCCGTAATTTTTAAGTTTTGCGACGATCATCAGCTTCCTTTGCTCGATCTCAAAGATTTCATCCGCGTGATCCAGTACGTGGGCAAAGAAGGAAAAGCCGAGTTTGAAACCAGCTACGGCAAGATGTCTACCACCTCGCTGGGTACTATCCTCCGGAAGGTCATTGAATTGCAGCACCAGGGAGCCGATCTGTTTTTCGGGGAGCGCTCCTTTGATGTAGATGACCTCATGCGGATTGACAACCAGGGCAGGGGCATTATTTCCATTCTCCGGGTGATTGACCTGATGGACCGGCCCAAGCTGTTTTCCACCTTTATGCTGAGCCTGCTGGCCGAGCTGTATTCCACCCTGCCGGAGGCCGGCGATGAAGACCGGCCCAAGCTGGTTATTTTTATAGATGAGGCCCACCTGGTATTCCAGGAGGCATCTAAAGCCCTTTTGCAGCAGATTGAAACCGTGATTAAGCTGATACGCTCCAAAGGGGTGGGTATCTATTTCTGTACCCAGAACCCGCAGGATGTGCCTGCGTCTGTGCTTTCGCAGCTGGGACTGAAAGTACAGCATGCTTTAAGGGCGTTTACGGCCAATGACCGCAAAACCATTAAAGAAGCGGCTCAGAACTACCCCGAAACGCAGTTTTATAAGACAGAAGAAGTGCTTACCCAGATGGGAATCGGTGAAGCGCTGGTTACCTGCCTGAATGAAAAGGGTATCCCTACTCCGCTGGCTGTTACCTATATCCTTCCGCCCGAAAGCCGGATGGATGTGCTTTCCGATACCGAGATCAGCAGCATCGTGGCCGGCTCTTCGATTGTCAGGAAGTACAACGAAGTGATAGACCGGGAAAGCGCTTACGAAATCCTGAATGATAAGCTTTCTTCTCCGGAAGAAGCGCCTGCAGCACCGGCTCAGAGAGGCCGGCCTAAGGTAGAAAAATCTACGCTCGATACCATTTTAAGCAGTTCGGCAGGCAAGCAGATGGCCCGTACAGCCGCCAACCTGATCACCCGCACGCTGCTGGGCGCCATAGGTTTCTCAGGAACCACCACCCGGAAGAAAAAATCGACCAGCTGGTTCTGATATGCTGATCGGTATAGGAGGGGTGAGTCGTTCGGGCAAGAGTACGCTGGCCCGTATGTTGGTTAATTATTTCAGAGATTCAGGGAAAACGGCGATTGTTCTCTACCAGGATGATTTCGTTTTCCCTACTACACAGATACCCCATGTGAAAGACAAGGTAGACTGGGAGCATCCCCTGTCAATTAACCATGATCTTTTGTGGGAGACTGTCCGGTTTTACAGGGAAAGGTTCGAGGTGGTTATCGTTGACGGTTTCCTGGCTTTTCACGACAGCCGTTTACGGGAACAATACGACAAGCGTATTTTTGTGCAGGTTTCCAGGGAAACTTTCCTGCAGCGAAAAGAGAACGACCTGCGTTGGGGGTATATCCCGCGCTGGTTTTTTGATCATATCTGGGAAAGCTATCTCAAGTACGGCATTCCTGACTTTACGCAGCATGCCTATGTACGGATCTCGGGTGAAACGGCCTATGATCCGGAAGAGATCATACCGCTGATCAGCTGAATCGTATCAGGCCATCTGAAGTACATTTTGTATCCAGAAGAGCATTTTGGCAGCGTATTTGAAAGAAAACAGGCGCTGAGGCTCAGCAGACAGGCTGTTGTTGAGGAGGTTGATATCCATGCGATTGGCGTTACCGGGGTCTATCTCTACGGCCGTAATGTTTTCGGGGTAGCGGTAGTCGCCGGTTTTACCTTCCCACCGGAAGCCGGTGTGCCGGCCGTTGCTAAAAGTTACGCGTACGGTGACCGGTATATGCATATCCCCCAGGTTAACCAAACGGAAGCTTCCGCCACGGGTGGTATTTTCGAGGTGCTGTACGGCATAGTCGCACACCTCTGTGCCCAGGATGGTCTGTTCGAAGAACCAGTCCAGGTCTTTGAAGCGGGTTTTTCGCCGGGCTATTTCATTGGCTGTGTCAAAGAAATCACGGGGAACGGGGTGCCGGAACTTAAACCGCTCAAAATAAGTCTGCAGGATTTCGTCCATTACCTCGTCGCCCACCAGGTTCTGCAGGGTCTGCAATACCGTGGCGGGTTTGGTATAGCTCATCACGGGGTAGGTTCCGCCGGGGTATTTCCAGGTATCGGTCCGGATGGCGGTGATGGCGGGGTATTTCATGCTTACATAATTCCAGCGCGAAGCTGCGGCATCATTGACTGTAAAGCCGAGGAAATTGAAGAGTGAGCCTTTCGGGTAGGCGAAATCCATGATCCGCCCTTCCATATACTGGGTAAAGCCTTCGTCCATCCACGAATCTTCAAACTCATTGCTGGCCAGCATTCCCTGGAAGTACTGGTGAACAAACTCGTGGATGGTGACCACCTCCTGGTCTTTCACCCAGGTGCCGGCTCCCCAGGTAGCACCACAGGAAATGAGCGTGGGGTATTCCATGCCGCCTGATCCGCTCCCGTCTTTGGAAGGGTCTATGAGAGAAAGGGTTTTATAAGGATACCGCCCTACATGCTTTTCCATGTAGTCGATGGCCTTTGTGACTGCGTCAAAGTAGCGGGCAGCCTTATTTTTATGTTCAGGCTGCAGGTAGGCCCGGAGGGTGATGCCCCGGTAGGGCTGGGTCACTTCTATAAAATGGGGCGAGGCAGCCCAGGCAAAGTCGTGCACATCTTCTGCCCGGAAGCTGACCACTTTTTTATCTCCCTTAACCGGGTTTTCGGCTATTTTGCTGCCTGTTCCGGCCACTGTAAAACGGCGGGGCAGGGTAATATTCACCCGGTATTCACCAAAATCGGAAAAGAATTCGGTGTTGGCGTGAAACTGGTGGCAGTTCCAGGTGCCCGACTTTTCAAGAACCCCGATTTTCGGAAACCACTGTCCCGCAAAAAAGTAATCATCGGCCGCCCAGCCCGTGCGGGCAAATATGCGGGGCAGCCGGGCCGTAAAATCCATATCGAGCGTGAGGGTTTCTCCGGGCTGAACGGGGCTGGGCAGCCCGAAGAGCATGACGGTCTGGTCTTTATCGTTGAGGTTATCGGGCTGAATGTATTTCCCGGTAAGAACCGTGCTGCCGTTCAGCAGGGTCCGGTTTATTTTGATGTACCCGAAATGACCCGGTACCGAAGTGTTCAGCCGGTCGTTTCGTAGCATCCCCCCGGAACCCTTCATAAAGGTAGATTCCGTGTCTTTGAAGGCATTCAGGTAGGTATGAAACCTCAGCTCGTTTACAGCAACGGTGCTGGTGTTGGTCCAGGTGAGGCGCTGCTTTCCCTGCAACATCTTCCCCGCGGGATCCAGCGATACCTCAATGGTGTAATTGGCGATTTTCCGGTTCTGAGACCATGCCTGGAAACCCAGGAAAAGCAGCAGCAATACCAGGCGGAGCATCCTTTAGCTTACTTTAGGACACTTGCATTTCTTTTTGAAAATGCGTTTGAAGAGGCCGCCCTTCTTTTTTTTGGTTTTGAACATCACGGCCTGCTCCGAAACAGGGGCGTGTTCGGTTGCAAAGCTCTCCACAGGGAAGATCAGCAGGGCCATCCATAAGGTCAGCAGTTTCATTACACAGGTCAGTTGATATACTGTATAACGAATAAAGAGCGGTTTTAGTGCGGTTTTGCCTGACAATACACCCCGGATAACGTAAAAACCCGAACGGAATGGCTAACTTTGCATCCGGAATGAAAAGAGAAGATTTTATAGCAGCGTTACATCTCAATCCCGTGTTCCAGGCGGTCAGTGAGGCAGCTGCCCGGCTGGGTGTGGAAACCTATGTGATTGGCGGGTTTGTGCGTGACCTGATCCTGAACCGGCCCGGCAAGGATGTGGATTTTGTTTGTGTGGGAAGCGGAATAGAGCTGGCCACGGCTACCGCAGCCCTGGTGGGAAAGGGAATTCACGTGAATACATTTAAAAATTTCGGAACAGCCCAGTTTGTTGTTGACGGCTATGAATATGAATTTGTAGGGGCCAGGAAAGAATCTTACCGGTCTGATTCCCGGAAGCCCCTGGTGGAAGACGGTACCCTGGAGGAAGACCAGAACCGGCGTGATTTTACCATCAACGCCATGGCCATTTCGCTGAATGCCGGCAACTACGGTACCCTGGTAGACCCGTTTAACGGCTGGAACGACATTCGTGAAAAGATCATCCGAACGCCGCTTGATCCGAAAACCACCTTTTCCGATGACCCCCTGCGAATGATGCGGGCCGTACGGTTTGCCTCTCAATTGGGCTTTGATATAGATCCCGATACCTTTGAGGGAATCCGTTCTATGGCCGACCGCATCGGGATCGTCTCGCAGGAGCGCATTACCGATGAGCTGAACAAAATTATCCTGTCTCCGCAGCCTGCCTATGGGTTCAAGCTTCTGCAGCAGGCCGGTATATTGCCCCTTATTTTCCCGGAGCTGGTCAACCTGATGGGAGTGGAGACCATGGACGGAAAAGGACACAAAGATAATTTTTACCATACGCTGCAGGTGCTGGAAAATACAGCCCTGCGTTCATCTGATCTCTGGCTGAGGTGGGCGGCGCTGCTGCACGATATTGCCAAACCGGCTACCAAACGGTTTTCGCCGAAGGTGGGCTGGACGTTCCACGGCCATGAAGAGCTGGGAGCCCGGTGGGTGAAAGGAATTTTCCGGAAATACAAGTTGCCGCTGGATGAGAAAATGAGGAAAGTAACCACGCTGGTTCGCCTGCATCTGCGCCCTATAGCGCTGGCGAAAGAAGGGGTTACCGACTCGGCCGTGCGCCGCTTGCTGGTGGAGGCCGGCGAATATATTGACGACCTGATGATCCTGTGCCGTGCCGATATCACGTCGAAAGACCCTACACGGGTCAAACGGTATCTCCGGAACTTCGACCGGGTAGAGGAGCTGCTCCGGGAGATCGAGGAAAAAGATAAGCTGCGGAATTTCCAGCCCGTGATCACCGGCGAGATAATCATGGAGATTTTTGGCCTGGGACCCTCCCGCGAGGTAGGCCAGCTCAAGACAGAAGTACGGGAGGCCATCCTGGATTGCCGCATTGAAAATACCTGGGAGTCGGCCTATCCTTTCCTGGTAGAAACCGGAAAGAAAATGGGCTTTGTACCCGTTAAAGACCCTACCCTATAAGAAGACCCTCTCCCGGTTTTGTGTAACCCGCTGATGTGACCCGGACCTGTTCAGAGTTTGAGCAAGGTAAGGCCTACAGGGCATTGCAGGCATTTTTTCTGTGTGCAGAGCTCATTGTATTGTTCTATAAGCCCCTGCGAGTCAAAGGCCGACAGGCTTTTCAGGTTAAGGGTATCCCACAGGCGGGTAATAAAATTCTTTTCCGGCGGAATGTCTTCCAGCAGCCTGAGCGCTTCATTAAAGTAGCTATCGTTGCCGGTCAGCCGGTAGTAAGCCGCGAGGAGCGGTACGATCGTGTTGATCCGGAGGTTGTCAACCGACTCTTTCCCTGGCCCGGTGAATTTCTTTCCCGGTTTAGCGAAATCGTAATGGCTTTGCCAGTAGGCCGATACCCCGCTGTCCAGGTTTAACCGGTTTTCTATGCAGGCATTAAAGAAGCTGCCGTTGCAGTTTAGCAGGGTAGCCACCTGGGCCAGCCGTACGGTGGGGAAGTTATGCGGCCGGGTACGCAGGAATTTCCAGTCGGAGCGGCTCAGGGCGTTTCCTGACAAGTCGTGCTTATGTTTCAGAAAGCGGTACTCGTCATGCATCCGGCGGGCATAGGCATCGGCAGGCTCTTCGAGAAAACCGGCCAACCCGAAAAGAAGTGCTTCCATTTGCCAGGAGTTTCCCCGGTAACGGGCCAGTATCTTGTGTGGAAGTGCCCTGGCCAGCCGCAGGAAGGCTTCGGAATTGAGATGGAAACCGAAGTTTTTCATCAACAGCTGGTAGGCCGTTTCTTCCAGGTCATGCCCGGCAGACCGGTACATCTGCAATACTTCTTCTGCTTTTCTCTGTAAGCGGAATGCCAGGGCTTTTTCAATCATCGATACTTTTGACAAAGAGAGAACCGGCCCGAAAAGAGATTCGCAGGGGATTTTCTTCTGGCTGTTTTTGAGATAACGGTATTTGTCCCGGATGGCCGCGGGTATGCGCTCGTGGAGGGATAAGGCAGGGATCGCCGTGCCGTCGCGGCGGCAGATAACCCGGTCGTTTTTCCAGACTACATGCAGGATTACCGCATCGTAGGCGGCATCGTGCTGGTGGCCGTGCTTTTCCCAGTCAGAGGCCAGCAGGTGAATTTCTACCTTACCGGCCCATATCATGCCATCAAGGGCAATACGTGCATTTTCGAAATCGGGGCCGGCGTGGCTGTGGGGTGTACCCGTTTTAATGACCCGCAGCATCTGGCCGTCGTCAGTTTGAAGGCCGGCAGCGTCAAACAGCTGGTATTGCCAGACATAGTGCAATAGCTCTTCGTTTTTCATGTGGATAAAAGCTTTGAATTTAAACGATGTGTGCGGTCACCGGTTTACAGGACTCTGGCAATCGGCCTGCCTGTTAACCGAAAAATGACCCTGTTTCAGGTGCTTCGCTGAGGCATCACGTAACTATTCCCGGGTTTCAGCCGGGGCTCACGCCCGTTCCAGGTAGCCCGCCATTTCCCGTTGGATAGCAGCGGCCTCTTCCTGCGCCCGCAGGGCAAAGTCTTGGCCCGAAGAAGCGTAGATAATGCCTCTCGATGAGTTTACCAGTAATCCGCAGTCGGGGGTTAAGCCATACCGCGACACTTCTTCGAGGCTTCCGCCCTGGGCGCCTACTCCCGGTATCAGCAGGAAATGCCCCGGGACAATCTTCCGGATCTCCCGGAGGCTGGCTGCGCGGGTAGCTCCCACCACGTACATCAGGTTTTCTTCCGAACCCCAGGCCTGTGATGTTTCCAGTACCTTTTCAAATAAGCGGCCGCCTTCTGCCAGGGCGGAGTTCTGAAAATCCTGCGCACCGGTGTTGGACGTCAGGGCCAGCAGGATCACCCATTTCCGGTCGTATTCCAGGAAGGGGGTAACCGAATCTTTGCCCATATACGGAGCTACGGTGACGGCATCAAAATCGAGACCCGAGGCACTTTTATCAAAAAATGCCCGTGCATACAGCCCTGATGTATTCCCGATATCGCCTCTTTTGGCATCGGCTATGGTAAAACAATCGCCGGGGATATACGCGAGTGTTTTCTCAAGACTCTCCCATCCTTTCCTGCCGGCAGCTTCGTAAAATGCGATGTTGGGCTTGTAAGCCACGCAAAAATCACGGGTGGCATCAATGATCTGCCGGTTAAATTCAAAAACAGGATCAGGAAAATCCAGCAGGTGTTCCGGTACCTTCCGTATGTCGGTATCGAGGCCTACACAGAGGTAGGATTTTTTTTTGAAAATCTGGTAAATAATGTCTTGTTTTGTCATAAAGGCCCGAAATTTACCGTAAAGTTAGCCATGTAATTCTGCTTTTGAATAATTTTGAAGCTGAAAAACCGACCACCCGTTCACAAATGCCCTGGTTTTTACGTTATTGAAAGATATAAGAAAAGTTAATGCAATTTACACCTACCACCTTAGCCGGGGTCATCGAGATTACTCCGCGCGTATTTGAAGATGAAAGAGGATATTTTTTCGAATCCTATACCGTCAATCTTTTCCGGGAAAACGGAATTGCGGAAGATTTCCTCCAGGACAACCAGTCTTTTTCTGTTAAAGGAGTGATCCGGGGCCTGCATTTTCAACGTGAGCCTTATGCACAGGGCAAGCTGGTGCGGGTTATCCGGGGGGCTGTGCTGGATGTGGTGGTAGATATCCGGCCCGGTTCGCCTACCTTTGGCCGGCACGAGTCGTTTTTGCTGACCGAAAAAAACCGGAAAATGGTTTACCTGCCTCCCGGCTTTGCCCACGGCTTCTCCACACTGGAAGATGCCGTTTTTTCCTATAAATGTACGAATGTCTATCATAAGGCTTCAGAAGGCGGTATTATTTACAATGACCCTGAACTGGCTATTGACTGGCAGGTAAATCATCCTGTTGTTTCCGAAAAAGACCTGGAATTACCTGCTTTCAGTGCAATCAAAGCCACTTTATAATTTTATAATTCTTTTTGTACAGGAAACACCCGACCGGTTCCTGGCGGTGAGGTAATAGATGCCTTTTGCCAGCCGGTTGACCGGGTCTATCCGGTAATATTCATCTTTTTCCGTGATTTTCATCAATGGCACTTCCTGCCCGTTGAGCGTAAGCAGCTTTGTGCTGCTTTTATCGAGATCCGGAAAATAAAGGCTGATGGCCTGTGTATCGCTGAAGGGATTTCCGGGTACGACACACCCGGGTACCCGGCCTGAGATTTCTGCTTTCTGCATATCGAGTGCGGCCATGATACGGTTTCCGAAATCAAAGGCCAGCTGGTAATAGGTTTCGGGAATGTAAGGCGTAATATCTTTTACCGGGTGGGTGATGCTGATTCCCGACGTCCATTCCTGCCAGGTAGTGCCGTCCCTGCTTTTATTGATCAGGTATCTCCCGAAGGGCAGAACACGAAGATCTTCCACAGCGAGACCGGGGAGGGAAGACTGTTCGGGTACCAGGGTCAGCCGGCCTTTGGGTACCTGGTTTTCCCACAGGAAGTATTGTCCCGGTGCTTCTGTTTCAAATTCGAGGTAGGGGAAGTCTTCGTTGGCCAGCCATTGCAGTGTGTCTTTGACCCACAGAACAGCGGTACCCGGCGTGCAGTCGGCGGGAAGCTCGTTGCGGTGCAGAAGCACCAGCGTTTTGCCGGTTTCAGCAGGGTAGCTATGGATTTCATGTTGACTCATATAATAGCGTATTTTTACTTTAGAAGACAGTTTACGGGAGGTATTGAACGACAGGCTCCTGGGGTAGAACCGGTTCCCGAAGGGATCATCCAGGAAGGCGGCGGCGGTGGAGGTTAGTTTCAGGTGAACACGGCCGGTTTGTACGCCCTGCGGATGTACCGCAGCGAAAATCTCACCGTTTTCCCGGTAGAAATAATTCCAGGTGCCCGGTTGCAGACCGGGAGCCGGGAAGTCAATGCAGGTATCGGTCTGCCCGGCAAAGTAGCAGGGGCTGATCTGGAGGGTCATTCGGGCCGGGCGGGAAAAGCAACCGTTTTCTCCTTCTGTTTTGAAGGCAATGAGGTGCACAGCGACCTCTTCAGTAGATATATCCAGTTCAGGGCTCCACGCAGCACCGGGTAGCTGCCACCAGGTTTTATCTTTCATCAGGGCACGGCCGTTCAGCGCCGGTGAGAACCGGCATGCATGGATAAGTGTATCAACGGGATTTTGTGCCGGCCGGGGCAGAACCTGCGGTTGGAATTCCCGGAAAGGAGCATAACAGCCGGCATCATTGGAGGCACTGAGCAGGAAACGATCGCCTGCCTGCAGCAGATAACCGGTGGCGGCCCGGGAGCTGTCACGGTTCAGAAGGGTAAGCCCTGCCGGCAGGGTTTCAAGAAAGGCGGCCACGGTTACGCCTTCGCATACGGCTACCGAATCAAAGTTGCCCAGATCGGGCAGCGGGTGCCGGGTCAGATGGATAACATTAGAGTTCCTGACGCAGGTGCCGCCTGAGCTGCGAAAGGTGATGCGTAAGCGGTAGCTGCCCGAATCGCCAGGCTCCGGTGTAAAGGCTTCTGTAAGTGCAGGGGCTTCGAAGACCGTGCTGTAGGTATTTCCCGTTCTCTTTTGCCATTCCATTTTTTCTATTGTACCGGTTACACTGTCGCGGTAGCGGGAGAAGTCAATGGCTGTGCCCGGGCACAGGTCAATAGACGGCAGGGAAGGCCTGAGCCGGTTTACCTGCAGCACGGCCGGTTCAGAAACCAGCTGCTTTTCTCCCGAACGAACGATGCAACGGTAGCGGGATCCGCTGATATCGGGCTCTTTCCCGGCATCGGCTATTTTATAATCGCGTTCAGTAGCTCCTGCAATGTTGATAAATAGCCCCTGGTATTCCTGCTGCCATTGGTAGCTTATGTCGCTCCCGCCGGCCGTTCGTACGGTGAAAGTGACTGTATTGCCGTCGCAGTTGGCCTGGTCCCGGGGCTGCGTGGTAATCCCGAATACCGCCTGGATTTCGGAGCTGATCAGCAGGCGTTCACTTTCACAGCCCCAGGTATTGGTCTGGCTGACGTAGTAGCTCTTTTTGCCGGTGGAGGTAAAGGTGGGCGGGTACAGCTCAAATTGTTTGAGGGTTTTTGTCCGGTACCATTTCAGGTTTTCTCCCTCAGCCGAAAAGGTAAGGGATTCGCTCTCGTCGTAAACGTTGGGTGTAGTATTGACCGGCTGGGAGGGAGCCGGGTGTACGGTGAGCCGGACCAGTGCTCTCGGGCTTTCGCATTTTTTGTCGGTGATGTAGGCATATTGCATGAAATAATCGCCGGGAGTACCGGTGCTGATCTCCGGCTGGCGCGGAAGAGCGGTAGTTCCGTGGAGGTCATACCATATCGCTTTCAGGTTATCCGGCGGGTATAGCGTTATTTTTTCCGGCTTTTCAGCCTGGCAAACTTCTTTGTCCATATCGCCGGGCTTTTCAGGGATTGCACCCACTTTCAACGTCATCAGGTCAGTTGTTTCTACACAGGAGCCCGCAGAAGAAGAGAACGTCACCGCGCACCGGTACTGTTCCTGGTCCAGTTCAGGCAGGTCACGGATGTGCAGGTAAGGAGTCGTGCTTCCGGATACATTCCCCGTATCTTTCAGGGCTGTCCAGGACTGCCCGGTTCCGGTACGGTGCTGCCATTCGTAGTGCAGGGGTGACCCGCTCAGGGTATGTGAAGCGGCCAGGTCGGCGTGCAGGTCATTGCCGGTGCAGTGTGTCTGGTTAGGCAGGCTTCCGGTGAGCCGGTTGACTGTCAGTGGGATTTCGGTACTGTAGATTTCACGGGAAGCATCGGTAATCATACACCTGAAACGCGACTGGTGCGGACTTTCTGCATTCCCGGTTCCGGCTATCCGCAGGGAAGATGACTGCGCACCGCTGAGATAATTATTTTCTGTTATATCTGTAAAGACCGAATCGCCGGGCAGCATCCGTTGCCACCGGTAAGCCGGTGTGCCTTCTCCTTCTGCCCGGATCTGCAGTTGAGAAACACTCCCGTAGCAGTTGACCATTTCCTGCGTCTGGGAAAGAATATGCAGGGCTACCGGCCGGGGAAGAAACCTGACGGAAACCGGGTTGGATACGGCCAGGTTACAGGAGCTGAGGTCACAGCTTATCCGCGCCCTGAAATGGAGGGTGATGTCTGAACCCGGATGGGCGTAATGCAGCACCTCACCGGTACCTGCATCGGTCCAGTTGGGATTTGAAGCAGCAGAAGATACCCGGTTGATCTGCCATTGAATCGTGCAGTTACCGGTACCGCCACTGATGGTGGGATGAAGGGTGAGGTTGTCTCCCGGCAGAACGGTATTTTTATCGGCCGACAGGACAATGCCGGGATCGGGTACAATATGGATAGTTACCGTATTGGAAGCGAGCGTATCGCAGCGGTTCCAGGTTCTTCTCCGGTAACAGGTGGTTACCTGCAAAACACCGGGATTGTACGTGAGTGCGGTGGCTCCGTTGATATCCCGCCACTGCGGGTTTTCGCAGTTTTCAGTAAACTGCCATTGAATCCGGTCGTAAGATTGAGGCGGTTCGGAGCTGCTGATCAGGGGCGGGTTATGACCTGCGCAATTAACGGTGCTGTTTTCTGCAATACGACCGGCCCTGAGCGGTTGGGTGTACATGATTTTCACGTCTGCCCTGCTTCGGGGAGATTCGCAGAAAAGATCGTCCTGCTGCCTGCCGTAAGACACATAGAAGGTGGTGTCGGACACGATACCTGAAATCCCGGTTTCTGATCCGGTAGAGAAACCGTCCGGACCGTCGCTGCTTGTCCACCAGTAATAGGTTCCGTTGCTGTACCCGGAGATTGCCTGTACTATGACCGTTCCGCCCGGGCAGGCCGCTGCTGCAGATACGGCCGGAGGGTGCGGGAGTGCTGCCGCAGCCGGGCGGATCACCAGGCTGTCTGTGGCAAAGCAGTACCCCCGGATGCCTTCAATGGTATACAAGCCCGGCTGGCTTACCCAAAAGTTGCCCGTGGAATTGGTATCCAGTACCTGACTATCCTGCCATAAACGGAAAACCGCCGGACCCGCAGCATTGGTAAAAACGGCCAGCTGTACCTGCCGGTTGAAGTGACCGGTAAGGCACAGCTCTTCCCTTTCGGAAATGGCGGTGATCTGAAATGAAGGATAGATCCGGGTTATGAAAGGCTTCCGCAGGCTTTCGCACCCGTTTGCGTCGGTTTGCGATACAAACCAGGTCTGGTCTTTTACTCCCGCAGTGTTTATTTGAGGAACAGGAAGGCGCGTACCCTCAGGATCGAACCAGTTAAGGGTATAGATATCTTCTTTTGCACTTAAAAGAATGGTGGCTGCGGAGGTACAGAAAACCAGGGTATCTCTCACGGCCGGAAGGGGCGGCAGGGGATGAACGCTCAGGACAACCGTATCCGAGCTGATCTCCCCTAAGCAGGCAGAAGTAATTGTACAGTATACCCTGGCCTGGTTAAGCGCTGTATCTGTATGAGCTAACAGCAGGCTGTCGGCATTTCCGGGAACCGGCCGGTTATTGATAAACCATTGGTAACTCAGCGGGCCTTCGCCAGTGGCCTTCACCCGGAAAAGGGCCTTGCTGTTTTCACAAACCGTTGTATTTTCGGGTTGGGCAAGAATAGTGGTAGCCGGCAGCACCTGTACAGGAAAAGAAGCCGATGCCTGTCCGCACCTGCCGTTGATGCTGACGCGGTAATCGCCCGCATGCCCGGGTTTTGCCGCCGCAATGACAAGCGAGTCGGCCGTTATATCCTGCAATTCCATCCCGTTCCGGTACCAGCTGATGCTTACCGGGTTCATGCCTTCCAGCTGGGGTTGGATACGGATCTTTTCCCCCTCGCATACGGTGATACCTGCCGGGACGGATGAAATACGGGTGATTGGAAAAACTTTCAGCGGCAGGACTGTAACGGGAGAAATGCAGTGCTCATTTTTACTGTACAGCTCCAGGGTATAAATACCTGTATTTTTGTGCAAAGGCAGGCTGATACCTGTTTCAGAGCTGAACGGGAGGCTGTCAACGGCTGTAAAGCCTTCCAGGTCCGGACAGCCCGCAAAAATATACCGGGGCATATTTTCTGCCTCAGTGAGGTTGATGGTTACCCGGCTTGCTTCCGGGCATACGCCGTCAGGCAGGGAAAACACCTGGTGCGGTACGGGGTGTACCCTTACCTTTACCGGGAGCCTGTAGCTTTCACATAACCGGGTATCTTTTACAGCGTAATAGTACGTACGGGAAGCCGCAAGCACGGGTGTCTGGTAAGAGGTGGCATTTTGCTTCACCGGAGATGTGAGGGTGTCTTCGTACCAGGAATAATTTTCTGCTGCTGTGATCAGGAAGCTTGCCGGCCCGCAGCTTTCCAGAGAGTCAAGGCGGCCCGGGGGAGCAGGCCTGGGGTGTACCGTATAATTGGCCCGGGTGCTTTCCAGGTAGCAGACGGTGCTGTCTGCGTGTCCTGACAGGTTCTGGGCGAGGGCGGTGAACCCGGCCTTTACCCGGTAGCTGTTCTCGTGGGGCAGTATCCCGTTAACCTGCAGTTGCAAGGCAGAGGTTCCCGTGAATTTCCCGGTTTCTGCGAGGGGAGCATAGGTAGTTTCTCCCGTTTTCCGGAGGTACCATTGAAAAGAAACGGGGGTGCCGGTTACCGCTGAAGGAAAGAACCGGGCGGTATCACCTTCGCAGAAAGCCGTGGCAGTAGTAGGTGAAACTGCTGTGCTGAGCTGGTTAACTGAAAGTACCGCCGGCTCACTGATCGCTTCACATCCGTAGGCATCTTTTACCCGGCAACGGAACGCCAGGCCATGATGGCTGTTAATGATGCCCGTGATTTTCAGGTTGGGGGTATTGACGTCTCTAAATTTGGTGGTGAGCGATAAGGGGCTGAAGTCGTGCCCGCCGGTGCTACTCTCCCATTGGCAGGACTGCGTTCCGCTTGCTGATGCCCTGAAAATAACCTCGCCGCCGTTGCATTGGACCAGGTCTTGCGGCTGAATGTCGAAAACAGGGAAATGAACCTGTATATCAAACGCAGCGCCTGTGATTTGTGAATACATGTTTTTCAATACGATCCGTACCGTAAGCGAAGCCTGAACGGATGGAAAGAGGTGCTCAATAACCGATAAGGTGGTATCGGTGTTTCCTGAGGATAAATGAATCCATTCACCCGATTGCGGATCCCGGAACTGGAACTCGTAAAAGGTGGCCTGTACCACCTGCGCCGAGAGCAGTACCTGTTCTCCCCGGCAGGGATGGGCTTTGTCGGCAGATATATCCTGCACAAAATAAGGATCCTGTGCAGAAAGGCGGCAGCAGATAAAACATGCTGCCAGAAGGCGTGTGAACAGATTCATGAGCGCATGGATTAGGGGAGTAAATTTGAACTACTCGCTTGTGTTTTACAAATACCAGGGCTCTTTTTTGAAAATTAATTATCTGCAGATAAAAAATAGAGGGTATTCTCCCGGCCGGTTAAACAAAAAAGGCCGGAATTTCTTCCGGCCCTTTTCTATAGAGGATAATCTCAAAGCTTGACAATCTTCCTGGAAACTTTTTCTTTTCCACTGGAGAGAACCAGGTTGTAGGCTCCGGGAGCGAGGGAGCGAATCGCCACGCTGGCCGTGTTTTCCTGCCCGAAGCGGATTTCTTTGTCAATAACCAGCTGGTTGTTGGGATCGAAAACCCGCAGGTGATACGCGGAATTGCTGTTGATACCTTCGGCTTTGATGTTCAGTGTTTCCGAAACAGGGTTCGGGTATACGGTAGCATCAAAGACAAAACCGGAGGTAGCAGCCGGAATCTCTATTTTCGCTGATTTTGAATACTGTGATGATCCAAACGTGTCGTTCCATGCTTTCACCCGGTAGAAATAGGTTTTCCCGGCTGAAATGTTCGCATCGCGGAAAGAAACGGCATTTCTTCCCAACTCACCTATTTGTACATAGGCATTTTCATTGTCAACAGATTTCTCTATTATATACCCTTTCTCTTTGATGGTGTCGTCTATCCATGTCAGGTCCACACCGTTGCCATTTTTCTTGGCTACGAGCCCGTAAGGTGCATTGGGAGCGGAGGTATAGTCGATATTGAAGGGTCCGATTATGTCGGAATAAGGCGATGATCCGGCCCAGTTTTCAGCCTTGACGCGGTAATAATAGTCTACCCCTTCTTGTAACCAGGTATCGGGCAGACGGGTCTGATCCTGCTTCAGGAAGGCGAGCAGGGTGAAGTTTACTTTGTCTGTTGACCGTTCAATATAGTATTGGGCTTCATCGGCGGTGTCATCCCAGGAAAGATAAAGCACCTGCTCACCGAAATTGTTTTTATTCAGAACGCCAATAAAGTGCAGAGGTTTAGAAGGCGGGCCGTAGGTAGTATCCCTGAAAGAAACCCATTGGTCATTGTAAAGCCCTTTGTCGCTATAGTTTCTGAAGAAAATCTCTACGGCATCATTGGGTTTCAGGCCTTCAATCTTGTAGCTCTTGATCCAGATCGGAACATTGGCCACTACCTTCATGGGTTCGCCATTGATACGGACAGCGATTTCCGTATTGGCAATAATATTGGTTTTACACACATTATCTTCAATACCCGGATCCCATGCTACGGTCAGGAAGTCAGTATATTTCTCAATTGACCGGAGATTCTGTGGCGGGTTAGGGGCTTTGTATGCTTGCGTAAATATCTGGAAAGGCGCAGAATAGGTTTCTCCTGTGCTGTTCTGGGTATTGATCCGGTAAAAGTAATTTACCCCCGGTTCGGCACCGCTGTAGTAGAAGAATTTTTCGTTGGCAGGTACTGAACCGATATTGGTAAAGTTCCACCCGTCAAATGACGATTGCACCACCACGTAAGTGATGTCTTCCGAACGCTCGGAGTAGTCCCACGTGAATGCAACACCGTAGGGACAATCGGCTTCTTTTTTAAAGTTTACGGCAGCAGGAGGCAGGGCGGTTTTGGTGGTTTCATATTTGACTTCCGACCACGGGCCGTTATGAGTGACCGTTTCGCTTACTTTCCGGATAGCTCTTGCCGTAATCTTGTATTTGGTTTTGGGCTTCAGGCTCTGGGCGTTCACCACTATTTCGGGAGTAGCTTTACCGGCGGTAAGTATAATATCCGGGCCGTCGCTCTCCAGCTTGATTTCAAACCCGGTTTCGTACAGGTTGGCATCGATGAGGCGCATGGTGATGCGGTCGGGCGTGGTGAAAGAAGGCTCTATTGCAATTTCCGGTGCCACCAGCGGCTTGGAAATGACCACATTCATTGGAATAGTGTAGTTAGAATAGGTAGTATCTGCCGGACTGGTAGTTACTTTGAAGGCTCTGACTTTTATCACGTAAACCGTGTCAGCGGTCAGGCCTGTCAGGGTATGATTGGTGGTGGTTACTCTTACAGAATCTGTAGTGGTAGCCCCTTTAATGTTATAGTAAACTTTATAACCGGCCACTGCACCGCCTGTGGGGGCCGTCCATTCAATCAGTGCTTTATTTTCCAGGTCAACCTGCTGAGCCTTCACACTTGTAGGTACATTCACCTGTGCATACGTGAAAACTGAGATCAGAACTAATGAAATGAGTAGTAAGGTTCTTTTCATGGAGGGTTTGTTTATTCCAATGATCGATAATACCACAAATTTACACAGGATTTCATATTTCCCGAAATAAGTTTTATAAATTTATGAGGATGCGGTATAAAAATATTAATGCATTTTAAGAGGCGGGCATTTCCGGAATGACAAGGTTTATTGTTATTTTTGCGAAAATGGCTGGTAAATAATGGAGAGTTATGCCAAAATCCTGTTAATTGCCGCACCGGTTTTCCTGGTGCTGGTGCTTTCGGAAAAGTTGTACGGATACCTGAAGTTCGGGCATGAGTTCAGGACAATGGATACTATTTCGAGCCTGAGCTCGGGGTATACCAATGTATTAAAAGATGTATTGGGGCTGAGTGTGACCATTCTCGGGTACGAGTGGTTTTACCGGCATGTGGCTGTTTTCGAGATCCGGTCTACCTTCTGGGTGTATGTGACGGCTTTTTTTGCGCTTGATTTTGCCGGGTATTGGGTACACCGGCTGTCGCACGGCATTAATTTCCTCTGGAACCGGCATGTGATCCATCACAGCAGTGAAGAGTTTAACCTGGCCTGTGCCCTGCGGCAGAGCATTTCGGTTTTTGTTAATATTTTTTCCTTTTTCCTGGTTCCTGCGGCTATCCTGGGCGTGAAACCGGAGGTAATTGCGGTAGTGGCACCGCTGCACCTGTTTGCCCAGTTCTGGTACCATACCGTTTACATCGGTAAGATGGGTTTCCTGGAAAAGATCATAGTAACTCCTTCCCATCACCGGGTACATCACGCCATTAACAAGGAGTATATTGATAAGAATCACGGGCAGATCTTTATTTTCTGGGATAAGCTGTTCGGTACGTTCCAGGAAGAGCTGCCCTCTTCTCCACCCGTTTACGGGGTAACCCGGCCTATGAGCACGTGGAATCCCATGAAAATCAATTTCAAGCACCTGGCGCTGCTGATCAGCGATGCGTGGCGGGCTGAAAACATAAAAGACAAGCTGCGCATCTGGTTTATGCCTACCGGCTGGCGGCCGGCAGGGTTTGAAGAGAAATATCCTGTACAGAAAATCGAAGACCCTTATCATTTCGAGAAATACCGTACTGAGTTTTCCCCGGCCGGGCGCACCTTTATCTGGCTGCAGTTCCTGTTTACCCTCCTGATGCTGGTATGGTTTTTCGGCCATGTGGCCGTACTGGACGTTTACGGCCTGATGACGTTCGGCTTCCTGATCTTCCTGAACGTATATGCGTATACCGATTTTATGGACAGGAACCGTTCTTTCCTGTTTTTTGAGCTGTTAAAAAATGCTTTCGGTCTTTATATGCTTTACGATACTTCTTTCTGGGAGTCCCTGTTTACCGGGTATCCTGAAGGCAAAGAAATCCTGGCCGGGTATTTTGTTTTATCCGGGCTGCTTTCGCTGCTGTTTTTCAGAACCGAGCTGGATCAGTCTTCCAGGTAGTTCAGGTCTTTGTTATGCGTTTCTTTAATGGTGATGGTAGAGTAAAACCCTAAGCCGTAGCAGAGGGCTGCTACGAGGGCTCCTGCCATAATAGTGCCTACGGTGGGCTTGAAATACATAAACAGGGTGGTCATAAGCACTACGGCACCCCGTACCATGTTCGGAATGGTAGTGGCGGCTGTAGCCCTCAGGTTGGTACCGAACTGTTCTGCACCTACGGTAACAAACATGGCCCAGTAGCCCGTCCAGAAACCCAGCCACACACATACGATGTATACGGTGGTAACGCTTTTCATCCCGCCGAAAAGGTAATAGAGCACCCCCAGGAACGACATTCCCATCATAAAAGCGATGGCCTTTTTCCGGGATTCCATCCAATGGCTGATGAAGCCGCTGAGGAGGTCGCCGGCAGAAATGCCCACATATGCCCACATGATGGCCATGCCGGGGATCACTTTTTCAGAAATACCCAGGGCTTCGCCGAACTGGTTGCTCAGGTAAACCAGTATGCCGATACAAAACCAGGTGGGCAGTCCTATTCCTATGCATTTGAGGTATTTAAAGAAGCGTTCGCGGTTGGTGAAAAATGCAAAGAAGTTTCCTTTGATGACATCGTCTTTTTGCTGCATGGATTTGAACATACCGGATTCAAGCACACCTACCCGGAGCAGGAGCAGCAGCACGCCCATGGCACCGCCTACCAGGTAGGCCACGGTCCATTGGCCTGAAAACTGGACGGTATAGTTGGCCACCACGGCGCCGAAAAGCCCGACCCCTGCTACCAGTGAGGTGCCTTTGGCGCGGAGGCGCGGAGGCAGCACTTCGGAAACCAGGGTGATGCCGGCCCCCAGCTCTCCGGCCAGGCCTATTCCGGCTATGAAACGGAGCCACTTGTAGGCTTCCACCTTGTCCATAAAATGGAAATGGGGAATAAAGCCACAGGCGATGTTGGCCAGTGAATAGGTAATAATAGAGCCGAAAAGTACGGAAAGGCGACCTTTTTTGTCGCCCAGCGCTCCCCACAGGATACCGCCCAGGAGAAGGCCGATCATCTGGAAGTTGATAATTTTTACGCCGACGGTGTCTACTTCCGCCGGACTGAGACCAAGGCTCTCAAGGCTGGGAATACGCACGATGCCGAACAGCTGAAGGTCATATATGTCTACAAAATAGCCCAGCGCAGCAATAATGACAGGCATGCTGAACAGGTATTGGAGGTCTGTTTTTTCAGATTTCATAAGTATAATAGTTCCGAGTAGGTTAGTTCCGAGTTTATAGCTTGCAGCCGAAAGCCAGGTCGCCGGCGTCGCCGAGCCCCGGTACAATATAAAACCGGTCGTTCAGCTCCCGGTCTACATCACCTACCCAAAGCCGGCATTCGGGCAGGCGGGTCCGGATGTAGTTCATGCCCTCTACACTGGCAATAACACAAACGATATGCGTAACCCGGGGCTTCCCGTAACGGGTCAGGCTGCGGTAGGCTTTCTCCAGCGATTTCCCGGTAGCAAGAATGGGATCACAGAGGATCAGCGTTTTGTTTTCCACCGACGGACTGGTGATATAGTCGAGCTCTACTTCAAAATCTTCTTTCTCAGCGTGCGCTCCGCGATAGGCCCCGATAAATGCGCTTTCTGCTTTGTCAAAGTAGTTGATCACTCCCTGGAAAAGCGGCAGGGAAGCCCGGAGCACAGTGGCAACCACCGGCTCATCAATGGTTTTTTCGGTTGATTTTACACCCAAAACGGTTTCTGTTTCAATAGGGGTAAAATCCATGGTTTTGGAAATTTCATAGGCAAAGATCTCGCCCATCCGTTCCAGGTTACGCCGGAAGCGCATGGAGTCTTTCTGGATCCTTTTATCACGGATCTCCGCCAGGAAATTTTTGGCAATCGAGTTTTTTTCAGAGAGTATCAAAGGTGTTCGGGGTAATTAAATTGAACAAATGTAATAAACTGTAAGATTATTTTCCAAAAAGATAACAGATAAATGATAAAGGTATCTTTATGTGGTATTTCTTTTGCTATATTCGCTTTTTTCAGAATTTAATTTCAGCGGGGGGCAGATAAAACACCTTCTGCAGAATCTTAAGATGCCATGCTGTCGAGAGTTGCCAATTCGGTGTATTGGATGGGCCGTTATATTGAACGGATAGAGAATTACGCCCGGTTTATGAGCGTAAATATTAACCTTTCGTACGACCTGCCCGGTGTGATCACCGATCACTGGAAGGTATTGCTGGAAGCTACCCATGACAGGCAGGTATACGATACCCTGTACGGTGACGATTCGGAGGAGAAGATCATTGAGTTTATCACGTTTGACTCCCTGAATCCCAATTCGATTTACAGTATGCTGGGAAATGCCCGGGAGAATGTGCGGACGGTGAAAGAAGTGGTGCCCAAAGAGTTCTGGGAGTCGATCAATAAATTTTACCTGGGCTTTAAGAATTATACCTTCAACTCGCATCATGATACGGCAAGCATGATGGAGTTTTATGACGGGATCAAGCAGCAGTGCCAGTTTCTGACCGGCATGCTTGATGCCTGCCTTACCCGGAACGAGGCATATTATTTTTTTACGATGGGCAAGTTTATCGAAAGGGCTGATAAAACCTCCCGTTTCCTGGATATCGGCTACTTTAATTTCAAAACCGTGTCAGATACCCGGCATGTTAACTCCCAGGACCTGCTCATCTGGGCTGCCGTGCTGAAGTCGGTGAGCGCCTTTAACATGTACCGCCAGCAGTATAAAAGCCTGAAACAGGATAATATCATCGAGTTCCTGGTGAAAGACCGGTATTTCCCGCGGGCCATTTGTCACTCGATCAAAAAAGCCGAATACGCCCTGTACAGGATTTCAGGCTCGCGGCCGCAGAACGGCTACCGCAACCGGGCAGAAAAAAGTATCTCGGAGCTGAATCACTGTATCGACTTTACGGAGACTTCGGAGATCATGGGTACGGGGCTGCACAGCTTTCTGAACGATTTCCAGATCAAGAACAACGAAGTGGATTCGGAGATATATAAAGTGTATTTTGATCCTGGCACTATCGGATGGCAGGCCCAGGGTTAAAAATCGGTTACATTTGCAGTTGAAAACTAACACAGATTAAATGACTTTTTGTCTAGGGGTAAAGACAGCCGACGGGCTGATAGCATTGGCCGACAGGAGAATAACTTCCGGCAGCGAGGTTTCCAGCGAAAAGAAGGTCTCCATCCACCAGGTACAGAACCATTCGCTGTTTATCATGACTGCCGGGCTGCGGTCGGTTCGTGACAAGGCCCTGACCTATTTTGAGGAAGTGCTTGAAAATGAAGACTCGGGCTTTGACAAGCTTTACCAGGCGGTCAATTCTTTTGGTCAGAAGCTGAAGAAAGTGCGGGAAGAAGACGAGGCCATTCTGCTGAAGGCCGGGCTGATGTTCAACCTGTCTGCCATTGTAGGCGGCCAGCTGGAAAAAGATAAGGAGCACAAGCTGTTCCTGCTGTACCCGGAAGGCAACTGGATAGAGGTTTCAGAAGGGTCACCTTTTATCATTATCGGAAATTCAGGGTACGGGAAACCCATCCTGTACCGGAATATCAAATACACTACACCGCTTGACGAGGTATTGAAACTGGGCTTCCTGGCGTTTGATTCGACGCGGGTAAGCGCTAACGATGTGGATTTCCCGATCGATGTGCTGCTGTACGAGAAAGACAGCTTCAATATTGTGGAGCATATGTACGAGAAGCAGGACCTGGAGCATATCTCCTACCAGTGGAATGCCCTCCTGAAAAATTCAGTGCAGAAGCTGCCGGTAGACTGGATAGATCCTTTATTAAGAAAGAGACAGGTATGATTCTGGAAGTTGAGCACAGGTTAATTTACCGGTACAGCGGGTTTGTTCACCTGAACCCGCATTATTTTTATCTTACTCCGAACCTTACGCCTTACCAGCGCCTTCTTTCGTATGAGCTGAGTGTTTTACCCCAGGCCGACAAGCTGATCAGGAACATTGACCAGGAGGGCAACATCCAGCATGTGTGCTTTGTGAATATCGATACCCGCCTGTTTGAGATAAAAACCGCATTTACTATTGAGAGTAGTAATTTTAACACCTTTGATTTCATTTTTTTTCCGTTTGAATCCGCTAATTTGCCGTTCAGGTATCCGGAGAAGCTGGGAAGGTACACCGATATTTATTTTGCGGTAAATCCGGTGAACCCGACCGTGCAGGCGCTCAGCACGCAGCTGGCAGAAGAGGCGGGATATAGTACGATTGACTTTCTGTCGGGTGTGGCAACATATATCAGTAAGAATTTTCGTTATATATCCAGGGAGCGGGGCGAGGCCATGAAGCCGGAAGAAACACTCCGCCTGGGCAGTGGTTCGTGCCGTGATTTTTCGGTATTGATGATGGCGTTGTGTAATGCGCACGGGTTGGTGGCCCGGTTTGTCAGCGGGTATCTTTTTGGCAGCGACCGGCATGAGCATGATCTTCATGCCTGGGTAGAAGTTTTTTTGCCGGGTGGGGGCTGGCGCGGATTTGATCCTACCGAAGGGCAATCGGTCAACGAAAATTACATTGCGCTGGCCAACTCGCTGGAACCTTCGGGAGTAAGCCCGGTGAGGGGCAGCTTCAGGGGTACGCCGGGGGTGGAGTCAGAATTGGAGACTTACGTTTCCATTCGGGAAAAAGTGTAAGAAGAAGATGAATTACGAAGCAGATTTTTATTTAATTTTGAACCCTTAATTTAAACTTTCGTGACATTAATTAAGTCAATATCCGGTATCAGAGGTACAATAGGTGGAAAAAGCGGAGAAGGCCTTACTCCTTTAGATGTAGTAAAGTTTACAGCGGCGTTTGCCGGGATGCTCCCGGAGAAGGCCGGGGGAAACAGGAAAGTAGTGGTAGGACGTGATGCACGGCCTTCCGGAAAGATGGTTTCTGACCTGGTGTGCGCCACTTTAAACGGTATGGGCATTGATGTGCTGGATCTGGGACTGTCTACCACCCCGACGGTAGAGATGGCTGTTCCGATGGAAAATGCTGCGGGAGGAATTATTATTACAGCCAGCCACAACCCGGTGCAATGGAATGCCCTTAAGCTGCTGAATGAAAAAGGAGAGTTTATCTCGGCCGCTGAAGGAGAACAGCTGCTGGCACGGGCCGATGGAGAAGATTTCCATTTTGTGGAAGTAAAGCAACTGGGAAAATACGAGGAGGATACCACCTACCTGGATAAGCACATCGAGGCTATCCTGGCCCTGTCATCCGTCAATACGGAGGCTATCCGTAAAGCCGGCTTTAAAATAGCGGTGGATGCCGTTAACTCTTCGGGTGGTTTTGCGGTTCCGAAATTGCTGCGGGCACTGGGCGTGGAAGTGATCAAAGAGCTGAATTGTGAGCCTAACGGGCATTTTGCCCATAACCCTGAGCCTCTTCCTGAAAACCTGAGGGAGATTTCTTCGGAAATGAAGAAGGGCGATTATGACCTGGGAATCGTGGTAGACCCGGATGTAGACCGGCTGGCCCTGATCTGTGAAGACGGTGAGCCTTTCGGTGAAGAATACACCCTGGTGGCCGTGGCAGATTACGTGTTAAGCATCAATAAGAAGCAAAAGAATACCACCGTTTCCAACCTTTCTTCTTCCATGGCCCTGAAAGATATTACCGCTCACCATGGCGGAGAGTATTTTTCTGCTGCGGTGGGTGAGGTGAATGTAGTGGAAAAAATGAAGGAAGTAAAGGCCATCATTGGCGGTGAAGGCAATGGCGGGATTATTTTCCCGGAACTTCATTACGGCCGTGATGCCCTGGTGGGCATTGCCCTGTTCCTGTCGCACCTGGCCAAATTTGATAAGCCGGTCGGTTTTCTGCGCAAGAAATACCCTTCTTACTTTATAGCGAAGAAGAAAATCGAGCTGGAAAACGGTATTGACGTAGACCTGATCCTGGAAAAAGTCCGGGGCAAGTACGCCAAGTATGAGATCGATACCCGCGACGGTGTGAAGATTTATTTCGATAAGGAATGGGTGCACCTGAGGAAATCCAACACAGAGCCCATCATCCGGATTTACGCCGAAAGCGAGTTCGAAACTACAGCCGGGAACCTGGCGGATAAGATTATCAAGGATATTAAGGAGTTAATGAAATAAATAGCTGCCGGCCTTTAGCAACCCGGCATTCGTCAGGAACAAGCCGGGTAGCTAAAGGTTACAGCTGAATTTCAGACACACTCAACAGGCAATTTTCCGGCAAGAAGAAGAGATATGACCCATCCATTGGTAAGTGTACATTTACTGACGTACAATCACGTTAAGTTTATCCGGCAGTCGATAGAGAGCGTAATTGCCCAGGAAACCACTTTCCCTTTTGAGGTCATCATTGGCGATGATTGCTCTACTGACGGCACGTCGGCTATTGTTGACGAGTATGCCGCCCGTTACCCGGAGCTGGTGCGGGTGGTACGCGGAGAAAAAAACGGCGGACCTCAGCCGAATTCGATCCGTATCCTGGAAAACTGCCGGGGGAAGTATATGGCTGCCCTGGAAGGGGATGACTACTGGATCGACCCGTATAAGCTGCAGAAGCAGGCCGACTTCATGGAGGCTAATCCTGATTTTTCCATTTGCTTTACCAATACCCGGGTAGAATTTTTTGACGGGGAAGGAGAACCGTACCTGCTGAACGGGAACCTGGAAAAGGATGTGTTTGAGCTGAAAGACCTGATCGGTGAAAAGGAGATCTGGTTTATGGGAACGGCCACGCTCTTTTATACCATGCGCTCGATCTTCCCGGTTCAGCCCTGGTTTTACAAAACCAAGAGCGGGGATATTCCCATGATCATGCTGGCTGCCCGTTACGGCGAGATCAAATTTCTGCCCGATGTTACGGCCGCCTACCGCCGTCACGCGGCCGGTGCCAGCAATACCGACCACAAAGACGATGCGGTATTCCTGGAAAACCGCATTATGATGTATACTAACCTGAACCGGGATACCGGCTACCGGTTTAATGCTCTTTTCAAACGGAACCTGGGCGGCTGGTATTACCTGCTGCTGAATTCCAGGCAGCTGAAAGACCGGTACTTCAAACGACTCAGGACGGCTTTTACCTATATATCTCTTATGTATCCGGATATCCCGCATCTGAAAGAGGTGATCCGCGATCACCTGGTTCCGGCATGGGTGATGAAGGCTTCGAGGTGGGTGAGGTGGAAGATGGGGTGGATAAAGTAGTTCTGAGTGGTTAGTTCCGAGTGATTAGTTCTGAGTGGATAGTTTTGGGTAGTTGAATGAGGAGGAAGAGGCGCGTGGCCCCTTCCTTAACGTATCAGGCTTCTATGCCCAGGTTTTTATGGGTTTCGGAAATGGCCCGCTCGTTTTTCTCGTCCATCCAGGCCTGTCCCCGCGTTTTCCGCATAAAGTTATCAAAATAGCGCTGAATGATCACGTTATAGGCTGCCAGCGCCAGGTATTTGGGCTTTTTGGGCAGTGCCCGGAGGCTCATGGAGAAGCTGGGCGTCAGGTATTTCATATAATGCCAGTATCCTTCGGGCATGTACAGCATTTCTCCGTGGTTCAGCTCACAGATAAGGCCTTCAGCGTATTTTAATGCCGGGAATTTGTTGAAATCCGGGTTGTCAAAGTCAATGGCCTGGTGCGAGATCAGGGCATGCGGAATCTTATACAGGAACCGGGTCTGCTCCGGGTGAAAAAGGATACACTGCTTTTTACCGTGGAAGTGAAAATGAAGGATATCCGAGTAGTCGATATCAAAGTGCATAAAGACTTTGGAGTTCTCGCCCCCGAAAAACAGCATGGGCAGCTGCTTTACCAGGTTCAGCCCGATGTCAGGCCAGCGGAAGTCTTCTTTCAGCTGGGGTACTTCTTTCATGATATTATAGAGGAAGATACGGTACGGAGTAGGTCCTTTTTCCATAATATCAAGGTATTCCGACATCTTCATGTGCAGGTTGGGCTCGTTCACCTTTTGCTTATGCGTAATGGGCCGGCCGTCATAGATGGGTACCATTTTATCGCCTGCTATTTCGCGGATGTAGTTCAGATGCCATTTTTCATAGGCCGGCCAGTCACCGGTAAGGCGTTCTATGACTACCGGCTTCTGCGGAATGAAGTAGTTCTTTACAAAATCTTCCTTTGTCAGGGTGGAAACCCGGTCTATGGGTTTCAGATTCAAGCTGTTCATCTCAAATTAACTTCATGGATTAAGGCCTTACGGGCACAAAAGCAAATTTGTGCAGCAATAAGTCCGGTGCAAATGTAATTTCTTATTTTGTAAGTTCATAGCCTTTGTATTTTCTTGTCCAGTCAATGGCTCCGAAGGTAGCGATAAAACAGAACACCAGGTAAAGCAGGGCATACAGCTTTATATCTTTGTTGTAATAAAGAATAGAGCTGATGATATCAATCAGCAGCCACATCCACCAGGTTTCCACTTTTTTGTTCATCATCAGGAAAGTGGTGGCAATACTGGCCACAAGTATGAAAGAGTCGATATACGGGAAAGCGCTGGGCAGGTGGAAAAGGTTGGGGAAGATTTCGTGCAGGTTGCCGGCAAAGTAGCCAAACAGCAGGGTGACCACTGCCACTACAGCCATAAAGAGCAGGTAGCTGCCGGTTGAAAGCCGGGTGATGCGAAGCTCTTTGTTTTGATTGGCCTTATCGGCCCGGGGAAATTTCCAGAGCCAGAACCCGATAATATTGGTGATGAAAAAGAAAACCTGCAGGAACATGTCGGGATAAAGCTGAGCCTGGTAAAACATGATGAAAGCCAGGCTGACGTTAAAGAGGCCTACCACCCATGACCATACGTTTTCTTTGGCGGAAAGCCATACGGCCAGCCCGCCGGTAAGTGTGGCCCAGAATTCCAGGTGGCTCATTTCATACCCGAAGACTGTAAAAAAGATGCTTTTGAGGTTAAAGAAATCAGCCACGGCTCAGTGGTTTTTGTTTATAAAGGGGTACCGTACTGCAGGGTTCGCCAAACATGAGACTTTTGACCAGGGGTCTCAGCCGCCGGGTAAGCTCTACATATACGTAAGGAGGGATCTGCTTATCGCTGCAGCCTTTTACCACCACGCGAACATCGCGGTATTGTTCCAGGTCAAGGGTGTTGAGCACCTGATCAAAGAGCTTTTTCTCCAGGTCTTCCGCATTACCGAAAATCACGGTGTTGGCGTAAGGCTCGAGGTAAACCGTCAACAGCATATAGGCCCATAGCGGCACAATGGCCTCTTCGCTGCAGGTAATGGCTACATGCTTACCGGTATACTGCGACCAGTCGTGTTCTTTCAAAAAAGCGCGGAAGTCCTTTTCTTTGAGAATAAGCCCCATAAAGAGATTATCTTTTATATCGTATATGACCCGTTCTCCGGCGGGGTAATGCTCTTCCAGGTCAAGCGTAACAAGCCCGCTCAGCGCTACTTTATTGATAATTTGATCTTCCACGGTCAGTCTTTTGATGTATAACAAAAACGGGGCACTGAAGGTTTACATCGGGATTACGGTTTTTACGGAACCGGCCAGCCTGATGTGCAGCAAACGGATAAATACACGATAAAAGATATATGCCTGCTGGATGATGATCATCAGGATCATCTTCAGGGGAGTGGTCATGCCGATGAGGTGGTCAGGCAGGAGATAGAGGCCCCGGCCTGCCAGCCCGGCCGCCAGCACATACAGGAAAAACAGCAGAGGGCGACGGGAGCGGCTCAGCAGGCGGAAAGCTCCGGCCAAGGCCCTGAAGATACTTTTTTCCCGGCGGCTTACCAGGATGACCCGGGAGTAATCCCAGAGAAGGAAAAGGCCTGCCAGGCAGAGCAGGAAGAAAATAACGGCGGGTACGTGCAGAAGAACAGCCTCACGGTGGTCAGGCGTGGGAATGAGCTTCATCATCAGCCACGAGATGAGAACGGCGATGCATGCGGAAAGGAGGGCAAGCGAACCCAGGATCATCCCCAGCATCAGCATGCGATTCAGGAACCTGGCGCTGAAGATAAAAAAGCGGCGAACCCGGAAGCGATCGTTCATGACGGCATCAATGACCCCGCCGGAGAAGAAAATACCGGCCAATGCGGTTATACCCGCCAGGAGAAGTAGCTGCGGAATAAACGGGAGCAGGCTTTCGGAGAGTACGCGCAGGGTATCGGTAAAGATCATGAAGTCGAAATCTTTTACCAGGGCCTCCGGCGCCAGGCTGTAGCCCGTGCCTTCCTGCAGGGTGCGGTAAAAGGGAATAGCCACTATAAGTGCTGAAAGAAGCGAAAGGAGGTAATAGAAAACCACCACTTTTTTATTCTTCCAGAGCGCCTGTATCATTTTAACTTAGGGTTTTGATGGTGCCGCCGGGCATCGCGTATGTTTTTCTTTTCCAGGTTTTTGTGAAAAGCGGCCGTGAGGTCAATACCGGTCTGGTTGGCCAGGCAGATGAGCACAAACAGCACGTCGGCCAGCTCATCGCCCAGGTCTTTGTCTTTGTCAGAGGCTTTTTCCGATTGCTCGCCGTATCTCCGGGCCATAATGCGGGCCACTTCGCCTACTTCTTCCATCAGGATGGCTGTATTAGTCAGCTCATTGAAGTAACGCACCCCAACGGTCTTTATCCATTCATCAACGATTTCCTGTGCTTCCTGAATTTCCATACAATTTGTTTTTTTAGTCTAAATAGCCTGACCAATAGGTATAATCTGCAAACAAACGGCTCAGGTCTGTTTCTTTTTCCCAGATGCCATACACGGTAGAGCCGCTGCCGGTCATGGAGGCATAGAGGGCGCCGTGCGTATAGAGCGCCTGGCGAAGCTCACCGATCAGCGGATATTTTGTGATGAGGGGAGCTTCAAAGTCATTCACCAGCCGGTTTTTCCATTCTGGCAGCGGCTGCATGACCAGGTCTTTTACCGATACAGCCGGTTTACGCGGTGTGATGCCGGCATAGGCTTCAGCGGTGGAAATATGGATGCCGGGGTTGATCATAACCAGGAATTTCCCCTTCAGGCTGAGACCGGTGGTTTCAAACTGAGTACCTGTGCCGTGACAGAAGGCCGGCCGGTTATCGATAAAAAACGGGCAGTCACTGCCCAGGTTTCCTGCCAGGTTTAGGAGCTGCTCTGCGGGGAGGCCCAGGTTCAGCACGGTATTCATGAGCTTCAGGGCAAAGGCACCGTTGGAAGAGCCTCCGCCGATACCGGCACCCATGGGCAGTATTTTATGGAGATGGATCTTTACGTTGCCCTGTGCGGGAGAGAGCAGGTTCCGGGCTTTTACAACCAGGTTCTGAGCGGCTTCACCGGGTACCGGCAGCCCTGAAGTAGTAAAGGTAAAGGTTTCAGCCGGCAGCACTTCCAGGATATCGGTCCATCCCACGGGGTAAAAGACCGATTCAATGTTGTGGTAGCCGTCGGATCGCTTTTCAATGATATTCAGTCCCAGGTTGATTTTTGCGTTCGAAAAGCCCAGCATTCGGAATGTTTTTCTCAAAAATCAGGAAAGTTTTTACATTAAGCAAAATAATAACTAATTTTGTGGCCCTGTATGGAGTAAATGGTTCTTTCATACGGTATTTCCAACTTAAAAACAGCAGAACCAAATGTCACAAAAAATCAGAATTAAGCTGAAATCATTTGACCATAGCCTGGTTGACAACTCAGCAGAGAAGATCGTTAAAGCGGTTAAATCTACAGGTGCTACAGTAAGCGGTCCTATTCCGCTTCCTACCCGTATCGAGAAATTTACGGTATTGCGTTCTCCTCACGTTTCCAAAAAATCAAGAGAGCAGTTTCAATTAAGTACGTACAAAAGACTTATTGATATTTTCTCGGCCAGTCCGAAGACAGTAGACGCGCTGATGAAGCTGGAGCTTCCTGCAGGTGTTGATGTTGAAATCAAAGTGTAGTTACACGGAGATAAAGGAATCTGAAAAGAAAAGGCCGGTCAGAATTTCTGACCGGCCTTTTCTTATTTCCCGATATTGGGTTCTGTTTTGATGATTTCCAGGTTTCTCTCATCTTTTCTCCCGGGTTCTGATTTTACCAGCGCGGCCAGCCACAGGGATCTTGACCAGCGGAAGATCACCCCCGTCAGCAGGAAAGTAGCCAGAAGATAAACTACTGCAAAATACTCCCAGCCATAGTGTTCCCTGAAGAGGAAAAGATAAATAAGCAGGATAGCTACGAAAAGGGCCACGTTCAACGCATAGGAAACGAACATGGACCCGTAAAAATAACCTACTTCTTTTTCGTATTTTAAACCGCATTCCGGACAATATTTTTTCATCTGGAAAGGTTTTCTAGAAAAAGGCAGGTGGTTGGTATATACATATAAATCACCTTCAGCGCAGCGAGGACATTTCTCCTTCAGCGCTGTACTCAACTTACCCATTAGTAAAATTTTTAATGGTGCAAAGATACGGTTTTTGTACGGGGAAAGGTTTATACTTTTAGCCCGGAATGATGTAAAATTATCGTATTTTTCAGGGTTGATGGTAAAGGGTCAGCTCGTCAACGGGTTTCCGGATCAGCTTACCGATCTGCAGTCCGTAGTCGGCTGCTACTTCCCGAAGCTCAGCACCGAAATACCAGGCTATGGAGCCCACGCAGCCGGTTTCAACATTTTTCAGCTGCGGGTATTTTAAAAGGTATTTTTCGAAGAAGAGCGTGAAGCTGTTCCGGATCAGCTCACGACACCAGGGTTCGTGCCGGTTTTCCAGCAGAAAAGGACAAAACCCGGCAAAGTATTGGTTGGGACGTTCCCTGCGATAAGCATGATCGAGAATTTCGAGGCGGTCTTTACAGCCGTAGGCCGCTTCAAATTTGTTTCGCAGGCTTTCGGGCATTTCGCGGTGCAGGTAGCCCAGGATAAGCGATTTGCCCAGGTGTCCGCCTGAACCCTCATCGCCCAGCCAGAAGCCGAGGGGTGGCACCTGGAACGCAATCTCCTTGCCGTTCCAGTAACAGGTGTTGGATCCGGTGCCCAGGATGCAGGCCAGGCCTTCGGAGTCGCCGAAGAGTGCCCGGGCAGCGGCCACCACGTCTGAGTAGGTATATACCGGAACAGGATAACCCAGCGCCTGGCGTATTCCCTGTGCTATAAGCCCGCCTTTGACCGGGTCTGTGATTCCCGTACCGTAAAAATGAACTTCCCGCACGGTAAATGTTGTTTCATGAGGTAAGTGCTGCAGCAATTCTTTTTCTACTGTATCACTGTTAACAAAATAGGGGTTAAGACCTATGGTTTCAAAGGAATATACCTTTTCTCCCAGAAGTCTCCAGTCTGTTTTGGTGGAACCGCTTTCTGCCAGCAGGATCATTTGATTATACATATGTAATTTATTTATGTCTGAATACCGGATTTACACGCTTCCCAACGGAATACGGATAGCCCATAAGCAGGTCAGTGGCACCCAAGTGGTGCATTGCGGCATCATGTTTGACATAGGCAGCCGCGACGAGCTTCCGCACCAGGCGGGGTTGGCCCATTTCTGGGAGCATATGGCGTTTAAAGGAACAAAAAAACGCAAATCTTATCACATTATCAATAGCCTCGAGTCAGTAGGCGGAGAGCTGAACGCTTATACCACCAAAGAAAAGATCTGCTTTTATGCATCGGTGCTGGATGACCACTTTGTCAGGGCTGTAGATCTGCTCACCGATATTGCTTTTAACAGCACATTCCCGGAGAAGCAGCTGGAGCTGGAACGAGGGGTGATCCTGGAAGAAATGGCCATGTATCTCGACTCACCCGAAGATGCCATACAGGATGAATTTGACAACGTTGTGTTTCCGGGCCATGCGCTGGGTGTGAATATCCTGGGCACGGAAGAGAGTGTAAAGGGCTTTACCCGCGAAGATTTCAACCGTTTTATTTACGAAAATCTGGATACGGAAAGGACCGTATTATCGGTGGTAGGCAATATAGATTTCAAGCGGGCCATCCGGGTGGCAGAGAAGTTTCTTAAGGATGTACCGGCCCGGAAGAGTCCAAGGGTACGTATTCAGCCCGGCCAGTACGTGAAAAAGGAAGCCGTGGTGAAAAAAGATAATAACCAGGCCCAGGTGGCTATCGGCCGGCCCTCTTTTGCCCTGGGAAGCCCTGACCGCCTGCCTTTTTTTGCTTTGGTCAACCTGCTGGGCGGGCCGGGAATGAACAGCCGGTTCAACCTCAGCCTGCGCGAGAAGTACGGCCTGGTTTACCAGATTGAAGCCGGTCTGGTGTCTTATTCCGATACCGGGTTGTTTACCATTTTCTTTGGTACGGATGCCCGTAACCTGGAAAAGGCGTTTAAGCTGATCAGCCGGGAGCTGGAGCTGCTGAAGGCCAAACCGCTGGGGCATGTGCAGCTGAAGACACTGAAAGATCAGCTGAAAGGCCAGCTGGCCATGGCCGAAGAAAGCAAGCAGGGCTATATGCTGATGATGGCAAAAAGTATACTGGATCTGGGCTATGTGGAACCGCTGGCCGATATTTTTGCAGAAATTGATACCATACAGGCACCGCGGCTGCAGGAACTGGCACAGGAGATGTTTGATGAACGTGAGCTCAGCCGGTTAGTATACCGGTAAGCCGATTGCCGGATTAATCTCCGGGGGTATTGATACGATTGAAAAGAGCAATAAAGTCTTCTTCGCTTTTCAATTTGCTGTGCCCTGAGGTTTGTGTGAAGTCTTTTATTTCTTTCCGGAATTCAGGCAATGTTTTCTCTATATCGGACTGCGAAAGCTTTATTTTTTTGAGGCCCAGCTGCTGGGTGATCAGGTAATGGGAGGTGTTGATTACAAACGATTTTTCGGTGCTTGAAGTAGCATAATCTTTGTTTTCAACGGTGATCTTGGTCAGCTTCTTCAGGAAAAATATTTTTCCGCCTGACAGCTGCAGGTAAACGCCGTTCTGCATGATCAGCAGGGGAGAGGGCTTGTCGTTAAAGTTAACGTGAGAGATTGGTTTGACGATCTGCTTCGGTGTGCCTTCCGGGTCTTTGTAAATAACGGTATTTTTGTGGATATCCACTTTGAGCTCCAGGTCTTTCCAGGTTTCGCCTGATTTTAACACTACCGTTCCTTTTTCCCAGTCATCGTAAAGATAGGGAGAGCCTTTTATGCCGGGATATAGAGAGCCCTGCAGGGGTACGCCGCCAACCGGATCAGCAGAAATAGCGATCTGGCCTTTTACATGACCTGCCAGAAACAGGAGCAGGGTGATTTTAAACAGGATCTTCATATATAAAGCAAGAGGGTACCCCCTACGGGATACCCTCTTTATCGTTTTGTATTATAACGCTTTGTTGGTTTGTGTTTCTATAACAGGAATAGCAAATATATACCTGTTGTCTGTAGGCTGGATCACCGCGCCGGCACCAAAGGAGTTAAGCGGCTGTGCTCTTCTCAGGATATCATTGGATCTGAATCCTTCTGCAAAAAGCTCAATCCTTCTTTCAGTAAGAATAGCCTGGATAAGCCCGGCTTTATCAAGTGTTCCGAAATCGTATGTCGGATCTGAACGATGGTGAACGGCATCCAGCAAAGCTCTGGCTCTCACCAGGGAGCCCGCTTCTGCTTCTGCCTCGGCCAGGTTCAGTAACACTTCTGCATAACGGATCATAGGTACATAATCAATGTACGGAGACACGCCGCTGAATTTGGTAGAAGAAGGGTTCGCCGAAACCGATGTGGTTGCTACTGTCAGCTTGGATTTTCTTGCATCGGTAGCCGGGAACTGCGGATTGCTATAGATACCGGTTGGACCTGTATTGATAAAGTATTCCACGTTTCCTGCATTGAAATAGTAACCGATCTGGTTCTGGGTTCCGGGAGCATCGTTCACCGACATTGGGAAGCTGAAGATGTTTTCCAATGTGGTATAAGGAGCTCTGAAAACAGCAACCACATCAGCAAGCAGCTCGTGGGCTACCCGGTTGGATGACTTGAACGGAGCGGTAGCTGAAACCAGCTTGTTGGCTTCAGTGATCACGCCCTGGTAGTCTTTTTTGGCCAGCATAACCCTGGTTTTAAGTGCAATCGCCGAATTTTTGTGCGCCCGGGTAGTTCTTAGTTCGGGAGTACTGTAATTGTCCGGTAATGCAGCTTCTGCTTCGTTCAGGTCTTTCAGGATCTGGTCGTAGATCTGGGCAACGGTGCTCCGGGCCAGGTCGTTATTGTCGGAAGTGGTTTCTCCCTTAAGTCTTAACGGAAGACCCGGTGAGGCGCCGTTGTCAAGCGCGTAAGGCTTGGCAAAGAACTGAACCAGTCCGAAATAGGTTAAGGCCCGTACAAATTTGGCTTCTCCCCTGTAGTTGGTAGCCAGCTGATCGCTGACAACCCCCGGATTGGCATCCAATCCTTCCAGGAGCAGGTTGGCCATGTTGATGGTCAGATATCCCCGGGTCCAGAAGCTGGCGATATAAGTATCGGAAGGGTCCTGGTTGCCCTGGTAGGTAGTATATCCCGTTACGGTGTTGGTAGTCCGGTTAATGAATTCTTCGGCACGGATATCGTTATAAATCTGGTATCTTCCTCCGTAAAGTGAACCGTTTTTGGCCGATCCGTACAACCCGTTCACCTGCGATAATATCCGGTCAGGCGTAGCAAAAACCGTTGCATCTGAAAGGCTGGTCTCAGGTATGGCTTCCAGGAAGCTGTCTTTGCATGAGGATAAGCTGATCCCCAAAACAAGTGTTAGTATGCCTGCTCTCTTTGATATATTTTTCATATGTAATAGAATCTTAAACAATTAAAAACCAATATTTAAACCAAATGTGAATTGTCTTCCCTGAGGAATAGAGTTTCTTTCTACACCGGAAGAAAGGTTGTTGTTACCGTTGGTAGAGATTTCAGGGTCAACACCTGTGTATTTCGTGATCAGGAACGCATTGTTGACCTGTCCGTAAACCCGGAGGTTGGATATGCCTGAATTTCCGAATAGAGCGGGAAGCTTGTAGCCCAGGGTAACATTCTGTAATCTCAGGAAGTCACCTTTTTCTACGTTGGCGTCAATCAGGAATGCCGAACCGTTAGACACATTATCCCCGTAAATGGCTCTTGGGATATCGGTTACCTGTCCGGGAGTTTTCCATGAATTCAACACATCAACAGAGTTGTTCCATACCCTTTGGTCTAAAAGACCGGCTCTTGAACCGTTATAGATGTAGTTACCACCGGAGTAGGTGAAGTTCAGGGCCAGGTCAAAGTTTTTGTAGGCAAAGCTGTTGTTAAAGCCACCGTACCATGTAGGGATGGTTCCACCCAGGATCTGCAGCTGAGATGCTACAGAAGTAGTTGGGGTTCCGTCGAGGTAGGTCCAGGCATTGGCTCCGCCCAGGTGCTGATATTGTACCTGCTTTCCGTCTTTTGTAAGGAAAATTCTTCTTCCGTTTTCAGGGTTAACACCCGCTGTTTTCACACCATAGATCTGCGCAGCCGAATACCCTACCTTGGTAATGCTGGATAATTCCAGACTTGAGGTAGTTTGCAGCAGCTGGCTGTCATCGGTCACCAGTGCGGTCACCATGTTTTTGTTGGTTGAGAAGTTCAGCGTGGTATGCCATGAGAAGTTTCCTTTGCTTACCGGTGTAGCAGAGATAGACAATTCAATACCGCGGTTATACATAGAGCCTACGTTAGCCAGGATCTCGTTACCCGGAATACCTTTGGAAGGTGCCTGCTGAACCGCAAGGATCATGTTGTTGATATCCTTGTTGTAGTAGTTGGCTTCGATATTGATTTTGTCGTTAAACAAGCCCAGATCCAGACCAATGTTGGTTTGCTCACTGGTTTCCCATTTCAGGTTGCTGTTACCTGCCTGTGAGTAACGGAGCAGGGGCACGTCGCCGTAAATACCTGAGCTGAACAGGGAGAATGAACCGTAGGCGTTAGGCATGTTACCGTTACCTACTTTACCCCAGCTGGCTTTGATTCTCAGGTTGGATACGGTGTTAGCCAGCCCGGAGTTTTTAAAGAATTCTTCTTCTGATACGGTCCATCCGGCAGATGCTCCGCCAAAGTTACCCCAGCGGTTGGCGGCAGAGAGCTGCGAGTTACCGTCTCTTCTGAAGTTAGCGCTTATGAAATACTTGCCGCCAAAATTGTAGTTAAGGCTTGCCAGGTAGGCCAGGAATGAAATTTGCGATATACCGTTTCCTGCTGCGAGGTTGGTTCCGTAGTTCCCCTGGATGTTATCAAAGAAATAATCGGCCAGGGTCTGGCGGTTGATCCCCCATGAGGTAGTACGGGTTCTCTGGGCATCGCTACCCACTACCAGGTTAAGGTTATGCTTTTCGGCAAGCGTCTTGCTGTACGACAGGGTATTGATCCAGTTCCAGTTTGCTGATTTTATGTTCTGGTTATAGGCAAAGCCTTCGTATGACCAGCCGTCACCGCTATAAGGGTTCCAGAATTGGGCGTTTTCGGTATTCCGGTTATCCCAAGAGTAGGAGGTCTTGAAGTTCAGTCCTTCCATCAGCCTGATATCGGCACCCAGGTTGGTAAAGAACCGGGCTGTTTCAGACGAGTTTTTATCAAGGTCAACCAGAACGGCCGGGTTAGGGAACTGTGCAGGCAGCAGGTTATTCATTCTGCCCACCGTATTGTTTTCCAGGTTATATGAACCGTCGGCGGTGTAAGCCGGGAGGTTAGGTACCTGGGCCACGGCAATCCTTCCCAGACCGGAAGTAGCAAATGCACCTCCCGTGTAAGAACCGCTGTTAGGCGCGTTGTTCAGGGAGTTAATGTAGTTAATGTTCATATTTAACTTCAACCAGCGGGTAGCCTCATGAGAAAGGTTTAACCGGCCCGATTTCCGCTGGAAGTTGTTTGCCTTAAGGAAACCGTCCTGGTTGGTATATCCGGCAGAGAAGTAATAGGTTGTTTTCTCTGATCCTCCCTGCAGGGTGGCGTTGTAGTTTTGTGAGAAACCGGTTCTGTATACTACGTCATACCAGTCGGTATCGATCAGGTTACCGTTGGCATCGTAATTAGGCAGGAAACTCTGGTTTTTCTCATTTCTTTGAGATGCCGATACGGCATTCGGGTTGAACTGCAGCGCATTGGCTATCGCGGCATTTTTGTGATCCATGTATTGCTGCGCATTCAGCACATCCGGTAAGCGTACCGCATTGCTGACACCCGCCCATGTATCAAGGGAGAATTTGGCTTTACCGGCTTTCCCTTTTTTGGTAGTGATCAAAAGCACACCGGCGGCAGCTCTTGAACCGTAAATAGCGGCAGAAGCAGCATCTTTAAGTACGTCAATGGATTCAATATCGGCCGGGTTGATATCGCCCAGCGGGTTGTTGGCAGAGGCATTGGAGGAAACGTCTCCGGTAGAGATCGGAATACCGTCTACCACGATCAGGGGGAAGGAGCTCAGGGACAGCGAGCTAAGACCTCTTACGCGGATCACGGGAGGGTTGTTCAGGAGACCGTTCGGCTGGATAATGTTTACCCCGGAAGCCTGGCCGGTAAGGCCCTGAACAAAGCTTTGTACAGGTCTTTCTGCAATGGTGCTTCCTTTAATGGTAGAGGCCGATCCGGTAAATTCCTGGCGCTTCTGCGTACCATAACCTACTACCACCAATTGATCCAGCATAGACTCGGAAGCAGACAGGGCCAGGTTAATGATGCTTCTTGAGCCTACGGTTTCTTCCACCGGGTTAAACCCTACGAAAGTGAAAACCAGGATATCGCCTGAAGATACATTTTCAAGCCTGTATTTTCCATCCGCATTGGTCTGGGTACCCTTGGTGGAACCTTTGACCATTACTGATACACCCGGGAGTGAAGAACCATCTTCTGCAGATGTGATCTGACCGGTAACAGCTTTTGACTGGGCAAATGAGGAGCTGATTCCCCAAAGCAGTACCGATAAAAGCAAGAGTACATTTTTCTTCATAAAATTGTTATTAACGTAATAGAATGATTTCAATTCTGTAAATATAAAGACGAATATTGGGTATTTTGCAAGTTATGCAGATTAAATTTCTTTCATTAATAATGAATAGCATAACAAATTTTGTCAAAACAAGGTTTTGCAGCGTTTTGAGGCGTTTTGCGTGAATTTTTTTAATTGCTTCCGGAGGAATTTTTTGGATAAACTGCTTGCTTGGAGTGGGATAAGCAGACGTAATTTATGAAAAAAGGTGACGGATATCCGTCACCTTTTTTCATAAGACCGTGCAAAACCGCTTACCTTGGTTTGATATAGGTAAAGACTTCCTCAAACGTACGTCCACCGTTACCCTGTTTCCAGAATACAGTCATAGTTTTGGTATCCGGATCCCATTTGCTACGGGTATCCTGAGGCTCCTGCACTCCTAAGCTTGGACATTCAACCGTAACCATATTTGTGGCAGGGTCTATGTTATACAATACCTCGTTACCGTAGTAACCCAATAAGCCGGGATACAGCTTCACTTTTGTAGGGCTTACGGTCAACAACTGCACTTCAACGTCCTGATCAGGAATCAGGGAGGTATTTTCAGAGGTCTGATACCTGTAGACCCCGTCATACACATTCTTGGCAGAAATAAACGTAATCACTACATTGTTCCCGTCAGAGATCTTGGCATTGCCCGGGTCAGAGATCCTGTAGGCCATGGCATATTTATGGGCAAGATCCCACTTGGCACCGTCCAGGTTCACGGAAATCTCTTTGGCAAAGTCTCCCGGGGAATAGTTCAGCGTAATTTCATCACCTGAAATGGTAACACCGGATACGGCAGCAAAGGTGAAGATTTCCGAAGGCAACCATTCGTAGTCGGTTTCGTTCTCTTCATTGTAGGCTTCCAGGTATTCAGGAGCAGCCTTCAGCTTAACGGTAGTGGCTGTATTCAGCACAGCATTGCTCGGTACATTCCGGTGAATGTCAAAAAGAGGAATCTTTTTAACGTCTGTAAAAGCATTGTAGAACAATTCTTTCTCTGCGCCACCTGATGCTACCAGTAAAGTACTTCCCTGGTCTGTCAGCTTAACCAGGTCATCTTTAATACAAGATGTAAAGAGAAACGGGATAGCAAATAATAGGATACTATATTTTTTCATCTTAATTCCTTTAATTCGTTTTTAACTGTTTTATTCCCACCAGATTTTAGAATCCTGTGTGTAGGAACCACTTACCCTGGCCACTGCTGCATCAACGCTTTCCTTGTTGGTTGTGTATTCACCCGCAGCATACAGGTACCTGTGAGGAATCTGCTTGGATGTGCTTACGGCATCAGGAGCAGGAGTCAGCTGCGGATAACCGGTTTTTCTCCAGATATTCCAGCCCTGCAAACCATCAGGATAAGAAGCCAGGTAGCGCTGTATAGCGATATTTTTCTTATTGGCAGCAGCACCGGCAGCACCTACAGCTACCGTAGTCTGGGCAAAATACGTATTGGCAGGAGCTGCAACACCCCATTGCTCAAAGGAGAGCTCAATCCCTTTTTTGTACACTTCGCTCAGGTTCTCAGTAGTCCAGCCCAAGTCTGCAGCTTCCGCTCTTGCCAGGTAGGCCTGGGCTGCTGTAATAATGTAAACAGAACTGGCCGCACCGCGCAGGTCGCCTCTCAATACTCTTGCCCATTTGGGGTTAGAAGAAGTAAAGGCTTCTGCTTTAGACCGCTCTACTCCGTAAGGGGTACCGATATCCGAAGATTCACTGGTAGCTGCAACGCCCTGCTCTTCGGTAGCTCCACCAAAAGCAACTTGCCTTCCGTCATTGAGGCTACTGGTCAAAGACGTCATAGGAGCGCTTTGAGCAACGTCTCTCCGGCCGTTATACAGCGAAAAATACGACGAAGGGAAGTTTCCTCCGGGAAAATTCAGCTTGAAATTCTGGCTGTTGGTCGTGATAATCCCGGCCGGGTCAGTCAAAGCGGCTTTGAATTCGGCAGCTGCATAACCGTTGGCGTCCGGGTATTTGTTAGAGAGCTGCAGTGCCATGAGCATACGCATAGTGTTGGCGGTTCTTTTCCAGGCGGCCACATCCCCTCCGTAAACCAGGTCTCCGGTGATCAGGCTGCCGTCAAACAGGGCGTTGGCATCTTTCAATGCCTGGATCATCCCCTTGTAGACCTCTTCCTGCGTATCGTATTTGGGCCGGGCAACAGAAGCTCCCTGAAGAGCCTCGCTGTAAGGAATATCTCCCCAGCGATCGGTAACGGTCCAGAAGATGTACTGCTGGAGAATTTTGGCCACGGCAGACATGCTGTTGCTTTTATCCTGGATGATGATATTCTGGAGATCATACAGAGACCGGTTGTAGATCAGGCTAAAATCTGACTGGGTATTGGCATACAATGATGCGCTTGAATACTGCGTCTCTGAAAAGTACTGGCAAAAGTAACCGGGGTTGGCTAAAAAAGCATGAACACCGATCCCCGTCTGCGAATCTGCAATGGCATTGGAGAGAAGTGCCCCCACAATGGGCGTAGTCGTCGCTGCCGGGTTGTCATTCAAATCACCAAAGTCCGAGAACAGGTCACACGAAGTAAGTCCTGCGGTCATTAGTGAGGTCAATATATAATAACGAATTTTTTTCATAACATATTTCTTAATAAAGTCATTTAGTGTTTTTTAGAAACCAATTCTAAGATTAACCCCTAAGCTTCTTGTTCCGGGTAACTGTCCTCTTTCTCCATAGGTAGCGCTGATTTCTGATGGATCAAAATCCTTGGATTTTGCATAGATAAGCAGCGGGTTCCTGGATACTACAGAGATGGTAGCATTATTGAAGTATCTGGCAAGACCCAGCTTTGCTACAGGTACGGAGTAACCTATCGACAGCTCTCTCAGCTTAATGAAGGTCAGGTCATAGATGTAGTCGTCGCCAATATTATTGTCAATGGTACCCTGGAAATAATCTCTTGCTTCCACGTAGTAATCAACCGGCTTGCCTTCGGCATTCACCCCGAAAACATGTACTCCGCCACCATCGGCAACGGCATCACGAATAGGATTGCCTTTGTCGTTTACAGTAGCTGTTCTGGCTGTAAGACCACTATAAGAACCCCATTGTTGCGACAGGGAATAGAATTTACCGCCGAACTGGTAGTCAAAGTTTACGTTCACATGGAAGTTTTTCAATACGGTCAGTGAGTTTTGGAGACCTCCGGTATATCTTGGAAGCACACTTCCGAAATATTGGTTACCTTCTCTTACAAATGAACCGTCATCGTTCAGAACGGGCTGTCCGTTAATTCTTTTCATACCGTTACCGTACAACTGGCCCCACCTTTTTCCTTCGGAGTGTACCTGGTAAGGGAAACCGGTACCCCATGCAGCGCCTACGTTAGCGGTTTGGGTAACCCCGTATTCCGGGCTCAGCTCTACCACGTCGTTTTCGATCAGGTCAGCATAGTTGAAATTGGCATTCCATTTCAGGTAAGGCAGGTTCAGGATCTGGGCTTTCAGGCTAATCTCGATCCCTTTCTTCGTGATTTTACCGATGTTGGTCAATAAAGAGCTGAATCCACTGGCACTGTTAATGGTCAGGGCATATGGGAAGCCCACTTCGGTACCGTCCCAGTACGTAAAGTTGATCCCGTATTTACCTCTCAGGAATTCGAGGTCGATACCTGCTTCTTTTTGCTGGCTTACTGCCCCGTGAATGTTCGGATCTACTACCTGGTCAGGTGTGTTCATCAGGAAGTTGCTTCCCCATTTGAACTGGTTCACACTGTAGGCCATGCCCGGATAACGGTAGGCACCGAAAGTAGTTCCTGAACCCAGCGCCTGGGGAACCTCACCCCATGATGCTCTTACTTTACCCAGGCTCAGCCAGGGAAGGGCACTCTTGGTGAACTCGCTGAAAACAAATGAGGCACCAAATGATTTAGAGAGCACATCGTTGTTATCGGGCGGTAAGGTAGAGTACCAGTCGTTCCGTAAGGTTCCGTTCAGGTACAGGAAGTTCCTGTAGCCTATTGCCAGTTTTCCGAATGCAGCGTTATAGGCTTCCGAGGTTCTGGAGTTCTCCTGTGTGGCCTGGTTAACCGAGTTGGAAAGGGCAAATAAGTTAGGTACGTTTAAGCCCTGGTTGGTGTTTCCTTTGTTCTCTTTGCTTACCCATTTGAAGAAGTCTGTACCTACCATTGCATCGATATCAAAATCAGCTATTTTTTTCTTGTAGGTAGCGATGAGCTCAATGTTACGACGGTTGCTGTACGTAGTACCGGTAGAGTAGTAACCGTAGTTCCTTGAGTCGTTACCCTGGGTCTGGGTACCACTTTCGTTCAGTTCGCTACGGTATTTGTCTTCGTACCAGGTAGTATTCTGCTGTTTCCGGTAGGTAGCTCTCAGGTTGAGATCTTTGGTTACCTTATAGGTTAATGAAACATCTCCGAAAAGACGGTCTCTTACATTGGTCAGGTCAATCAGGTCGTAGTACGTATAGAAGTTATACCAGTAGTTGGCTGCATAGAAACCTCTCGGGTTGGAAGCGTCATAGGCCGTTGGGTTAGATTTGTTCCAGCTGGCATAAATACCTTCCGGAGTTCTCAAATCTCTCAGCTCTTTCATGATGCCCATGTCCAGGTCACGGTGGTACCATTGGTTAAAAGACCCCGATGACTGGTTAGAGTAATCGTCATTGATCTGTCCGTTCAATCTTCTGTTGGTATAATTGATGTTGGCCGACAGCTCCAGTTTTTTAGAGATGTCGTACGTTGAGTTCAAGTTGATCGTATTTTTAGCCAGGCTGGAACCCGGGATCAGACCGTTGGTATAGTTGTTTCCGTAGGTCAGCTTGAACAGCATTTTTTCGGTAGCGTGATTAACGGTGATGCTGTTGTTCACAATTACACCTGTTTCGAAGAAGTCTCTGGAGTTGTCTTCCTGAGGTACCAGGCTGGCGGTCTGGTAGGAACGGCTGTGGCCTCCGTACCAGGCATACCAGGGAATATACTCCTGACCTACCATCCGGGGACCCCAGCTGGCGTCATCCTGGTAATCGTGGTAGTATTTACCATCCAGTGCTTTCCATTCCACCGGATCACCTTCTTTCCAGTTGTAACGGGTCATCGGGCCCGAGCCACCGGCATAGGAGTTCTGGTAGTTAGGCATGATGTAAACGTTATCAAACTGCACTCCAAGGTTTAAGGTTACCCCAAAGCCTTCCTGTCTTTTAGCCTTTTTCATGGTAATTACAATGGCACCGGCTGCAGCCTGTGAACCGAATTGCGCTGCTGCGGCAGGCCCCTGGAGAATAGAGATCGATTCGATGTCGTCATTGTTGATATCATCCACGTTGGGCAAAATGGTACCGTCTACCACATACAGGGCGCCGGGGCCTCCGCCGCTCAGGCCTGAGATACCTCTCAGACGAACTTCTGTCTGGCGACCCAGGGCAGCAGCCGACTGGCTTCTTACCTGGATACCGGCTACTTTACCGGCAAGGGCGCTGTTGAAGTCGTTCTGACGAATAGTGTTCAGCTGGTCACTGTTAATCACCTGTGCGCTGAAAGTAGTTGATCTGGCCGATTGCTGTGTTCCATAAGCACCGGTCACTACCACCTCGGTAAGGTCGGTATTGGAAACTTCCAGGGTTACGTTAAGAACGCTCTGGTTTCCCACTGCTACTTCTTTGTCTTTGAAGCCGATAAAGGAGTAGATCAGGGTTGAATTTGAAGGTACGGTGAGCCTGTAGTTCCCGTCCTCGTTCGTGTAAGTTCCGTTGGTTGTACCTTTTACAATCACTGAGACACCCGGAAGCGGGCTGTTATCCTCAGAAGACCTTACTGTACCTGAAATTGTCCGGGTCTGCGCATAAATCGTCCCCAAACCGAACAAAATCATTCCGAAAAGTAGAAGTAGTCTTTTCTTCATAAGTTAAAAAATTATTAATTTAGTTTGATTCGGGGTCAATTTCTAATAAAAAAAATTATTATGCAAGCATATTATTAAAATACCATTAAAAAACTGTAAAAACAATAATTGGTTTGGCAATAAATTTATTCCTTAGAATAATAGTTTGTTCGGGTTGGTTTTTTGTAATAAGAATTATGGTAAAGGGTAGGTTTTGTAGAATTATTTATATTATCTTTCGGGCCACCGGGCCACCTATAGAGCTGTTTAAGTAGTGGGCTGTTTTACAGGTTCCTATCGTTTTTCTGCGGTGATTTCCGATGAAAATAAAGCGTGATAATTCAAACCCGCATAGCAGGGAGGGAATCCTGCTATGGAGCGGTGGAACGATTTTTTTATTTGAAAAGTATTACTGAGGGTTCCGTATAACCTCCACCCCGATAGACATAATGCCGGTCAGCGGATCAGGACGCATGTTGTGGCTGAGGATCCAGCGGTATTTTCCCGGCTTCGAAAATTTCATGGCCTGCAGCTTGGGCGCCTGGATACGGCAGTCAAAGATATCCCCCATGCCGTCACCGTAGGGTTTTCCTGACTTTTCATCAAAGAGAATGACCTCGTCCATAGAACCTGACAGCAGGTTGCCGCTGCTGTCTACCAGCTTCTGCTGGAGATACAGGTTGTAAAAGGGGTAGGAGATACTGTTTCTTACCAGGTAATTGAAGCGGTATGTGGGTGCGGTGTCGGTAATGGTGAATTCAAAGGTCTGCTTGTGTGCAATCAGCCACTCGTTTTTGGGGAAATCACGTATTTCTTTGAAGTCGCTGCTTTTTTTACAGGTAGCTGCAACTAAAAAGAGGAGCAGTACGCTCACAGGAGTGATAGATTTCATGATCCGCTTATGATTTAGGTTTCTCGCCGCCGCCGGGCTTTCTGAATTTCCGTCGTTTTTTATTTTTGGCTCCGGCCTCCGGTGAACCCTCCTGCTGAGGCGCGGGTGCGGCCTGGGGTTTGGCTTTTGCTTCGGGGCGGGGAGCCGGGGCTACCGCTTTGGGAGCTGCTCCGGTCTTGCTTTTCTTTTTACTTTTCTTGTATTTTTTGTCAAGCCGCTCCAGATCTGTATTGATAGAGGCGGTTTTTACCTCGGGTACATCGGCCAGCTCCATCAGGTTTTCCAGTCCTACCGGTTTTTTGCCTTCGGCATTCATTTTCTGGATGTCGGCTACCTGGCTGCAGGGAATAGGATACCAGTTGGTGTCGTCAGGGTAGCTGAACCACATGATCCGCCTGAAAATATCTGTTTTCTGAAGGGTGGCGTTTCCTTTTTCTGTTTTGAGGGGCTTGTCTACGGCGGGTATGCCCCGGATGGCATCAATATAGGTTTCCAGCTCGTAGTTCAGGCAGCATTTGAGGCGGCCGCACTGGCCCGATAGCTTGGCCGGGTTGAGCGAAAGGTTCTGGTACCGGGCGGCTGCCGTAGGAATGGCTTTGAAGTCGGTCAGCCAGGTAGAGCAGCAGAGCTCACGCCCGCACGAGCCTATGCCTCCCAAACGGCCGGCTTCCTGCCGCAGGCTGATCTGGCGCATTTCTATCCGCACCTTAAATTCGGAGGCCAGCATTTTAATAAGCTCCCGGAAATCCACGCGGTCATCGGCCGAGTAGTAGAAGGTGGCTTTGGAGTTATCCGACTGGAATTCTACTTCTGAAAGCTTAAGGTTCAGCTTGAGCTCTTTGCAGATCTCCCGGGTACGATACATGGTAGGGAGGTCACGGTTGATGGCCTGGGTATGTTTTTCCAGGTCTTTTTCCGTAGCCAGGCGGTGAATCACCCGTAGCTCGGAGGTATCGTGTATGCCTTTTTTGAGCAATTGAAGCCTGACCAGCTCGCCCTGCAGCGACACGTGGCCGATGTGATAACCCGAGGCCATTTCACACACCACAAAGTCGCCGGTGTGCAGCTCTATATCCTGCTTATTGATAAAGTATTCTTTTCTTCCCCCTTTGAACTTTATTTCTACTACTTTGTAGGTGGGCTTCCCGAAGTTCATGCCCGAGAGCCAGTCAAAGGAATTCATTTTGTTGCATCCGCCCGAAGAGCATCCACCGCTGCCGCATCCGGAAACGAGAGTACCTATACTACCACAGCTTCCTGAAGAACACTGTCCACATGCCATACCATCTATATTTATACTGTTTATCAGGCATTAATCCCGTTAAACAGGTCAGATCCGAGAATAAATAAGTCCATTGATTTCCCCTTAAACCGCCCCCCGCAGCTGCCTCGCCCAAGAGAGGAAAATAGCGCCGGTCCGCTGGAATTAACGGGTATTCAATAACAAATTTAATTATTTATTTACATATTTTTGTAAATCCTGTCCAATATCTTTTCTGTAATACCGGTTTTTGAATTTTACTTTTTTCGCCATTTTCTGTGATTTCCGGATGGCGGAAGCCATTGTACGGCCCATCCCGGTAAGGGCAATGACGCGTCCGCCATTGGTGACGGTAACCTGGTCACGCAGGCTTGTGCCGGCATGAAAGATAACGGTATCTTTGTCTGCTTCGGGGATTTCCATGACATCTCCTTTTTGATAATCGCCGGGATAACCTCCGGCCACAACCATGGATGTTACTGCATAGCGCGGGTAAACGGCCAGGCGTATTTTATCGAGCTTACCCAGGGCAGCAGCCTGGAAGATCCGGACCAGGTCTGTTTTGATCCGGGGCATGACCACTTCTGTTTCGGGGTCGCCCATGCGAACATTGTATTCGATCACCTGTGGATTGCCTCCGTCGTTCATCAGCCCGATGAAGAGGAAGCCCACATACCGGATGCCTTCCTCTTTCAGCCCTTTCAGCGTGGGCACCACCACCTGTTCTTCTACTTTGCGGAGAAAGGCGGCGTCAGCAAACGGGACAGGCGACACTGCACCCATGCCGCCGGTGTTCAGGCCGGTGTCGCCTTCGCCTATGCGTTTGTAGTCTTTGGCTTCGGGCAGCAGGAGATAGCCGGTGCCGTCTGTCAGGATAAAAACGGAGAGCTCTATGCCCTTCAGGAACTGCTCGATCAGCACCTTGCTGCCTGCCTGGCCGAATTTCCCGCCCTGCAGCATGTCGCGGAGGGTTTCCTGAGCTTCTGATACATCTTCAGTAATGATCACTCCCTTGCCCGCTGCCAGGCCGTCGGCTTTTAATACATAAGGACCGGGATTTTCCGCGATGTATTGCAGCCCGGCCTCCAGGGTTTCCGGAGTGAAGGTATGTGAGAATGCGGTAGGGATGCCGTATTTATTCATGAACGCCTTGGAGAAGTCTTTGCTTCCCTCCAGGCGGGCACCGGCTGCGTCGGGACCAATGATCTTTACTTTTTTTAGTGACTTATCGCTGCGGAAAAAATCAACAATACCGTTCACCAGCGGGTCTTCAGGCCCTACAATCACCAGCTCTATCTGCTCGCTGAGAACCAGCTTTTTTATGCCTTCAAAGTCGTTTACTCCCAGGTTTACATTGGTGGCAATTTGCGCCGTACCGGCATTGCCCGGGGCTACAAAAAGCCGGGTACATTTCGGGCTTTGCGCCAGTTTCCAGGCAAATGCATGTTCCCTTCCGCCGGAACCTAAAACGAGGATGTTCATTCAGTCAGTTTGGTTTGAAGGGACAAAAATAGCTAAGACAGGGCTGAGATTTTACATTTGACCGCATTTTCCGGCCGGCCGGCAGTAAAAAAAGGAAGATGTATGCAACTTTTCAGCGAAGTTGATGTCTATACGTTATATAATTTCAAAAACAGGAATAAGTAAAATGAAAAAGTTAATGTTACTGATGGCGCTGCTGTCTTTGGGATATATGGATAGCCGGGCGCAAAAGAAAAGTGTAAGAAAGTATAAGGTGGAAGAGAAGGTAAGTGCTGATAACCCCGACAAGAAGATTGTCAGGATCGAGAAGGATATTGACGGGAAAGTGGAGGTCATTGAAAGGGAAGTGGATATTAAAGCCCCGCGGGCCCGGGTGTATACGTTCCGTGCTCCGGATAACCCCGAAGATACGCTGAAAGATGGTGAGCGGGTGCTGCGCTACGGTGACGGCTTCTCCTGGGAAGAGGATTTTCCGCGCTTGTCGGACCGATATAAGAGAAACCTGGACTCGTTTAAGTTCAATATGGAAGAGCTGGGGGACAGGCTAAACCGGGATTTTAGCAATTTTAACGGGAATTTTAATTTTTCGGACGGCTTTTCCCAGGTGAATGTGTTTACCAATAAGCCGGCCACTCACATCCTGAACCTGCGCTTTAAATCGTCGGAAAAAGGCCCGGTGACCATTTCTGTAGTGAACCTACAGGGAGACCTGGTGGTACGTGAGACCGTGGAGGATTTCAGCGGTGAGTATATGGGGCAGCTGAACCTGAAAGAGGGTACAAAAGGTACGTTCTTCGTGATTATTTCGCAGGGAGATAAGGGGATCAGCAGGAAGGTGAAGGTGGAGTAGGGGAAGTGAACAGATAAAAGTGAAAAACTAAAAGTGGAAAGTGAAAGGCTAAAAGTTGTTTGTGGTTTTATGGGTGAGGGGGTGATATAATACTTATCCGGCCGGGGTTAAGCGGCGCATAAGTGGAGATTGGCAGAGGTGGCGCAATCAGTGCCACCTCTGCTAAAAGGTGCTTATTTTTTACCGAAAAGCCTTGCAAAGAAGCCCCGGGTCTTTTTGGTGACTTCCTGGGCGGTCTCTTCTGCTTCTCTTGCCAGCTCAGCAGCTTTGATCTTTGCTTTTTCAAGGGCTTCGCTGGTGTCTTCTGCCAGATCGGCCAGCTTTTCAGCCGCAGCATCTTTGACTTCAGCGGCTTTGCCGGCTACTTTGGCTGCAACCTCAGAAGCATCTTCTTTCAGCTCAGAGAATTTCTCTGCAGCTGCTCCCTTGAATTCACTTGCCTTTTCAGCTACATCAGAGGCGATCTCCGCTGCTTTTTCTTTGGCATCTTCTATTTTTTCAGCGGCAGCATCTTTCAGCTCACCTGCTTTTTCAGCCGCCCCGGCGGCCAGTCCGGCAGCCATTTCTTTTGCCCCGGCCAGCTTTTCAGCCGCAGCATCTTTTAAGGCCTCTACTTTACCGGCGGCTTCAGCTGCTTTTTCAGCGGCGGCCTCTTTTACTTCTCCGGCTTTAGCCTCTGCGGCTTCAGCTGCATCCGACACGGCCTCTTTGGCTTCAGCCGCTTTCTCAGCTGCGGCTTCTTTAACTTCTTCTACCTTTTCAGCAGCTGCATCTTTGAGCTCTTCTGCTTTTGCTGCTGCGGCATCTGCGGCACCGGCAGCGGCTTCTTTGGCTTCTTCTACCTTTTCAGCTGCTGCGGCTTTCAGTTCATCTGCTTTACTTTCTGCAGCTTTTGCTGCATCGTTGGCCAGTTCTTTGGCATCATCTATGATTTTTTTCTCGTTTTCCGACATAATGTTATTTTGTTTTTTTACAAAAATAAAGAAAATCAGATCATATATTTTAATCTAATAACTTCTTTTTCAGTTAAAAAACGCCAGTTTCCCCTGGGCAGCTCTTTTTTGGTGAGCCCGGCGTACGTGGTACGGTCCAGTTGGGTAACCTCATACCCCAGGTGTTCAAAGATGCGGCGTACTACCCGGTTTTTCCCGCTGTGTATTTCTATGCCGATCACCTGCTGGTCAGGGGTGATCACCGATACCTGGTCGGGCCTGATAAAGCCGTCTTCCAGCTCAACGCCTTCTGTCAGCTTATCAAAGTCTTCGCGGCTCAGGGGCTTATCAATCTCCACCTGGTAAATTTTGCGTATTTCATTGGAAGGATGCGAGAGCTTTTCAGCCAGCTCACCATCGTTAGTGAAGAGCAAAAGCCCGGTAGTGGCCCGGTCAAGCCGGCCTACGGGGTAGATTCTTTCCGAACCGGCTTTGGCTACCAGCTCCATAACGGTGCGTCTTCCTTCCGGGTCTTCTGTGGTGGTAATGAAGTCTTTGGGCTTATTGAGAAGCACATACACCAGCTTTTCGGGGTTAAGAATCTTCCGACCGTATTTGACCACGTCGGTTACTTTAACCTGGTAGCCCATTTCGGTGATGGTCTTACCGTTTACGGTGATCTGGCCGCTTTCAATGAGGTCATCGGCTTCCCTGCGTGAGCAAAGGCCCGAGTTGGCAATATAGCGGTTCAGCCGGATAAGATCGGTTGGTTTCTTTTCGGTGGAGACCATCTTTTTCCGCTGCTTTTCGGGGAGGCTTTTGACCAGGTTTTCTTCCGAATAGTCAGGGCGGCGCTGAGGCTTTACATTTTTCCCGTATTCAAAAGAGTCTTTCTTTTTTTCGTAACGGGTGTTATCCGGCTCGGAACGCCTGCCGAATTTCCTTTTGCCCGGAAATTCGTCGTCGGAAGGAAAAGGTTTCCTGCTTTCGTAGCTGTCGCGTTTCGGTGCACTATCGCGCTGGTTGAAAGAATCGCGGCCCTCATTCCGGCGTGAACGGGGGGCAGAATCGCGGGTATAGCTCCGGTCGGACCGGAATGAACCGCGTTCTTCCCCGGAGCCGCTTTCCGGGAACCCCGGTCGGGTACGGCGGAAATCACCTTCTTTCCGGAATCCTTCGTTATCTTTCCGGGGAGCAAATTTACGATCATCGCTCCGGAATTTTCTTTCCGGGTCGTTGTATCCGGACCGGTCTTTCTGAAATCCACGCTTTTCGGAGCTGAAACCGCCTTTTTCAAAACGGGAACCGCCTTTTTCCGGTGAGAATCTTTCATTTTCGAAGCGTCTTCCCGGCTCGCCGTCTTTCCTGAAGCGGGGGGCATCATCGCGGGAACCGAAGCTGCGTTTCCCGCTGCCGGAGCTTTGCGGGGAGTCACCTTCTTTTCTGAAGCGCGAAGGGGTATCCCCGTCTTTGCGGTTAGAGAAACGGGGGGAGTCGTCGCGGAAGCTTCTTCCTGAATCTCCCTCTTTTTTATAACGGGAAGGGGCATTCTCATCCCTGTGAGAGGAGAACGGACGTTTCCCGAAGTTTCTTTCCGGGGCGCCCTCTTTTTTGTATCGGGGGGCGGTATCCCGGTCTTTTCGGGGCCGTTCAGAGCCCTTTTGGTCTTTTCTGTTCATTGCAATATCACTACTGTAAAAGTGGATGCAAAAATAGTTGATTCAGAGCGAATTGATTCGAAAAGTACCAATTATAAAAACAGATTACCAGATATTGTCGAAATCTTCCGGCTGATAGGCGTGATTCCGGGTATGGTAAACGGTATCTCCTTTGTCTTTCAGCGACAGGAAGTTTTTGCGGACAAAGATTTTCTGCAACAGGGCAAAGGGTGTCAGAAACAGGAAAAATACCAGACCCAGGATGATCCTTGTGTTTATATAACCCAATACCAGGGCTATTTTAAACCATACCCACAGGATCATATCCTGGAAAGCCGAAGAGACCAGGGAAAGTATACCTACCCCGAGCGAGATAAACAGGAAGTAATCTGTTTTAAATTTTCCCCAGAGGACGGCCTCCCTGTGATTGAATCTGAAAAGAGCGTACAGGGCCAGAAATCCTACCACGATAACGAGTATGGATTTGGTTCTGTCCTGGTTTTTCAAGGTTTCTTCTGTCATCTTGAATCAGAATAAGGTATAAATAAACGGAGCGAATGCCGAGCCTCCGCCGATTACGATCAGGATACCTACCAGTAAAAGGAGAATGATCAATGGTGCCAGCCAGAATTTTTTCCGAGCCGCCATGAATCCCCAGAGGTCTTTAAGAAATTCCATATTTTTTTGTTTTAGTCGAGTACAAATTCTTCTTTCCAGTTATCTTTTTCTTCCCATTGGGGCTGATCCTTTTTGCTGAAAAGGAAATTACCCACTACCAGGTAGTCCATTTCGGTTCTCATAAAGCACCGGTAGGCGTCATTGGGCGTCATCACAATGGGTTCTCCCCGCACGTTAAAGGAGGTATTTACCACTACCCCGGTGCCTGTAAGCTTTTTAAAGCTGGTGATCAGCTCGTGGTACCGCGGATTGGTTTCGGGATGTACCGTCTGGATCCGGGCAGAGTAGTCAATATGGGTAATGGAAGGCAGGTCGGAACGAAGATGATACAGCTTGTCTCTCAGGTTCATGCCGTCATATCCTTCGGGAAGGGGCTTCCTGATCTGTTCTGCTACCGGGTGTACCAGCAGCATGTAGGGCGATATCCCGTCGTAGTCGAAATATTCACTTACGTCTCCAGCCAGCACAGAGGGTGCAAACGGACGGAATGATTCGCGGTATTTGATCTTCAGGTTAAGCTTCTTCTGCATTTCCGGACTCCTCGGGTCTCCGAGAATGCTTCTTCCGCCCAGGGCCCTCGGGCCGAATTCCATTTTACCCTGCACCCAGCCTACCACGTTTTCGGATGCCAGCAGGCGGGCCGCTTCATCAGCCAGGTCAGTGAAATTGCTGAAATAGGTATAACGGGCATTGTATTTCCGGGCCATCAGCTCTACGTCAAGGTCACTGAAGGTGGGTCCGAGGTAAGAACCTTTCATGGCATCCATTTTGTAGCCGGTTTCACGCGGCTGGCGGTAATAGATGTAGTTGGCGGCAAGCGCAGCCCCGAGGGCGCCCCCGGCATCACCAGCAGCCGGCTGTATGAAGAGGTTCTCGAAAATGCCTGATTTTTGCAGCTTACCGTTGGATACACAGTTCAGAGCCACCCCGCCGGCCAGGCAAAGGTTTTTGCTCCCGGTCAGCTTTTTGGCTTCTTTGGCCATCAGCAGTACGGCTTCTTCCGTAATATGCTGGATGGCCAGGCCCAGGTTACAGTGCTGCTGAAGAAGCTCATCTTCGGGTTTACGGGTTTTGAAGCCGAAAAGATCTTCCCATTTTTTTTCGTTGACCATTTTGAGGCCCGTGGCATAGTCAAAGTAGTCCTGGTTCAGCCAGATAGACCCGTCTTCTTTCAACGACATAAGATGGGTCTTGATGATCCCGATGTATTTTTCAATATCCGGCGATTTCGGGTTGCCATAAGGCGCCAGGCCCATCAGCTTGTATTCGCCCGAGTTTACCCGGAAACCCAGGAAATAGGTAAAAGCCGAGTAGAGAAGCCCCAGAGAGTGCGGAAAACGCAGCTCTTTAAGAATAGTAATGTTTTCTTTCTGGCCATGGCACAGCGATACCGTGGCCCATTCGCCCACACCGTCAATGGTCAGGATGGCCGCATCTTCAAAGGGAGAGGGATAGTAGGCGCTGGCCGCATGTGAAAGGTGGTGCTCGGGAAAGAGCAGCCGGGTCTTTTTCCTGTCGTAAGCACCTATCTTATCCAGCTCTTCACGGATAAGTCGCTTCAGAAACATTTTCTCTTTGATCCATACCGGGATGGCGGTAATGAATGAGCGGAAGCCGGAAGGTGCGAAGGCGTAGTAAGTTTCAAGCAGCCGTTCAAATTTGAGCAGCGGCTTGTCGTAAAATACAATGGCATCCAGGTCTTTCAGCTCAATGCCGGTGTATTCGAGACAGAACTTTATGGCATTTGACGGAAACCCGGCATCATGCTTTTTTCGGGTAAATCTTTCTTCCTGGGCAGCAGCAATTATCTCGCCGTTTACCGTAATGGAAGCTGCGGAATCGTGATAGAAGGCGGATATTCCGAGAATTTTCATAGTTCAGTATTAAGCTTTTCTGTGAAAGCGCTGCAAATATCCTTATAAATACCCGAAAAAAAAAGTGCTGCTACCGGTGAAGGTCCGATTCTGCTATTGCTGTCAGGGAGAAATAACCCCTAGATAGCGGCCCATCCAGTAGGGGAGCAGCCAGATATCGCCGGCGCTCAGCTCAGATACTCCGTTCCCTTTTTCTTTTTCCAGGATGAACATGTTGGCGTTGTGGCGCTGCACGGGCCTTTCATCCGGAGGGAGAACCGTTTTCAGGGTTTGTCTCCGGAAATTGTCCGGTATTTTCTCAATGTCTTTCCGGTGGCTGTTCCGCACTTCCCACTGGATCAGGTCAAGCGGGTGCTCCTGAAGATACCAGATGGCATTTTCCAGGTCAAACTGCCGGGAACCCGTGAGGGCGGCAAAGAAGTTCCAGAGGCCGTCTTTTTCAGGCCTCTCGGCTTCCCAGTGGTCAAGGATACTCTCCCGGTAAGCGGCCTTCAGGGTGTCGTTGAGGGCATACCGGAAGAGTCCCCAGTAGCCCAGGAAGTACATCTCGTCATCCGAGTGATTCCAGGCTTCTGACAGCATCTGGGCGTAAGAATCGCCGCCTTCCGGGGTGACACCGATCGTTTTCATGGGCCGCATCAGGTTGTCGAGGTAACCGTGCCTGTACAGTAATTCCAGTGCTTTTGCCCGGTATTTTTCTTTGCCGGTGAAATGATAGGCGGTTTGCAGCATAGCGGTAATATTGGAAGAGTTCAGCTTGCGGTCGCCTACGTTTTCCGGGAACCCGTTTACGTACGAAGGATTCCATTTTCCCCAGAGGGTGGGTTTGCCGTCGTAATCAACCAGGTAAAGGTCATTTTTCAGGATATGGCTCATCAGGGTATCCATCAGCAGGATGGCTTTGCCGCGTATGCCGGGGTCATTCACCAGCTCGGCCAGCACACCGAATACAAACATGTGCCCGATGGCCTCGTCGCTGCTGGTGGTTGATTTCCAGCTCCATTCCGGGTCAGCGGCATTTTGCCAGCGGTTCGGATCGGCCAGCACCCTGATGTACCCGCTTCTTTCAAAAGAACGTGCCGGGAAACCGGGTACGGGATTAATGCTGTAGAGCCTTTCCATGGCATCAAGCGACTCCCGGCAGTTTTCAAGCGCCTGCTGACTGCCGGTCACCGAATACCGGAAAGCCTCGCCCGCCAGGTACATGGAGGTCCAGAGGCCGTCATTATCCGAGTCAGATAGGTAGCCGGTGGCCGGGTCTCCTTTTTCCATACCGGTAAGGGTGGCGTTAAACCCGTTCCGGATATGCCGTGAGCGTACCTGGCGATCAAAAAAATCGGCTTTTTCGGCCAGGGTCATGGGCTTGAAGTGGATCTGGCCGAGGCCTTTCCCGGTCAGGATGAGCACCGAGTTTTCCGGGCCCTTTTCTATCCGGGTGACGTCATTTGACGGCAGCCACCGTTCACCGTAATAATAGTTTATAGTGCCGTCAGATTGTACTGAGAAAGCTCCCTGGGGAGTGCCGAACCAGGCCTTATCGCCGATTACTTTTACGGCCGTAATTTCAGTGACGGGAACCCGGGTCCGGGTTTCGGACCGGCCGGAAAGGAGGTCGTATTCCAGGTATCCGTCAGAGGTGCCGATCAGCAGGGTCTGGCCGTTGGCGCTGAGGTCAAATGCCGTAAATTGCCGGCCCTGCACCACGGCGGTAAGCCGGGGCGTTGCCAGGCTGCAACGGAATACGCCGGTTTTTTTCAGCACCCAGAAGTACCCGTTATGGTAACGGATATCCAGCACGGGATCTGCCGAATGGCTTTCGTTGAAAATGACCCGGCTGTCCCGGAGAAGGGCCAGCTGCCGGCCGTCTGAAACCATAAAATTCAGCTGCTCGTCACCCGCCATCAGGCTGACCTTCGGAAACGGGGTTTTGATAAAGAGCGAACCTGCCCAGGCTTGCGAAAACAGGTGGGTTTCGTCGGCAAAAACCAGCTGACCGTTAACAAGGGCGAGCGCCCCTGTTTTTTTCTGGGCGGCGGTGCGGTAGAAGTTGTCCCGGATAAAGCTGCCCGGATAGAGGAAGTGGCCGTTAACGGGTTGCTGCAGGCCGGAGCGGGTCAGTATACGTATTGAGCCGTTCCGGTCGGAGCCTATTTTCTCCGGCGATTCACTGCTGTAGTATTTTACGCTGTAGTCCTGCATAAAGGGGGTATCGTAATGTACCGGCTGCTGGCCGGATACCCCCGCTGAAAAGAGTATAAAAGCGATAAAAATAAGACGGTTCATAAGGTTATCGGGTTAAGCTTTCCGGTTTTATCTGAACATGTTTGATGGTCTTCCGGCCACTTTCCGGGTGGTAGGAATAGGTAATATGAATAAGGCCGTTAGCCGACTGGATCACGCAGGGGTAGGAGTATCCGCCTTTTTCCTGGTCTTCCAGCCGGTATTTTCGTTTCCAGGTTTTCCCTTCATCGTCCGATACATAGAGGCTCAGGCGGGTGCGTCCGCCGTTTATATCGTTGCCCACAAACAGCCAGAGCCCGTTTTGCAATACCAGGGTTTCTACCGAAGCCGTATTGGGGATGTCTGTTTTTACCGAGGGGGTCCAGCTTTGTCCCTGGTCGGCTGATTCGCTGTAATGCACACGGTTCGGGTAATCGCCGCTATCGCGCAGGTAGGCCACCAGGGTACCGTCTTTTTTCTTTGCCAGCGCCGGTTGAATGGGCCCGCGGCCTACCAGGGGGCTGCCGGGCCTCCAGGTTTTCCCGTCGTCGTCTGAGAGGGCCATCAGGCTGAGGTTGTAGCCGTCAGAATAGAGGGGCAGCACGATCCGGTTACCGGGCAGCAACAGGGGCTTGATCCGGGTCATCCACCCGAAGCTCCTTTTTGCGGCATCGCGGGCTGCTTCGGTGATCATGCCGTCGTAAGAAGGGGCATATTCGGCCCAGCCATGACCGGTAGGAGGCAGCATTTTGAGCTTGTTTTCTACTTCCCGGGCAAAATCGTCGCCCGGTTTCAGCAGGATGTCGTCCTGCCAGGTCCAGCGCGGGGCACCTTCACCCCGGTAGTCGGTGGTGGTACGTACCCGTAGTACGGCGCTCTCCCAGCGGTTGGCCTGTACGGCTATCCACACCAGGTACAGCTCCCCGGCGTGGTTCAGGAACAGCACCGGGTTACAGTCGGGAATATGAGGGGTGTCTGCCAGGAGGAAAGGAGCTGACCATTTCCCGTTTTTAAAGCGGGCTCCCATAATGCGCACGTCATCGGCCGTTCTTTCTCCGCTACCCTGGAACCAGGCCGCCAGCAAATCACCGCCGGGCAATTCTACGATAGAACTGCTGTGAACGTGTTCCTGCTGAAGAGGGAAAAGCAAGGTTTCGGCTTCCTTTTTGAGGGCCTGGGCATATAATCCGCCACCCAGTAACATCAGTAAGATAAACGTTTTTATCATTTCAAAGGGATGGTTTTGTTCCCGATATAGATAATGGCTATGGCGGTGATAAACATGATGATGCTGTAAATGGCTGAAGGGATAGACATGGTGGCATTGTGGAGGAGGGTGGTAGCGATGGCGATCCCCAAGGTGCCGTTTTGTATGCCCGATTCGATCGATATGGTCAGGCTCTGCCGGAAAGAAAGCCGGATCAGCCGGGCCAGCAGGAAGCTGATGCCCAGTGTGAACACATTGAGCAGGAGCGCCGCCGGGCCGGCCAGTCTGAAGAATTCAGCCAGGTTATCTTTTTCCTTATATAAGGCCGAAATAATGATCAGCACGAGGAAGAGTGCCGATAAAAGTTTAAAGGTTTTCTGGGACTTTTCCGCAAAAGCGGGAAATTTCTGCTTCAGAAACATACCGATGGCCACAGGCACCGCTATGATAAACAGTACCGTAAGAATAGTTCTGAACAGGGGCAGCAGCTCCGATCCGCCTTCGGGCATAAAGTGGCTGATGGAGTAGTTGACCACGAAAGGAATGGTGAAGATGGTGACCATGCTGGAAAAGACCGTCAGGGTAATGGCCAGTGCGGTATCTCCTTTTGACAGATGCGTAATGAGGTTAGAGGTGGGGCCGGCAGGACAGGAGGCGAGGATCATCAGACCCACCGCCAGCTCCAGCCTGAGATTAAGCAGGCTGATCACCAGCCACGCAATGAGTGGAAGCAGCACTACATGGAAGAGGATACCCAGCGCTATGGCTTTTGGGTACAGGATTACCCGCTTAAAGTCATCGATCACAAGTGTAAGCCCCATGCCCATCATGATGATAGCCAGCGCCAGCGGAAGAAATACCTGGGTTATGATGTTTGCATCCATAGTTGAAAGAAAGGTTTTAAGAGTATCACTTCTTTTTACGGGATATGGACTAGCGCATAGTGCATTTTTTTGACGTTGCTTACACTGTACAGCATAAGCCATCAGGAAGAATGCAACTTTCCGATGTTATGATAATATTAAAAAATGTACAAATATTATTAAAATATGAATATTTACGGAGTTTGCGCAATTTGAGGATTATTTTACGCATTTTGCAAATATTGTGTTGCCGGATTGTTTTAGTTTTACTCTTAAATACTTGACAACGGGCAGGTTTGAGAACGGTAAATACTTCTAATCCTAAAAAGCATTATAGAATGGAGAAGGCAAAATTTTTTCAGGAGCAAAAAATTGGCGATGAGGAATTCAGGAAACTATACGAACGCTATTACCGGCCCGGGCTTACTTTTTTGGTTTCTATTGTCAAGAGCAGGGAGGATGCAGAGAATATGCTTCAGGATGTCTTCATGAAGCTATGGCTGAGGAAGGAAAAGCTGGCGTTTGACACCGGTCTCCAGGCCTATATATTTGCCAGTCTCCGGAATATCGCTTTCGATTTTCTGAAAAAGCTGGAACGGGAAGAGCAGGTGCGGAAGAGCTTTTTTGAGCAGATGGCTGAAGGAGACGATGTCATGGACGAGACGATGGTTTCAGCGGTATCCGGGGCCGTTGAAAAGCTCACGGAGAAACGCAGGATGATTCTCCGGCTCAATATTGAAGAGGGGAAATCGTACCAGGAGATCGCTGAAATTATGCGTATTTCGAAGAATACGGTAAAAAACCAGCTGATCAAAGCCAAGCAGCACCTTAAAAATACCCTGGAGTACCCGCTGGCCATACAATAATCTTCTAAAAAACAGGAGGAAGCGAATAGTCCTTTTTACAGCATAGGGAGTAGTAAGAGAATAAAACTCTAAAGATCCTATGAAAGAAAGTTCTAACCGAATAAGGATGCTTCTCTTCTGTGTATTTCTGCTGGCCGGCATGGGCGCCATGGCTCAGGGCAGAACCGTTAAGGGTAAAGTAACATCCTCTGACGACTCCGGCGGCCTGCCGGGAGTTAACGTGATCCAGAAGAATACCAACCGTGGGGTAACCACGGATCAGAACGGGAACTACAGCATAGAAGTGACCGGGAACGATGCGGTGCTGGTATTTACATTTGTGGGCTATGAGCGCCGCGAAGCGGCGGTCGGGAACCGTAGCGTGGTGGATATGATCCTTATCCCGGACGAGAACAGCCTGAGTGAGGTAGTGGTGACCGCCCTGGGAATAAAGCGGTCAGAGCGCTCGCTGGGGTATTCTGTAGGTAAAGTGGAAGGAAAAGAACTTAACCGGGTGGTGCAGGAGAACGTGCTGAACAGCCTGGCCGGTAAGGTGTCGGGGGTGACCATCAACTCTACGGGCGGAACGGGCTCTTCGGTAAGCATGGTTATCCGGGGCGCCAATTCGCTGAACAGCGATAACCAGCCTTTGTTTGTTATTGACGGGGTGCCTATTGCCAATACGCTGAATAACGTAAGTGCCGGTGGTAACGATAACCGGGTTGACTTCGGTAATGCCATCAGCAGCCTTAACCCCGATGATATTGAGAATATTTCTATCCTTAAAGGGCCCAGCGCAGCAGCCCTGTACGGTTCAAGAGCAGGTAACGGCGTGGTGCTCATTACCACCCGCAGCGGTGCCAATGTGAACAAAATGACCGTATCGGTCAATAGCAGCACGGTCTTTGACCAGCCCTATAAATTCCTGAAATGGCAGACCCAGTTCGGTTCAGGCCAGTTCTCCGCCATTCCGCCCGATATTTCCGGTAACCCGCTCACCAACCCGTTTGGCAAGCTGGTGGAGGAGAATGTAGACGGAACCTACGGTGCGGCACTGGACAAAGGCTATGAAGAAGTACAATGGAACAGCCCTATCGGGCCTAACGGGAAACCCATGAAGATGCCGCTGGTATCGCATAAAGATAATGTGAAGAACTTTGTGCAAACGGGTATCACCACTACCAACGGTATTTCGATAGCCAATAATACGGGTGGATACAATTACCGCCTGTCTTATTCCAATATGTGGAACCGCGGAATTGTGCCCAATTCAGACCTGTTCAGGAATACGATCAACCTGAACACCTCCATCAAAGTAACCAATGCCATCCGCCTGAGCTCAGTGATCGATTTCAGCCGGAATAATTCGAATAACCGCCCGGCGGGTAACCGGGGAGCTAACCCCCTTCAGTGGGCATACAATGTGTCGCCGCATACCGATATCCGGGATCTGCGCGATTACTGGATGCCCGGCCAGGAAGGCCTTCAGCAGCGGTCGCAGTATGCGGGAGTATACAATAACCCTTATTTTCTGGCGTATGAGGTTAATAATGCCTTTGTGCGCGACAGGATTTACGGAAACATAAGGGCCGATTACCAGATCACCCCTGATTTCAGTGTTTTTGCCCGTTATTCATTGGATAAGCTGGATGAAAGAAGAGACCTGAAAGTAGCCAACAGCTATACCAACGACCCGAAGGGAGCGTATGCGCTGATCAATATCGGTAACTTCGAGGAAAACATAGATTTCCTGGCTACCTATAAGAAAGACATTTCAGATTTCAGCCTGTCGGTATCGGCCGGGGGAAACAGCCGATACCAGAAAGGCACGAATGTCAACAACGCCACCAAAGGCGGGACCGGGCTGATTGTACCGGGTATTTACAACATTCAGAATATAGCACCGGCTAACCTGGATTATTCCAGCACCTGGTTCCAGCGGGCGATTTATAGTGTTTACGGACTGGCCAATTTCGGGTTTAAAGATATGGTATTCCTGGATGTTACCGCCCGGAACGACTGGTCATCTACCCTACCGGTTGAAAACCGCTCGTATTTTTATCCTTCGGCTTCACTGAGTGTCCTGGCCAATGAGTTTATACCGCTGCCCAAAGCCGTAAGCCTGCTCAAATTACGAGGCGGTGTGGCCCAGGTAGGTAATGATGCCAACCCGTATAACCTGCTGGGCACCCTGAACAATAAGGGGGCCTGGGACGGTATACCGCGGCTGACCACGCCCAATACCCTGCTGATCCCGGATCTGAAGCCGGAAATCGTAACCTCTTATGAGGGTGGGCTGGACCTTAACCTGTTCACCAACCGCCTGCGGATGGCCGCTACCTATTATATCGTAGAGAACCGGAACCAGATTCTCAGCGCCAAGCTGCCACCTTCGTCGGGATACATCACGAAAAACGTGAATGCCGGTTTGCTGACCAGCAAAGGCTGGGAGCTGAGCCTGGGCGGAACACCGGTTTCCAATAAAAACTTCCGCTGGGATATCAATGCCAACTGGACCCGCAACCGGACCCGCATTGTGGAGCTTTCGGATGAGCTGCCCTATTATACCCTATGGACGGATGCCCGGGGAGGTGCCTGGACGTACGTAGGGGATGAGATCGGCGATATTTATGATGCGGAGGTTGTGACCGTCAAAGACCCGAATTCAAAATATTATGGGTATCCTATCCTGGATGCTACCGGGAAATGGCAGTCGATCGATGCCATCAATACCAAGAACAAGATCGGGAATTTCAACCCGAAATTTGTTATGGGATTGCAGACCAGCCTGAATTATAAGGGAATAAGCCTGAATATGTCTTTTGACTGGCGAAACGGGGGTGATTTTGTGTCGCAAACCTATCGTTACGGAGAAGAGAACGGACGCTCGCAGCTCTTCCTGGATAAGCTGATCAACCCGAACGGGCTTGAAGGCCAGGCCCTGAGCGATTACCTGGTAGCCAACAAGGAGACGATGATCTGGATCAACGGAAATGTTTTCCCGCTGGTAGGTGGTCCTACACCGGATTATAACGGCTATCCGTTCAAATACGGACCGTACACGCTTCCGCACGGCGGGGTTTTTGTGCCGGGTGTGATTGAAACAGGGAAAGATGACCAGGGCAACCCGGTTTACAAAGAAAACCTGGGCGGTCCGGGAACCGCCGTACTGCCGTTTGCCGGCGCTACCACCTGGTCGTTCACCCGGGCCTTCCTGTATGACGCTTCCTACATTAAGCTGAGAGAGATCTCGCTGGGCTATGATCTTCCGTCGGGCCTGGTGAAGCGCTGGGGCATGCAGAATGTGAATTTTGCGGTGTACAGCCGGAATATCATTCTCTGGACCAAGGCCAAGATCAACATTGATCCTGAAATGGCCTATCAGCTGGAATCAAGTGTGCAGGGGGGAGTTTCCCAGTTTAAGCAGGGAATCGAGCGTTATAACGTAACACCCTGGGTTATGCCGATAGGTTTCCGTTTAGGTATTACATTTTAATTGTTAAAGATCATGAAAAAATACACATTGAGAAAGGTCAGTTTGTGGGTGCTCTTCCCGCTGTTCCTGTTTTCCTGTCATGACCTGACAGAGCTGAACGTGAACCCGAACGGAGTAGACCCGAACAAGGCGAACCCGAACCTGGTGCTGTCTACTGTTCTTTCTGAAACAGGAATGCAGCTGACGAAGCTAAATTTTGACGATATCATGGGCGGGTTGATGCAACATACCCAGAAAGACGGCTGGTCTACTGCCCATAACGATTACGATTGGGGCGGAAGTCAGTCGTGGTCAGAATGGTACTCTATTCTACGCGACAACCAGTACGTGCATGACCGCTCGGTAGAGCTGGGCTATGAGCTGCACCAGGGGATAACGCTGGTAATGAAGTCTATGATCTTCGGTCTGATCGCCGACTTGTGGGGCGACGCCCCGTATTCGGCTGCTTTGAAAGGGGCTGAAGGTGGCGGAGCCAACACTTTCCCGGTTTTTGACTCCCAGGAAGCCATTTATACGGGCATCCTGGCTGATCTCGAAAAAGCCAATACCCTTTTATCGAAAAGTGCGGCCGAATATACCAGCTCTACCGGTAGCGCCGATGTGTACTACGGAGGAAACCCGGCGAAGTGGAGAAAGCTGGCCAATTCGCTCATGCTGAGGTATTATAACCGTATTTCTGCCAAAAAGCCGGATGTGGCCAAAGCAGGGATTGAGAAAATTGTGAGCAACCCTGCCCAGTACCCGATTATCACAGCTGCCGCTGATGATGCGGCCATGGGCTTTGCCGGCAACAGCAATGCCGACTCCTGGCCGGCTAACGCTGTCTATGACGCCAGCGGAAGCTTTTTCAGGAGGATCAAGATGTGTGCTACCCTGGTGAATAAGCTGCAGGATCTGAAAGACCCGCGTATCGGGGTTTGGGCGGCCAAAGTGCAGATACCGCTGGTGTTAGATACTACGCTGACCGGTGTGGTGGACAAGATCGAGAACGGTAAAAGGATAGTTTCGCGCCAGCGCGTGCAGGGGCTGGAAATTAATACCAACCCGGATTATGTAGGCCTGCCGCCGGGCATCCTGGGCGGAGCCACGTACAACCTGAGCCCTACAGCTGAGCAGGCGGCCAATAACCCGCATGTTTCGTGGTTAAACGATATTTACCGGCAGGCCAAAGGAAACCTGCTCAAAGCCCGGCTGATGTCGGCGGCAGAGGTGAATTTTATCCTGGCCGAGGCAGCGCAGCGGGGTTGGGCGGTAGGCAATGCCGAAACCTATTACAATGCCGCCATCAAGGCGTCATTTGATACCTGGGGCGTAGCCGGCGGATATGCGGCGTATATAGCCGGTGATAAAGTGAAGTACAACGGTACGCTGAAGCAGCTGATGGAGCAGAAGTGGATCTCGAGCTGGACAGCCGCCGCCGAGTCGTGGTTTGATTACCGCCGCACCGGCTACCCCGAGCTTGCCGCCGGCCCGCAGGCCCTGAGAAAAGTACTGCCGGTACGGTTCTTCTATATGCTGGATGAAAGAAACCTCAACAAGACCAATGCCGAAACGGCTATGGGCCACCTGGAGAATACTTCCTATTCCGGGCCCGAAGGATCCAACAGTGCCTGGTCTAAACCGTGGGTGATTCAGGGAACCGGCAAACCGTGGTAAGATGAACCGGATAAAAATTACCGGCCTGTTTCTCCTCCTGCTGGCCGTACTGTCTGTACACGGGCAGTCGCTGCGGGGCGGAGCCGCCGTAAGAAAGATCACGCCTGACCCCTTGCTGGCGGTTTCGGGAGGAGTGGGAACACCCTCGCCGGTTACGCAGAAGAAAGGTGACCTGTTTGTACGGGCCGTGGTGCTGGAATACCGGGGAACCAAGGTGGCGTTTGTCTCCCTGGATAACCTGGGGTGGCCGGCGGTTCTGGGCAACAAAGCCCGGGCCCTGGTAAGCAGTATTCCACCGGAAAATATCCTGATCGGTGCCACCCATACCCACAGTGCTCCGGATGCCTATGCCTTTCCGGATGCCAACGGTAAGAGCTACGCCGATATGGACTACCTCAACAAATGTACCGCGCTGATCGCGGAGGCTATTCTCGAGGCAGAAAAGAACCTGGAACCGGTAGACCTGAAGGTGGGCTATGGGAAGGTTCCGGCAGGGATATCCTATAATTATTACGCCCCTGATTTGTATGATCCCCATTGCGGGGTCATACAGATCCGGAGTAAAAAGACAGGTAAGCCCGTCAGCACCCTGGTCAATTATGCCATTCATCCGGAAGTGATCGGATCGAAACGGGGTATACTGAGCCCGGATCTTTGCGGACCGCTTTATGAAACCATAGAAAATAAGGGTGGCGGCATAGCCGTTTTCTTTAACGGAGCCCAGGGCGGGATGGTCACAGCCGATAACCGCCGCCAGGAGAAGGAAGAAAATACCTGGGAAGAGTGTATCCGTATCGGAACCCTGCTGGCCAGCGAGGCCCTGAAAATAGTGGACAAAAGCGAGGCAATAACCCAACCCGTGCTATCGGTGCGATCGCAGACGGTGGAGTTCCCGGTAGAGACTCCTGTGATGAAGTATATCCTTGAAAAATCACCGATGGGATACCGGCTAAGCAACGGCAACAAGGTCAGCACCGTACAGAACTTTATAGAGCTGGGCCCGGCACGGATCCTGACCATTCCCGGAGAGGCGCTTCCGAACATCGGGTATTACCTGAAAAGAAAGATGAATACCGGTTATCCGTTTCTCTTTGGTCTGACCAACGATGCATTCGGCTATATGCTGACCCGGGTAGATTATAACAGTTTCGAGAAGTATAATTATATCTCGCGGACCAGCCTGGGCGAAGAAACCGGTGAAATACTGATCAATGAGTCGTTAAAGCTGATAGACCGTAAATAAGTTTTGCTTACTGCATAAAAGTATAACCAATAATTAAAATGTAAACAAAAGGCTGTGCTGTCATTTCCTTCCCGGTGAAGGACTGGCGGCTGAAAGCTGCTAACCTTAATTCAAATGAAAATAGCAAAAATAATGGTATGTCTGCTCCTGCTGGTTCCGGGAGTAATTACGGCACAAAAGAAAAAGAAGGGCGGCCCGGCTGAGCCGGCGGTGAAAAAGGTGGAGGTTACGCCTGAAACCGCCCTGAAAAGTTATATATACAACGGTGACACCACCTACGGCTGGGAGATCCGCGATACATTTACCGAAGACGGGGTTACCCGGTATAACCTGGTCCTTACTTCGCAGAAATGGCGTGAATTTACCTGGAAGCACCAGTTGACGGTTTTTGTGCCGGAGAACATTGCCTATGACGGAGCCCTGCTTTTCATTACCGGCGGATCGGTGAAAGACGGAGAGCCCAACTGGTCATCGCAAGACGGGTACTGGCCGGTCATGGCCGGGATAGCCAAACAGAATAAGGCGGTTACGGCTATCATCAAGCAGGTGCCTAATCAGCCGATCATCGGCAAAATGACAGAAGACCAGCTGATCTCCTACACCCTGCACCAGTTTAAGAACGACAAAGATTATACCTGGCCGTTGCTGTTCCCGATGGTGAAGTCGGCCGTAAGAGGAATGGATGCCATCCAGGAGCTGGTGAAGCAGAAAACCTCGGGCACCATCAACCGTTTTGTGGTGGGCGGGGCCTCCAAGCGGGGCTGGACCACCTGGCTGTCTTCGGCCATTGATGACGCCCGCGTAGTGGCTATTGCTCCTATGGTGATTGATATGCTGAATATGCCTGCCACCCTGAATTACCAGTACAAGACCTATGGCGATTACAGCGTGCAGATCGAAGATTATACCAAGCTGGGCATTGCCCAGGATATCGGCTCGGCCGACGGAAAAGCCCTGCAGGCTATGATCGATCCGTATTCGTACCGGGCCAATCTGACCATCCCCAAAATGATCTTTATCGGCACCAACGACGAGTACTGGACGCTGGATGCCATTAAGTTTTCGTGGAACGATATTCCCGGGAAAAACATGATCCACCTGGTTCCTAACGCCGGGCACGACCTGGGCGGCGGAGAGCAGGCTTTCCAGGCGCTTAACGGATTTTTTGCCACCACCCTGCAGAATAAGCCTTATCCCGTGCTGGGCTGGTCAGCACAGTCTTCGTCTGCCGGAACAGAGCTGAGCATACAGGCGCCGAAAGAAGGGCTCATGGAAGCCTCCCTGTGGTATACCAGCTCGTCAGACAAAGATTTCCGGAACAATTTCTGGCAGAAAACACGGGTAAAGCTCACCGACGGCGATGTGCTGAAAGTACCGGTGCCCAACCCGGAGAAAGGATACTACGGTTTCTACGTGGACCTGAAGTACAGGAACCCTTCCGGCGGAAGCTACCTGGTGAGCACACGGGCGTTTATTTCGGATAAAAGCGGATTACAGGAATAAATTATGCAGCCCTCCCGTTCCGAAATATTGATGGAAAAGCTAATCAGCAATTCATTGAGCTCCGAGGAGCTTGATGAGTTGCTGGCAGCCATGAAAGAACAGGAGGTACAGGAAAAAATATCGGTATTCCTGGAGCAGTATTTCAGGCATCTTTTGGAGCAGCTCAATGCAGAGGATGAAGGGGCGCAGTAAGGAGGCGGCACTTGTTGGAGACTTATTTAACAAAAGAAAAAGGAAGCAAAGAAGAAAAAGCAGGGACTATTACAACAATAGTAGTAGTTTTATTCCTTTAATTAGTAATTTAATTGCTATCTGACTTTTGGAGGATGAGTATCGTTAAAAACAGTGTGGGGCTTTTGGGTATAGAAGTGCCGGAGAAGATGTAGGATGAAAATATATATTTAGATGAGAATAAGCGGTTGGGCAGGTAAGGTTCTGTATTTGGTTGTATCCCTTGTTATTTTGGTCTTTTTTCTTTTTAACTGTAAATATACTTATGACTTTCCTTATCTGGATGACTTTGATACGCCTGTAAATTTCCTCCGCAGGCTTATTGAAAATAATGGTATACAGGAAAAGTTAAAGATTTTTTTTGAATTTCACTCTGACCACAGGCTTTTTAATTTGAGAGTGGAGGTACTGATATACTATTTGTTGTTTGGGTATATTAACCTGCATACTATCACGTTTATTAACAACCTGTTTATCCTGTTTTCATTTTTAATTGTTGTTAAGTTTTTGAATAGAGGAGCCTTTACACCTCTTATCGTTTTGATTCTTGCTTTATTTTTATTCTCAAATTCTTATTTTACGGCTATTAATTGGGCTCATGTTTCCGCCAACTACGGCCCCGTAGTATTTTTTAGTATCGCGGGCTTGCTTTTATTTGAAAAAAACGGAAGTATTTCAGGGGTAAAACTAAGCTTAATTTTTATTTTTTGTAGTATAGCTCTTTTTAGTTTTGGAAATGGAATCATCAGTTTTTTCTCGTATATTTTGCTTCTGATATATTTTAAACACTACCGGAAGGCGCTTATTTTTGCAGGTTTTACACTTCTTATTATTGGTGTCTTCTTTATTGATTATCAGAGGGCAACATATTTAGAAGAAGTGCATTGGGGAGTAGAGGGACTTTTGGCTAAAATGTTGGGATTTATAAGGCTGGTTGGAGCATTTTCTTTTATTAATGATGATTGGACTGTTATTCCCACAGTGACCGGAACAGTTATATTAGCGGTTACACTTCTTCTCTTTTATCTTTCCTTTTTTAAGAAAGAAGAGAAAAAAACAAATAATGTGTATTTGTGGGCTGTTTATATTTTCTTTTTAGGAACATTACTCGCAATCGCACATGGCAGGATAAATAACTTCAATGAACTGAAAGAGGCATTTGTAGACAGATATAGGTTCTATTCACTTTTTGCCCTGATTACTTTTGTATCAATTCTGTTTAATACTATAAATTTCCGCACTATCAGATATATAGGTTTTCTTATGGTTTTTGCAGCTTTGAGCTTTAATATTTACTCCTACTTAGCGGTCCATAAAGTAGCCTACAACAATTATTATAAGAAACTTTTGGTTTGTACTGAGAATAATTTTATTAATTTCAAAAGAGGAGTGTATTATTATCAGGGGGATGACAGAACCATTGTAAAGTCATTGGCAGAGGTCTATGAAAAGAAACTTTTAAAGTTTAATAATAATGTACTGCAACAGGTAGATTTGGGAAGTAATGATGCCGGGGAAGTACAGTTAGATGTTAAAACAGATAGTGTTTACAGGCGGTATGGTAAAACGGTATTTTATGATAGAATGCTGTTTGTAAAATTAAAAGACCTGAGGTTTAAAAACCATAATTTGTCAGGAGCTTACCTGGCTTTGGAACATAATGAGGGTAAGGCCTATTATTATCCATTTTACCAAAATTCTCATATTGGGAGAAATTTTGTCAAAGGGGGTGTGGGAGGATATACGGACCTGAATATGATTAATATACCTCATGGATTATATAAGGTTAAGGTGTTGGTATATAACGGCTTGAAGAACTATGAGGTTTATTCGAGCAATGAAGTTATCAGAGTTCTGTAAATGGGCCTATATTAATTCTGCTTTGACCTATCAGCTAAAAGAAAAAAAGTGTTAAACGGTTTGCAATGAGTAACAGGCAAATCATCAGCGATTCGGTTTGAAATGCCCGGTTACTCAACATATAATCAGCGGCTAACTCATTTCCGGCTGTATCACTCTGAATGTACTACCCGGTAAGGGTTTCTTTTTTAGCTGCAAATGCAGGCAGTAAGCCTATTATCTCACCCGGGAGTATTTTTTCTTTATTTTCCTTTAACAGGCCACAGAACAGATTACACCACAGGGTATGAGCAAAAAACAGGATCAAATATTTTTTTTCACTGCCATTCAATTTAGGGTAGCTATAACCTATAATTGGGATAGTACAACTAAATTTATTCTCCAAAACAAGAGGGGTAATTTTTTAAAACCTGGCAAAAATGCCCTTAAGCGCCTGTTTATGCCCTATTTTGAGTGTTTTTAGATTTTAGTTGGATGACCGTAATTTAGAATTAAAAATTAATCTCATTGGAGAATGCACCACGGGTGGGTGTTATATTTGCAAACTTTCAGGCCAGGTAGGAATTATTGGTTTAGGAATAGTGGATCCTAACGTATTCAAAACTGCGGCATAGATCCGGAAGAATAGACCGGATTTACTTTTGACATGGGAATTGAAAGAATTACCATGCTTACATGCGGAGTAAATGACCGGCAGTTATTTTTTGAAAACGATCAAAGATTTTTAAAACAGTTTATAGAGATATAAAACGGGCTTTAATTATGAACTTAATCTATAAAGAGATTACTTCAATATTCTTTTTCTTGTGTATTTGCACCTGTTCTTATGCTCAGTTGAGTATTCAGTTCCCGGTAGAGAGGTCTGTTTTTCAGAGAAATAACAATAATACGGGCAATGTTCATATTTACGGGAATGTGAAGCAGGAATGTGATAGAGTAGAAGCCCGTTTAATTGCCAGAAGTACCGGACAAGGTGTTTCTACTTCATGGACCACTATAGATTCTGAAGTAGCAGGAAAGGCTTTTTCTGGTAAAATTCAGAGTGCAGGTGGGTGGTACAGGTTAGAAGTAAGAGGTATCAGGGGAGAAAACGTTCTGTTTTCAGGTACGGTAGAGAGAGTAGGAATAGGAGAGGTTTTTGTAATAGCCGGTCAGTCGAACGCTCAGGGAGATGGATCAAATCCTAATGCGAAGGGAGCCACTGATGACAGGGTAAATGCTTTTCAGCCCAATTATTACAATGAGTATATAGATCGTTACGAAAATTTACCTGACTTCTTTAGTAATATTGCATTCACTAAAATTAACGCAAATACAAATATCGGGCCCTCAGGAGTTACACCCTGGTGTTATGGAGAGCTTGGGGATATGCTGGCCTCGCGACTTAACGTTCCCATCTTATTCTTCAATGCTGCCACTACGGGTACTTCATCCAGAGACTGGCAAATGTCAATCAATGGTGGATCTGCTTTATATGATCCTCGAATACCTTATTTGCCGTTTAAAATAACACTTCAGTCAATAAATAAGCTATTTGGAATCAGGAGTGTTTTATGGCACCAGGGAGAATTTGACACCGTGATAGGGTCGTCACAGGCGCAATATTATGATAATATCAAAAGTGTGATTGATAAATCCAGGGCAGATATTAATGCAGTTATACCCTGGGTGGTGTCCAGGGTATCATTAATTAATCAGGCGAAAAGTCAGGCTGTTATAGAAGCGCAGAACAGGCTTATTGCGAATGTTACCGGAGTATGGGGGGGACCCGAAACTGACAATATTCAGCCTGCTCGCTACGACGGTGCACATTTTCAGAATACCTCAGGGAGTATGGGGCTTTCACAATTGGCTACGGCCTGGAATGGATCACTTACAGATAATTTTTTTGTCTCATCTTCTCCTGTTTTATCCGAGGATATTGTTAAACTGCAACACAGCTGTTCAGGATCTACCGTGCGCCTCAGTACAAATCGTCAATTCAGTGATTACTATTGGAATAACGGCAACAGGGGAAGTTCACTAGAAGCCCGGGAAGGTTCTTACCAGTTTTTTGCCAGAGATGCTTACGGAAATATATACCAGACAAATGCAATTAATGTAGGAGATGTGTTTCCTGCTGTACCCGTTATAACAGCTCCTGAAGGTTTGCTGGGTTGTGAGGGCAAAACTCTTCCTTTACAGGTTGCATCATCCAAATACGAAGTACATTGGAATTCAGGGTATATCGGGAACAATATAACGGTATCCAATGAGGGTAGTTATGCTGCTACCTACAGGTCTGCTCAAAATTGTTATTCAGCAAGTAGTCCTAATACACGTGTGAATTTTGTTAAGCCCCCTTTGAAGCCTACTTTGACGTTTATTAATAGTGATGGCAATGAGTGTGAAGGTAATTCTATTCGTGTAGCTATAACCAATGTGCAGGGGGGAAGTATACAATGGAGTACCGGAGAAACTTCCAGTGAGATTATTTTAAACAGGAACCTGGATGAGCCCATAACAACTACACTCTACAGTTTACCTAACTGTCCGAGTCCGGTTTCTGATGTAGTGAATTATAAGTTTTTTCCTACACCGCCTTCTCCAACAATTATGACAGCAGGCCCTTTTTATCTTCATGCTGAGAATGCTTTAGATCAAGACTCATTTAACTGGAGTCTTAACGGAAGTATAGTCAGCGGAGGAGTCGGAGAGTATTTCCATTTAGAGCAGCCCGGGGTTTACAGAGTTCAGGCGGAGCATGCCTATACAAAGCTGAATGGGGGGGCATTGAAATGTATTTCGGGATTTTCCGATGAGTTTCTTGTAGATGGGAGTAATACGCTTACAGGCTTTAGCATTTACCCCAATCCGGTTTCAGATGGTTTGATAAAGATTACGTCAGATGGGGAGAGGCAGAACCTGGAGGTGTTTATACACGATATAACAGGTCGGGAGATTTATAAAACACATTACGATGTCATCTCTTATCCCAGAATGCTGGATTTGAGGTCGTATAATTTATCAGGTAAGTATTTTGTTGTGTTGAAATACGAAAATCTGTCCAAGACTTTTCCGATGGTCTTCGTGAAATAATCGCGCAGGAATACCCCGACGGATACACCTGGCTGTAGCTTATTTCAGCTTTCAGTCAATAATAACGAAGCTTTTCGATGAGTTTACGGTTAACGAAGCGTTTATACACAGCTTAATCTCTTTCATTTGAGCGTAAATTGTTTCCTGTACTCACTTGGAGTGCACCCCTTCATTTGCTTAAACTGGCGCGAGAGGTTTTTGGTGTCGTTCATGCCCAGCTCCATAGCGATTTCGAATACATTCATATCGGTTTCCAGTAGACGGGCCGTCAGCTTTTCCATTCTCAGGTTAAAAATGTATTTGTATACCGGGAAACCGGTAATTTCCTGGAAGCGTTTTTCCAGCGTACGGCGCGAGAGCGGTACCTGTCTCACCACATCATTTACCTGGATGGGCTTTTCCAGGTTCTGGTGAATGAACTTCAGCACATCGGAGATGTGCTCATCATGGGTAGCATAAATATCAGACGACTGCCGGGTGATGATCTGGGTAGGCTTAACCACGATATCATAGAAATCAGAGGTGCCGTTCCTGATCATGTGCTCCAGCAGGCGCGCTGCCTGGTACCCGCCGTTTTCGGCATCCTGGGCTATGCTGGAAAGGGGCGGATCAGAGAACTCACAGACCATTTCGTCGTTATCCACGCCCAGCACGGCCACTTCCTGCGGGATAGAGATGCCCGAGTGGCGGCAGGCCTCGGTAATGTGCTGGCCCTGGTTATCGTCACAGGCCATGAGGGCTATGGGTTTGGGCAGCGACTTCAGCCACTGGCTCAGGGCACTGGGCCGGTAATACCAGATGTTGTCGGAGTTGTCATTTTCAAAATAATGTACTTTGTAGCCCGCTTTGTTGATCCGTTCTTCGTAGCCTTCCGCCCTTTCTCTTGACCATACGATATTTTTAAAGCCGTAAAAGGCAAATTGCTTGAATCCCTTTTTCAGGAAATACTCGGCTCCCATTTTGCCGGCCTCCTTGTGGTCGCCGGTGATGTTGGGGATTTCCGTGAAGCGCTCTTTAAAGTCCTGTGCAATGATGGGTATGCCGGCTTCAATAAAGGAAGCTACACGCGGATCATTGTACAGCTGCCCGATGATCCCGTCGGCACCCCATTCCAGGGCCCATTCCAGGATGCCGTCCATGCCCTTGGTTTCACGCTGAAAAAGAGGCATACGGCAAAATACCCAGGGGCCGTGCTCTTTGGAATACCGGGCTATTCCTTTCAAAAGTTCTTTGCTGTATTCTTCCGCAAAGTCAATCATCAGGATGATCTTATACATGGGTTTTTTAGCTATGAGTGATGAGCTGTGAGCTATATGCTGGTTTGAGTTACCAAATATACGGATGGGAAAGGTTTTACAGAAGTTTTCAGGAGAAGATTAACGGGTGCCGTTTTCCAAAAGACGGACGTGCAGGAGATTTGGAGGGTCGTTTTGTGTAGTCTTGATAAAGTACTTTCGCTACTTGAAATTATTCAATTTTTTTAACCTGCTTGCTATGAAGTACTTTTTCGGTTTGCTCCTGTGGATGAACGTGTTGGGATTGTCTGCCCGGGAAACCCTCAAATCTCCTGACGGAGATCTCGAATTAACGTTTTCGCTGGATCAGAAAGGAACACCCGTCTATGCGCTTACTTTTAAAGGGAAGCCGGTGATCCTGCCCGGTAAGCTGGGGATTGTGATCGCCAACGACAGCATCTCTCTCCGTGACGGTTTTACAATGACCGGAACCCGGGTGAGCTCGGTCAATGATTCATGGGTGCCGGTGTGGGGGCAGTCGAGCCGCATCAGGAACCACTATAATGAATTGGAGGTAACGTTATACCAGGAAAAGCGGGCTACGGAGATCCTGCTGCGTTTCCGGCTTTTTGACGACGGGCTGGGCTTCCGCTATGAATTTCCGAAACAAAAGAACCTGAATTACTTTATTATACAGGATGAGCTGACCGAATTCAGCCTGGCCGGCGACCACAAGGCATTCTGGCTGCCGGGAGATTACAATACGGAAGAATACCGGACCAGTACCACGCTTATTTCAGAGATCATTCCCCGGTTAAAGACGCGTACGCTGACGGTAGGTGAAAATTACCCGTTGTATGAGAATAAGGGCGTGTTTTCTGTGCAGAGCCCGCTGATGATGAAAAGCCCGGACAACCTGTACATCAATATTCACGAGGCGGCCCTGGTAGATTACCCGGCCATGAGCCTGGAGCTGAACGACAGGAAGTTTAAAGTGCACCTGACGCCCGATGCCGTAGGCAACAAAGCCTATATACAGACCGGGTTTACCACGCCCTGGCGTACTGTGCTGGTGAGCGACGATGCCCGCGACATCCTGGCCTCCAATACCATCCTGAACCTCAATGAGCCCTGTGCGCTGGAAACCACCGACTGGATAAAACCCGTCAAATACGTAGGAGTCTGGTGGGAGATGTTTGTAAAAGGCTCTACCTGGGCATACACCAACGAAACAAACACCAAGCTGGGCAAAACCGATTATTCGGCCCTTACCCCTAATGGAACCCACGGTGCCACGACAGAAAACGTAAAAAAATACATTGATTTTGCCGCAAAGCATGGCTTTGACCAGGTGCTGGTAGAAGGCTGGAACGAAGGCTGGGAAGACTGGTACGGCCTCTGGAAAGAAGACGTGTTTGATTTTGTAACGCCTTACCCCGATTTTGACCTGGCTTACCTGCGGGATTACGCCCAAAGCAAGGGCGTAAGGCTGATGATGCACCACGAAACCTCAGCGGCGGCCACCAATTATGAAAGACGGATGGGGGAGGCGTTTACATTCATGAACGATAACCGGTACAATGCGGTGAAAACGGGTTATGTGGGATATCCTATTCCGCGGGGAGAATGGAGAAGCGGACAGTGGATGGCCTCGCATTACCTGCGTGTGGTGAAAGAAGCGGCTAAGCATCACATCATGGTGAACTCGCACGAGGCGGTCAGGCCTACCGGGCTTTGCCGTACCTATCCCAACTGGCTGGCCCAGGAGTCGGCCCGGGGAACAGAATTTGAAGCTTTGGGCGGCTCGGCGCCGGATCACACCACCATCCTGCCGTTTACACGCCTGGTGGGCGGGCCTATGGATTATACGCCGGGCATTTTCCAGCTTACGTTTGACTATTATAACCCCGATAATAACAACCGGGTACACACTACCCTGGTGAAGCAGCTGGCGCTGTACGTTACCATGTACAGCCCGCTGCAGATGGCTGCTGACCTGGTTGAAAATTACGAACGTTTCCCGGATGCATTCCGGTTTATTAAAGATGTGGCCGTGGATTGGGACGAGACCCACATCCTGGAAGCAGAGCCCGGAGACTATATTACCATTGCCCGTAAAGCCAAAGGGAAAGCGGAGTGGTTTGTGGGCGGTATAACCGATGAAAACGGCCGGACAGCGAAAATCGACCTGGGCTTTCTTCCTGCAGGGCGTAAATTTACAGCCATCATTTACGAAGATGCCAAAGACACGCATTGGGAGACCAACCCCATGACCTATAAGATCCGGACTGTGGAAGTTACCTCGAAAACGGTGCTGAGCCCGGTTCTGGCGCCGGGCGGAGGTGTAGCCATCAGCATTAAATAAACAAAATCCCCCTGTCCTGTCCTGGTACTTTCCGGAAGGGCAGGGGGAATAAGGTTTCTCCGGACCGGCCGGCTGCTGAGGATAATTTTACCGGAACGGGGATTCCCCTCAGTGGAAAATCCCTACTGCCAGCTCTGCCCAGATCACTACCAGGAAAACCAGGATAACACCGCACAGAATGAGCGCGGTGTTTTTGTTTTTTGTTTTCCGCAAAGTGAAATCACAGGCAATGGCCGTACCGTACAGCAGAACTCCTGCTACCATAAAATCAGCAGGGGTCCAGTTAACCTCCTGCGTAAACTGCATAGCCAGCAGGGGAATCAGTAAAAGAAGGGTTGCCGTTGCAAATAGCGCAATACTCGTTTGGTGCTTTGTCATGATAATAGTATTAAAAGTACTTTTAAATACAAAGTAAACGAATTGAAATGAAAATGCAAAAAAAATTAGTCTTAAAAAACTTTAAGACTAATCCGATTTCAAGTGAATCTATACAACTTAATATTTTTTGGCTCCCGGCACCTTTCAGGTGAAACCTGCCGGGAGCTGCCCCTTACCGGGAAAATTTTTTAGTGGCGTATCATTCCCATAATACTCCGAAACAAGCAGGAAAAGCACGTAAGTCCGGTTATTCTTTAATTTATGCACGTTGTATAGGGGTTAACTTTTCGTGTCCGGTCGGCTAACCTGATACAAGTTTAATTTATTGAAAATTTATTTCCAAATAAAAAGACAGAAAATTTTATATTTTCAGTAAAAATTGAAAATATAATATAAAAGTTCAGGTTTTGAGTAGAGAGTTCCGAGTGGAGAGTTCCGAGTGGAGAGTTCCGGGTAGAGAGTTCCGGGTGGAGAGTGGAGAGTGGAGAGTTAAGAGTTCCGAGTTGTCGATGCCTGAATACAGTTGACCGTATTTGCTTTTATTTAAATACGCTTTCAGTTCAGTTTTTTGTGGTTGCTGGAACTTGATATTTTAAAACAGTCTCATTGATTGGAGCCTTTTAGGACTTAA